>CAYQNF010000078.1:0-1595 GCA_964418905.1 uncultured archaeon | reverse complement strand
AGGTCGTAACCCTTTCAATTTCAGAGCAGTATCTGAACGTGGTACGAATCTATTCTTAGATCCTAATGACAATTCTCGTGGGAGTTCAGATCGATCCGTTGAAGACGATTTTAGAGAAATGTTTCGTATTGTAGAGGACGGATGCAACAACGTTCTAGGATTACTATGAGAAATGATCGGGTAATCTAATAGAATAATATAAATTACTTCTTATGGAAAGATAGTTATGGTTTCGATTGATATAGGAGTAATAATAGATGTCCTTGCAGCTATCGGGGGAACGAGTGGAATAATATTAGGTATTAATTATATCAGAAACAAATTCTTAAAATTAAAAATATTGTCATCTAGAGGAGAATGGAAGACAATTCAAGGTGATTTGATAGTGAAGCTGAAGTTACAGCTATTTAACAAGAAAGATTATCCCGTCTACATAACAGATATTGTAGGCTTTCTTATAGCTGATCAAAATAAAAACAATCAAAGAAAGATTCACGATAAACGTCCATGGAAATTCTCCTCGACTAAGATAGAAGGTAGAGGAACTGCAGAGTTGGAGATAGAATTGAATTTCTCAGACGTAGATATAGATTCATTAGAAAGGATAGGTTATGCACACTTTACGGGATTTACGAAAGATGGTGTTCCTGTAGCAGTTGCAGAAAATCCACAATCCGAAGAAGAACGGAAAAAATTACCACTGAGATTGAATATAGCCTTGCACATTAACGGGAATAAAACAATAGAAAACGTTGTACCAGTATCTGGCAGCGATAAAAGTAGATATGGAACATTAAGCCTCATAGAAATTGAGCGATTAAAAAGAGGTATGTAGGTGGTACAATGAATCCTTTGGAAGAATACATGAAAAACACAGGAAAATTATATGATTTTATCACAAAAGTAAAAAATAGAGATTACCCAGAGCTAAAATTTGTTAAAATTGACAGAGCCTTTGTTGATTCTACATGGAATTTGATCTCTACTAGAGTAGAAATAGAAAATAGAGGGAACAAGAAAATTATTAAGAATATATCTTCACCGGCCATGGCAAATCCAAAAGTGAAGAGGATTTCTATTTTAGGTAAGCAGTTTATTTGGGGCAGTTCTTCGTTTTGGTTTTCTCCAGAATTCCTAGCCGAGGGCAATGAGAAAATTCTAGAAGGAGCTATAGCACATGAACTTTCCCATATAGTGGTGGACGACAGGGAAGATAAGAGTGGTCATAACCATGAGATGGAGAAAATGGTAGATATGGATGCTGCGAAGAGAGGGCATGCGAAAGGATTACATGACGCTCTTTTACTTGTTGACGATATAGCCGAAGCTAAAGGCAATAAGACTCAAGATTGTTCAGAAAGACTAGATGCTTTGAAGAAATTATTTTAGTTTTATGTGATAGATATGTTTAGACGAAAACCGAAAACTGTAGAAAATTACAGAATAAAGAACGGTCATAAGAAGCTGTTTGAGCATCTAGACAATAAATTCCCGGCTTGGATAAAACCAAAAAACACGGGACTATATGGATTCTTTGACAGTGATATGAAGAAGATGGCAGAGAAAGGATACCTAGAGATGAGTGAGACTGTAAA
>CAYQNF010000077.1:609-1624 GCA_964418905.1 uncultured archaeon | reverse complement strand
TGTCCAGTTATTATCTAAAAGGAAAAAAGAATAAGGATTATCAATTAAATCTTAAGGACACGTCAGATAAATTATTTACTTTAAAATCTAAAATAGCGAACGAAAATATTTTTGGTATAGATATAGACTCTAAGGCCGTCGAGATAGCCCAGCTTAATTTACTATTAAAACTAGCAGAAAGAAGACATAGACTACCGACATTAAAGAAGAATATAAGATGTGGTAATTCTCTTATAGATGACCCAGACTTGGATAAAGAGAAATTTTTTGTTTGGGAAGAACAGTTTCCGGATTTTCAAGGACAATTTGACGTTATTATAGGTAACCCCCCTTGGAGTTCAAAAATACCAAACAGTTTGAACGAGTCGTGGGCAGAGAAATATGAAATATCACAGAAAAATGTGAACATATGCTCTTTGTTCATTTTAGAATCTCTAAAGAGACTTAGCGATGGAGGAATTCTTTCTTTTCTTCTGCCTAAGGTTTTTATCAAAAATAAAACATACAAACCTATTAGAGATGAGATAGTTCAAAATTATACTATAAAGGAGATAATAGACTATGGAAAATTCCCCGGCGTTGCATCTGATTCAATAGGTATTATAGTACAGAACAAAAAACCGAATTCTAAATCTAAGATAGACATAACATTTTTTGACGGACCTAATGTTATTGATAGAAATTCAATAAAACAAAGTTATTTCAAGAAAACTCCCTCAAGCGTATTTTCTTTATCCCTGACAGATGATATATTTTCTATCTTAGAAAAAATAAGAGACGAGTCAACAAACCTCAGGGACATTTTTGAGATAAAAAGAGGCATCGAAATAGGACAAACCAGTGATATTATCGAATGTCCTGAATGCGGAAATTATAATAGCGTGACCAGAAAATATTATGGCTCGGCAGAAAAAACGTGCTCCGGCTGCGATGAAAATCTAGAAATAGTGGAAGAAGATACGTTATCAGTGAGTTCTTCTGAAAAGAAGGGAAGATATAAGATGAAATGCGTTTC
>CAYQNF010000077.1:0-599 GCA_964418905.1 uncultured archaeon | reverse complement strand
CGTAGATAAATATTCTATAAATGATAAATATTTTATACCAGAAAAATTGAAAGGAATTAACTATAAAGAAGAGGCATTTTCAAGGAAAAAATTACTTATAAAAAGAATATCAGATAGGATAGAAGGAACTTACGCAGATGAGAATATATTGGGATTTAATACGGTTTATTCCATTTACAATAAAAACGACACGAAAGAGGACTTGTTGTATTTATTAGGAATTCTAAATTCCGGGCTAATGGAGTTTTTCTATGAATATTCGTATAACGTGGGTATGAATTTAACGACTCAGGTGACTATAAGCTTCTTATCAAAGGTACCAATAAAGATATCAGAAGAGAATAAGAATAAACTAGTGAGTTTAGTTGAGGACATGTTAAACAAGAAAGAAGAACTTGAAAAAAATAAAGAAAAGAAAACAAGACAAACAGAAAAAATAAGAGATGATATAATCATATTAAATCGAAAAATAGATGATATAGTTTATGATATTTACGATATTACAAAAAAAGAGCAAAATATTATCGAGGAAAGTCTAGAAAGCTAGAAACAGTACTAAATTCATTAGATACTACAGAAGAAGATAAGAGAGATATAAT
>CAYQNF010000076.1:0-1626 GCA_964418905.1 uncultured archaeon | reverse complement strand
CCGCCTTTGCAAACATAGACTTTGCTAAATAATCCTGTTTACGTTTAGTATTTTCAAATCGGGTTATGGCCTGATCAATAGCTTTCAATGCCTCTTCATACTGATTGTCTTCAAGCAGAATATCACCTCTTTTTATAAATGCATGGTCAACCGGTTCAACAAAGTGATCCTGCTCTGCATCTTCAAGCCGCTCAATAATTTTATTATAGGTCGGAATCAACTCTTTATGCATCTCGAGTGCTTCCTGGGATTTCATTTTTCTAATAAGAGCAAGAGAAGCCTGCTGTTGTAACTCTCGGTTGTCCGTATCGGCAAAACGTTGAAATACATCATCAAGAGCTGGAAGCGCATCCTTATACCTCTCCAATTTGTATAACAGGGCAGCTTTTCTTACAAATGCCTTGTTAATATAACCGGTGTCTTCAGGTAAATTCTCTATATCTTTATCAGTGACATGTATATCCTCTTTCGCAGAATCTTTTGTTCCCTTTTCTTTAGTTTCCTCTTCTTCCGCTTCATCTTCTTTGTTTTCTACATCTACCTCAAAAGAGATGATTTCAGTTTCATCGTCAGGTTCTTCTTCCGATGCCTTGGCATCTTCAGTTTCACCGGTTTCTGCTGAGTTGTCTTCCGTTTCCTCTTCTTCAGAAATTATTGTAGGAGCTTCATTAACGTATTCAATGATATCATATATCTCATCGATTGACTTTTCTTCAAATTCATCCTTTGATAAAATATCCTCATCAGATGAGTCCTCCATCGAAGATTCTTCCTGCTGTGGCTCTAGTGAAGGTTCTTCTTCCGTATCTTCTGTCTCAGATCGTTCCTTCACTTCTACCGAACTGCCATTTGTCGTGTCTTCAGAATCGGAACTACCGTTACTGTATTTATGGGCAATCTCTTTTACAATGGATTCAATATTTGAAGCTCCCGATCCTTTCTGATCCAGAACTGATTCCAGCTTTTCTACACCTACATAATCAACCAAGGTTTTAAATGTATTAGACATATAGTTGAGTATGATATCAGATTTTTCACTGCCAAAGTAAATCCTGAACATTTCTGATATCTCATCAGCCGATGACTTATGGATTTCAGGGTCATCTTTAAACAGATCACCATAAGCTTTTATAATACCATAGGCTATAGCCTCTTTAGAGGATTCCTGATTCCTGAATTTTTCAAAGAGGGGAGTAGGGCTACCATCTTCCTCCAGCATTCCCAGTTCCTTAAAGAGATAAAGAACCAAGAAATCAGGATGAGTGGAATATCCCAGTTCTTCCAAATATTCCTCATCTATTTTTTCTGGAAGCGTGTCCGCTGTCTGGAGCGTTTCAACAATAGCCTTGAACTTGTTGGTGTTGACTAAAAATTTTTCTGTAATACCCATAATGTGCCTCTTAGAATTAAAACAAGCCGGGTCCTTTTGTCTCTATCCGCTTTGTGTTTATGTAGAATTTGTAGACAAAAGTTTTATATAAACCCTTACTTTTGCAAAATATTTATTTAACCGATGATATTAATTAGGGTAGTATTTTGCTGTTGTAGCCGCTTGTGATACTTTTTTGTGTTTTTTAAGGAGTTAAATTCTATAATTTTGTTTTTATAGTATCTGCCAAAAAGAGG
>CAYQNF010000075.1:0-1743 GCA_964418905.1 uncultured archaeon | reverse complement strand
TTTGGCTATTAGAAGCATATTTTATTCATACTGCTTCACTTCACTACACGTGAACCTTTATATGAAACTCACGCTGAAAATAAGATAGATTATGATGAAATTTGGAAGAAAATTCGAACAATTTCTACACTAGGTTACATAGATTATAGTATTGGCCATAATCTATTGCCCAACGCTCTTGATTAATTTTCTAGCCTCTAGCATCTCTTTTATGTTATTGATAGAGAAATCTCTGTTCATATATTCATGCTTTAATTTTATTATTCTGAGACCGACGAAATTACCTTCTTCGTCCTTAACTCCAACGTTTTCTACGAATCCTCTTAAGATACCGTCTATATATCGAGTTATTGTCATTCGGGGGATTTTTGACTCTTCTGACAGAGCACTAAGCCATAATCCCTCTGGATATTGCTTTAAAGTGTCTAAAACTGCCTTTATCTTCGAAAAGTTAGGATTTCTGTCTCTTTTACCTGCCATTTTTCCACCTATAGAATAACTATGTGCATCCTGCACATTTAAGCTTAACTCTCACATTACTGTGAGTTTCATTTATTGACCATATTGGGCCTTTTCGTCTTTATTTCCACTATTCCGTCTTCTGAAGCGGATTTTATCTCTTTTATAACATCGTCCATGCTAGTAGCATTTTCCAAACCGAGTTCAAAACCCTTTGTCTCCTCTTCTATAGTTTCTCTCATACTAAGATAAAACTCTTTTTCATCATAAATAAACAGAACAACGGTTGCAACATTAGGATGATCCATTATCCATTGAATTTGTCTATAACTAAGGCCTCCGGTATAATGCTTTACTTCCAAAAAGAAGAATTTCTTGTTCTTTTTATCTAAAACAAGAAAGTCTGGTATACCTAGCATAGAATCAATCGAATGCCATAGAAATTTCGGCAACGTGTTTTCTATTTTTCTCTTTTTTGCAGAGGAATGCAATCTAACTACTTCATAACCGGCGTCTTCATACATATATCTTACATAATCTTCTCTATTCTGTCCATTTAGGTCTCCGCCCCAATGACACTTAAGGTAGAAATTATCATGCATGAAAAACTATCAACAGGTTTATTATATCTAAATTGGTAACCACTTATAGTGTTACTATGCGTTTGTTCGTCCAGATACCTATAACTGATTATATTAGGGAACAAGTTAAAGACGTCCAGGACAAATTTAGAGATCTTGGAAATATAAATTTCGTAGATCCTGAGCTATTTCATTACACGATAAAATTTCTAGGAGAACCCGAAGGAAGTATAGAAGAGGTAAAATCTGCTCTCTCTGAAGTAGAATATCCGAAATTCAATTTACATTCAAACGGAATAGGAGTATTTCCTAATATTCAAGATATAAGGGTATTGTGGATAGGAGCTGAAAACAGAAGAGAAATTTCAAGGTTTCATAAAAAAATAGAAGAAAAAATGATCAATATAGGTTATGATCCTCATGATTATGAAGTTTACACGCCTCATTTAACATTTGGACGTGTAAGAAACGTGAAAGGTGAAGATAAAAGAGAAATGACCAGACTGATCAAAGAGATGGAAGACCTCGATATAGGTAATTATGAAGTAGATAAATTCCAGCTAATGAAAAGTGAATTAACTCCCGACGGGTCTGTCTATGAAGTATTAGAAAATTATGATTTGAAATAATTATCTAGCCAGAACAGGCTTGAACTCTCTGCCACTTTTTAGATTCATCCATCTGTTAAACGCATTTCTTTGCT
>CAYQNF010000074.1:0-1751 GCA_964418905.1 uncultured archaeon | reverse complement strand
TTCGTTATAATTTAGAAACGTTTCTAATAACGGTAGGTATGAAAAACAAAAGCCAGCCCGCTATACCTATAAACAGGAACATCAATCCCCAAGTCTTGAAGAAATCAAAAACTTGTTCATTTATAGGTATAGATATTCCAGCTAAAAGCAAGAATAACGCCCCAATAGCAACAAGGAACGCTACTATACTTTTAGGTTGGAATATAACTTTCAACCAATTCATAATATTCATATATAATAAAAGGTTAAATGTATATGCCTTTAATAGAAGTAATTATATAGTGGTTTATATGGAAAATACTAAAAAGGATTATGACGATTTAATTAAAAGATCTCAAAAAGAGCCTGGCTTAAAGGAATTATTAGAATTACACGGACATTATAAAAAAGTGCTTAAAAAATCGAATATGTATTTAAAGACTAGAAATATAAAACCTAAAACAAAGACTAGTAGCTCCACGGAGTGTTAATATGCCAATATGGAGCGAAATTTTAAAAGAGTTAGATTCTTTACAAAAAGAAGAAGAAAAACTTCCTTATGATGACATTAGGCGGAAATACTTATCACTTCTTTCAGAAAAAACAGGTAGAAACACTATTTTATATGCAACCAGCTGGACCCAGCCAGGGAACGTGGGGAATCCTGATTTGATAAGTATAGTACCGGAAGATGTACAAGGATTCATGGAGGTATTTTATGAACTCGACGGTGATAAGGGACTGGATTTAATACTACATAGCCCAGGAGGTCTTGTAGAGGCTGCTGAGGCCTTAGTATCATACATAAGAACAAAATTCTCTGACGTAAGAGTAATTATACCTCATGCAGCAATGTCGGCAGCTACAATGATTGCGTGTTCATCTAACAAAATAATTATGGGGAAGCATTCTTCTTTGGGTCCCATAGACCCGCAATTTGTACTTGATACTCAACTTGGAAGAAGGGCGATCCCAGCACAGAGTATTATAGACCAATTCGAAATGGCCAAAGACGAATGTGCAGACCAGACCAAATTAGGCCCATGGATGCCGATATTAGGCCAATATGGCCCAGGTATTATAATTGAATGCGAGAATGCCACAGAATTATCTGAGCAATTAGTATTCGAATGGTTAAAAAGTTATATGCTAGAAGGGAACGAAGACAAAGCAAAGGAAATAGCAAGTTACCTTTCTGATCATACGAAATTTAAAACTCATGGAAGATACATAAATAGAGAAGACGCGAAGGATCTGGGACTCTCGATAGAGGACTTGGAAAACGATCAAGAATTCCAGGACCTTGTACTTTCTATTTTTCACGCAACCACCCATACATTCAATGGTACAGGGGCCGTAAAGATAATAGAGAATAACCTAGGAAGGGCCTTCATAAGAAGCGATGGGATTCCTAGGATGCCTCCCAAAGAGGTCCCAAAAGATGATTTTAACTAACGTTTTTCTCTAATCTCTTCCTCTATATCTTTTATTCTCTCTTTAGCTTCTTCTACTTGACGTCCTATGGAGACAATATTATCTACAATACGTCCGGATTCGGCATCTCTTCCAAAATCGGTGCAACTTCTTCCACGGCCCTCTCTAGATTTTGTAAAAGATCTAATATGGCTTTGTTATATATCATCATTCTCTCGCTGTAATTACTCATTGCCATATTTGACGTTCTATAAGATTCTCTACTTCTTATTTGCTCATTTAACATATGTGTTAAATTGGCAACTTCCTTTATTTTTAATAATTTATCCAATCTCTTT
>CAYQNF010000073.1:0-1826 GCA_964418905.1 uncultured archaeon | reverse complement strand
TTTTTTAACTACTGGAATTTTATGAAAAATTGTATTAAATAAATAAAAGCCCTGTCGTTTGGGGTTTAGTTACTGAGGAGTAAGTAAAAATTATACATATTTAAATTTTATTCTCGTTATTAACTATATGAGGATAAAAAGTCCGATAATGAAGATATTATCTTCGGTATACAAACAAAAGGACATACAATCCGTTCAGGGAATATCTGAAGGCGTTATAAGCCACGTTTTTGATGTTAAAACCCATTCATCGAAAGATTCTATTCTAAAATTTTACCCCAAAGAGTTTGACTGGGGACCATATAAAGAAAATCATGTTTATGGCATATTGAGAGATAGATCATCCATAGATGTACCAGAAATTATAGATTTTGGGGTTTACGAAGATCATCCATATATTTTAATGGAGAAACTAGAAGGACACTGTCTTCCATAAGGGAGAGAGAAGGTAAAAAATTCGACGAGGACATATTTTTCAAAGCGGGATCAATACTAAAAGAAGTAAATTCCATAACCTTTGACACGTTTAATTATACTATAAAAAGTATAGGCGAAGATTACAAAACTAATTCTAAATACATGAAGGGAATGTTTGACAAAAAAATTGCAGACCTATCAAGACTTGGAGGCAAAAAGGAGACTATAAGCAAATTAGAAGATTTTCTTGATGAAAATATAGACATTTTAGATCACGTAGAAAAATCTTCTTTATGTCATAATGACCTTAATCCCGGAAATATTATGGGGAAGGTAGAGGACGGTAGAATCAAAATAAATGGCATTATAGATGTGTTACATTCGGTTTTAGCAGACCCTTTACTTGATTTTATTAGGATATACAACAGATTAGGAGAAAAGGAAGGAGAATACTTCTCCAATGGATATGGCCCCACATTTCCGGAAAACTGGGATACCATAAGAAAGGTTTACGAAGTCTATATTGCCGTAGAGAACTGGACCGCGAGAAGAACGCACCCATCGTTCAGGAAAAAAATTAATGGAACAGAAAATATAGACAAAGCCGTAATAAACATACTGGATTGAAAGCAATGAAAATAGAAAAAAGTTTAGCAAACATGGTATCGATGAATCGGATGGAATTTAATAAATTTAGATTCGGTAACATTTCTATACAGGACTACAACAATAAATCAAAAAAAGATTTCATATCGGAAATTCATTTTGAGAACACCAAACTGAAAGAGGGTATGGAAGATAAATTAAATCTATCAATAAATGTATTCAACAACAATCATACCATCGGAAAGTCTACTCTAATAAATAAATCCAAATATCCGGGTCATCATGAAATCAAACTTAAAATCCCAAAGGGCGTAAAATACCCCTCTATTATAGAAGCATTGAAATCCAGAAGAAGTATAAGGAACTTTTCCGGAGATCCTATCACTCTTGATGATATTTCTTCTATATTATTCTACAGTTATGGTATAGTAGAAGAAGGAGAAGGCGTTATAGGCGGTGAAACCGTAAAGACTACATATAGACCTTCTCCATCCGCAGGCGCAGTTTATCCTGTGGAAATTTTCATAG
Organism: uncultured archaeon; assembly: GCA_964418905.1. Taxonomy (GTDB): domain Archaea; phylum Aenigmatarchaeota; class Aenigmatarchaeia; order CAYQNF01; family CAYQNF01; genus CAYQNF01. The sequence goes on along the minus strand of CAYQNF010000073.1, from coordinate 275 downwards.
CTTCTATAAATGTACAGGGGATGGAAACCGGTGCGTATTGGTACAACGTGAAAAAAAATTCTCTTATCCTCGTCAACAAATGCAAGAAAGAAGATATTATATCATGTTTTCCAGAAAGTGGCTATATAGACATTGAGAATGCTTCGGCCATAGTTTTACTTTCTCCTTTATTTTGGAAATCCAAGGCAAAGTACGGAGAAAGGGGCTATAGATTCGTATTACAAGAACTGGGACATATATCTCAGAACATATCCCTGATGGCGAGTTCTAAAGAA
>CAYQNF010000072.1:0-1837 GCA_964418905.1 uncultured archaeon | reverse complement strand
TCTTTACACTTTCAATATATACTTTTAAAGCATTTTTCGTGTAAATAAATTTAGGTGAAAGAAATTTTCATAGAAGGAAACGATGATGGAAGAAAACAGCTCAAAAGAAAAGTTAGAATGTACAAATCTCAAGCCGAAAGACTTAGAAAAGAATTAGAGGGTTTATTAGAAGATAAAAGAGAAATCGAAGAATACAAAACCAGAATAGCGAATCTAGAGGAACGCAATATAGAATTATCAAGAAAATTACGGGAAAAGAGTTATACTATCAAAGAGCTGAAAGCATATAGCCAAGAATTAGAAAATAAATACGAATCCCTTGAAGACGACCTGGAAAAAGTGCCCCATTCTCAAAGAATTGAACAATTGAAAAGTGAACTGAGTTCTACAAAGAAAATGTTAGAAAAAGCTGAAGATAAGGTAGAAAAAACCGAAAAGGAAAAAGAAGATTTGGATACTTTATTGAGAAGCTATGAAAAGCTGGGAACGCCTAAAGAGATAAAAGAAAAATTATCTTCAGATAAATCGCCCAACGGGTCATCCGGTAAAAAATCTAGGAATATTACAGAAAAAAAGAGGTCAAAAAGAAAATTTCTTACAAAAGGTACAATAAAAAGGGATATACTAAAGGAGATTGATCTCAACTCTGACATAGAAATGACTCTAGACTATATCACAGAAGTAGTTTATGTTCAAAAAGGAAGAGAGGATAACTTCGAAAAGGCAAAAAGAAAGACATATGTACAAATAAATAATCTAAGAAATGAAAACGGCGTTAAAATAAAAGTCGATAGAAAAACGGGAAAGATTGTAATGGGAGAAGACGTGGAAATAAAGACCGGAGTAGGCAAAGGGAATTATAAAAGGGATTAAACTTCAATTTCCATGAAATCTTTTGCTACTTCTGCGTTCTTGTAATGTTTTTTCGCTTCCTTTTCCAATTTTTCGGATTCTTTATCATATCTACGGCTAATATGAGTTAATATGAGTTTTTTAATGTCATAGGTCTTAGCCAGCTTACAGACCTCCGGAATTGAAGAATGATCGTGCTGGGCTTCTTCCATAAACGTAGCTTCATGTATTAACAAATCCGCTCCCTTTACTTCTTCAAAAAATGTCTCAGATGCTTTCGTATCGCCACTATATGCTACTCTTACTCCTTCTTTCTCTTCAGATACGTCCTCAAGTTTAATTTCTTTCCCATCAACAGTAACTTTACCTTTTTTTCTTAATTCTCCTATTTTAGGACCTTTCTCCAGTCCCATATCTTTGACCTTCTCCATATTTATATGAGTCCTCTTTTTTTCCTTGAAAAAATAACCATTTGAAGGAACAGAATGCTCAGTGGGTATTGTCCATATCTCATATTCATCCTCATCTATAATTTTCTTTGAACCAGTTTCAAAATCAGTGTCATGGGCTTTAACTTCGAACCCGCCACCGGACCAATATCCCATATCTAACATATCTGCAACAAAACGAGATGCTTCTGGTCCATATACGTGAAGAGGTTTCTCTCTCCCTTCGAGAGACATACTTTGAATTAATCCCATAATTCCGATAAAGTGATCCGCATGGAAATGAGTAATGAAAATACGATCTATTTTCATAAAATTAAGTCCCGATTTCAAAATTTGCATCAATGTACCTTCCCCGCAATCCCAAATAAACCTTTCTCCCTTATAATCCAAATATATACCAGAAGAGTTTCTCTCTGGGGTCGGGATACCAGTACCGGTACCTAAGAATGTTATATGCATAAATATCTTTAACGGCAAGAAAATAAAGGTTTTAGTAAGTTTTAAATACTAACTAGCATTTTTGTTTGTTAAGTCAT
>CAYQNF010000071.1:0-1955 GCA_964418905.1 uncultured archaeon | reverse complement strand
TGTAGATTTGTTATGAGATCAAAAAATCAAAATCTTATATTCTTTTCAATTAGAAAAGATTCGATAGGTTATAGCTTCACGGATGATATTACATTTTTCTGCGATGAAAACGGAATAGACTGTAGTCCCCATGATATGGCAGGTTATGAGTGTTTTGGGAATAGTTGTTATATGGCATACGGAAAAAAGATTCATAAATTCGAATTTGATGTAAAGCCTTAACGGAATCCCATACCCATGCATATTTCTTTTGTCGGAGTTCCGCAATTACTGTATTCGGTGTAATCTATACTTGATTTCTGATCATCGTTATAACTTTTCAATGACCAATCCCTACAGAAATTTCTTTGATTTGATTCGCATTTTTCTTCACTTATTTTACCATTCGTTAAGTAAATAGAGAATCCGATTACTAGCGCAATTACGAGAACTAATGACAGTAATGTATATTCGTTTTTCCACTCAAACTTCATGATAATTATCTTTTTTCAGTGTATATAAAATCCCAATAGTCATTTTTTTATAATTCGGAAACGTATAATCAAGAGCAAATTCTAGAATATCTTTGGGGGTGTTCTCAGTGACAGAAGAAGTAACTCAGGAAGAAGAGAAACAAAAAGAGCAAAAGGAAAAACCTAAGGAAGACGATAATATAGTATATGTTGGTAAGAAACCAGCAATGTCCTATGTTCTTGCAGTTGCAACGCAGTTCTCCGATGGGGCAGATGAGGTAGCGCTTAAAGCTAGAGGTAAGAGTATATCTCGAGCTGTGGATGTAGCCGAAATTGTCAGAAACAGGGACTTCGTCGACGGTGTTGAATTAGGAGATATAAAAATCAGCACAGATGAAGTAGAAAACAGAGGCGGAGAAAAGGTAAATGTTTCTGCAATAGACATAAGATTGAAAAAATAGGACTAAAGGTCCTCCCTTATTTTATTATTTTATCTAACAGAGTTCCTTTATATCTAATTCCTTTCTTTGATTCTTCCTCAGTATAATTTTCTAGGTTATTAGAATCAATGTCTGGACCACAGACTAAAAACGGTACGGATCCTTTTTTGTGATAGTTCCCTGTCTCAGTTATGTGGTCTGATGTTATGATTAGTGTATTATTCTCTGTATCGAAACTCTTCAATAGAGGCTTTAGAAATTCTTTATCTATTCTTTCTATAAATTTTCTCTTCTCGTCAAATAATCCATCGTGCGCGGCTATATCACAGCCGTCTATGTGAGTAAGAACAAAATCATTCTTCTTTAAAGCTTCTAACGTGGCCTTTAACTTTGATTTTAAGTCTGTGTCGTAGGATCCTGTAGCTCCTTTCGGAGTTTCGGCGGACATTTCTAAGTATTTTGCAATACCTTTCAATGTTATAACGGCCGAGATGATATGACTCTTTAGATTATATTTTTCATTTAACGTCTTAATTTCTTTATAAGATCCTGTATTTCTAACTAGGAGTGCGTTTGCAGGAGTTTCTCTTCTTGTATTTACTTCGTGGTTTCTCAATATTTCAGATGTTTTTCTTAGAAACTTATTTAGAATTTTTGCGGTCTTTTTACCTTTTCTACCTGATTGTATCTGCGTATATGGAACATCTATCTTTTTTGGGTCGTTTCCTGTCACATCAGTATTCAAATCTGGGCCCTCTATAGCAAGACCTAATCTATGGTCATCTCCTTCTTCTCTGGAGGCATGGAATATAACATCTTCGATTTCCATTCCGTCTATTCTATTAGCTAGTTTATCAAGACCTTCAACAATACGACCAGCCCTTCTGTCTTTTATTCTCCCCCTGTCGTTTACATAGGAAAAATTACATCTGAAATATACCCAATTCTTTTCTATAGGGAGTCCTGACCCTATTCCGTCTAGGAACCCACGTCCGGGATATTGATCATACCCTAACATCTTTAACGTGCATGTATCTGTATCGGGTATTCTTATTTTATAATC
>CAYQNF010000070.1:1278-1993 GCA_964418905.1 uncultured archaeon | reverse complement strand
CTATAGCGTAATTGCCTTCATGATTAGAAAATGGCTTAGGGTCAGGAAGAAATACGACAAGACGCCTGAGATTTTCAATAAATTAATAGCGGTTTTCATATACACAATAGCAATTTTGATGATACTTGGTCATTACGACGTCAAGATAACCCCTCTGATAGCATCTCTCGGAATAGCGGGGTTGGCAATAGGACTTGCCCTACAGGGAACTTTATCCAATCTATTCTCCGGAATACAGATTATATCCGACAAGGAAATTAATGTGGGAGATTTCATCGAATTCGAGGATAGATCGGGGTGGATAGAAGACATAGGTTGGAGGGCTACCAGAATTAGGACTCTTACGAGTGATTACTTAATTGTTCCAAATTCAAAACTGGCGGACAGTTACATAGTAAATAATTCTCGTCCGTCTCCAACTACAGGAATTGTGGTTTCTTGTGGTGTAGATTATGGTCAGGATTTGGAAAAGGTAGAGAAAGTTACAATAGAAGTTGCGAAAGAAATTCAGAAAAAAACAGATGGCGCAATAACGGATTATGAACCTAAAGTAAGATTTAGAGAGTTCGGAGAATCCAACATAAATTTCCGTGTGATAATGGAAGCCGAAGATCCTAAATATAGATTCTCAATAGTGCATGAATTTATAAAAGCTCTTAAGAAAAGGTATGATAAGGAAGGAATTGAAATATCTTGGCCCATTAGGAAGGTTTAT
>CAYQNF010000070.1:0-1268 GCA_964418905.1 uncultured archaeon | reverse complement strand
TTTATCAACGTAAAAGTAAATAGTATATAGTGATATAGATGGCAAAAATTAAAAAAGAGAACAGGAACTGGGCAATGGCAACTCATCTCAGTGCGCTTATAGGCTTGATAGGGATACCGCTTGGTAATATTATAGGACCTTTGGTTGTATGGCTTTTGAAAAGAGAAGAACATAAGTTTATTGATCGCTCCGGGAAAGAGTCTCTTAATTTTCAAATATCAATGACGATATATGGACTAGTAGCTTTTGCAACAGTTTTGATTGGAATAGGTATTATATTGCTTCCTATAATTCTAATAGCTAATTTTGTTTTGGTAATAATAGCATCAATTAAGACAAGTGACGGAGAGAAATACCCTCTTACTATCAGATTCATCAAGTAAAATTATTTAACTATTGAAAACAAAAGCTTATTGTGGTCAGATGAAAAAATTCTTTAGGTTTTTCATAATATCATTCTTTATCTTTTTTAGTTTTACTGCTTTTGCGGGAGAGATAAAGTCGGATCTCTCTAAGATTCTCGAGGATAAGGGTTCTCAGGAAAGGGTAAGAGTAATTGTAAAATTCTTAGATAAGCCGACGGAATCAGATATAAGCGCAATAAAATCTGATGGAGCTTCCATAGAGCATAAGTATAACTTAATCAACGCAGTTGCTGTGCAAGTTCCAGTTCAAGCGGCAGAAGCGATAGCAAACAGACCTTTCGTAGAGGAAGTTGAACCCGACTATGATGTTAAATTAGTTCTAGATTCAAGCGTAGAAGATATAAACGCCAATAAGGTATGGACAAATTCTACAGGGTCTGGTATAGATGTAGCAATTATAGATACTGGAATAGACAATGATAACTCTAATCTGAATGTTGAAAAAGAGATCGATTATACGGAAGAAGGAACCGATGATCTTCACGGACACGGTACTCATGTAGCTGGTATTGTTGCTTCTACTGACGATACTTATAGAGGAGTAGCTTATGGATCTGATCTTTTTGATGTTAAAGTTCTTAATCAGGATGGTATAGGATACGGTTCTGATGTCATAAACGGAATTGAATGGGCAGTAGACAATGGAGCTGAGATCATAAGCCTTAGCTTAGGAGCGGAGATAGATGTATGCGACGGCACAGATGCGATATCGCGTGCGGTTGATTCTGCCGTAAGTAATGGAGTTACAGTAGTCGTGGCTGCAGGAAATTCCGGTCCAGATTCGGGAACAATAACGACACCGGGTTGCTCAAAGGAAGGATTTACTGTAGGAGCTTCGGACGG
>CAYQNF010000069.1:0-2043 GCA_964418905.1 uncultured archaeon | reverse complement strand
TCATCCTTCAACGATGAAACACTGACAGAAGTACTTGAAGTATTAACGCTATCATTAGATATCAGCTATAAGAAAAGGGAAAACAAGATCTACTTGTCAAAGTAATCATTATATAGTAAGTCAAATAAAGGTATAGTAACACTATCTATGCTTCAGTATCAAAAACACTCAGGGATTACAACAACAACCATTTTATTTCTCAGTTTCTGTTTAGGGATAGTAAATTCAGGTTATTCCCAGAATGCGGATGGGATTATTTCCACTGAGAGGGAAAAATCCGAAAGGATTCAGACGATGAAAAATGAAAAGGCGCGCTATTCTATTTCAATGAAAAGCATATCGATAGAAAAAGCGCTGGAAGTCGTGGCTAATGAAGCCGGTCTTAGATTGGCATATTGTTCTGATTTTTTCAAAAACGGGAAGGCAGTTAATGTGAGCAGTAGTAAGATGACCTTTGAAGAGATTATGCGAGAGATTTTAAGTGATACCGATCTTGATTATGAAATTACAGACACGGATCACCTGGTGATTTTCAAGAAGGGGCAAAAAGAAACAAAAACGGAATCATCAGCTACTCTTAAGGGAGAGGTTCTCAATGGTAATACAGCTGCCCCCTTATATGATGCTATAGTATATTTGCAGAAGAAAGGTGCTCAAGATGTGGTTCCCGGGCAGAATTTCGTTAAAAAGACTTTTGTGGATTCAGAAGGGAGATATGATATCCACGATATCGATCCCGGTACTTATCGGTTGGTTATTGTATTCAGAGATCAAAGCAAAGTATTTGAAAATATTAGAGTACGGAAGACGACGGTAGCAAATTTTAATATCGGAACTTAGTTATTAGAAAGGTATAATTTTATCCTAAATATAGTATTTCTGTTATGGATAGCTCGAAAAAAGTAGATGCGTCAGTTGATCAACAGGTACCTCAGGAGTACTTAAGCAGGATTTTAATAAAAAATTCCGATAAGAATATATTTATTGACGTTGATGAGATTAACTGGATCGAGTCTTCCGGTAACTACGTAAAGATTCATCTTGATGAAGAAAGTCATTTGGTAAGGGGAACATTGAAAGGATTGGAAGAGAAACTCCATCCGCTAAAATTTATACGGATACACCGCTCTTCAATCGTGAATATACATATTGTAAAGGCCATAAAACCCTGGTTTTCCGGAGATGCAAAAGTAATACTGGAAAACGGGAATACCCTGAAAATGAGCCGAAACTATAAAGCAGCATTAGATCGGTTTAAGCTCAATTAATGTTTTAAAGATCAAAGCCAGGAGAGAGATTGCTGAGCAGTTAACGATAGATTTTGAGATCCTTTCCCACTGTGCTTAAGCTGTAATCCTGATAATTAAACAAAGCGGAAAGGTTTATAGGTTGTAGTTCCTTCCGGTTTGTCTATAGAAGAAGGCGTACTGTATTATAGTTTGCAGTTTATAACATGTATTCACTTCTCGCCACATTTTGATTATTAGATACCCAGCCATTCAATATTATTAGAGTAGAAATTATTGAGCCCAGTTCACAGGGTATTTCCAGCTTTCTAGCGATAACCTATCCTACCAAACCCATAACCCTGAGGTGAAGAGCAATAAGGAAATAACCTGGAGCTGGGCTCTTCTTTATACCGCCTAGCTTGTTAAATATATAAAAATTTCAAGTTCAGAACAGTGTAGTACAGAAATATTGTAGGGCTTGCTTCGTATTCATCCCAATAATATGCGTCTGATAAATGAAATTAACGCCTTACAATATTGTCCTTTTAAGCCTATCACATGCCTCATACATTTTCAGCGTATTTAAACTAGAATGTAAAAAATATATAAAGAGAGGTTTCTATGATTCGAAAGTTACTTGTTGGAATAACGGTGTATTTCTTTTTAGCTGGCACTGCTTTTGCGCAGTCCGGTAGTATAAGTGGAACCGTTACAGATGCCCAATCCGGTGAAACGCTGGCAGGGGCGAATGTCCTCATTTCGGAACTCGACAGGGGTGCTCCTGTGAATGCAGAGGGGCAGTATCAGATATCAG
>CAYQNF010000068.1:0-2085 GCA_964418905.1 uncultured archaeon | reverse complement strand
ACCACCTTATCCTCTTTCTACATATTGTATCGTACTATCATATATGTAGTAACAATTATTAGATAGTAATATATTTAAATATACCCATTGGATAGTACTATAACAAGGTTAGTTTTATATAGAATTGGGTACTATCCTTCCATATGACTAAGTCCCATAAAATTCCTGACAATATTATGATAGAAGAGAAAAAATCTACTATACTTCATGACGGCAGGCAGTTCATGATAAAGATCCCGAAACGGTTTTCAGATATACTTGGACTAGAGAAGGGTGAGAAGGCCGACTGGACATTCACGCACCCGAAGAAAGGGGAAAAGGAAGCTACGCTGGAACTTAGAATAACCAGAACAATTGAGGTGGATGATGATGCCAAAGGATGAAGACATAAATCTTGACATATATGACAAGGCAATATTGAAGACAATACACAGTACTCCTTTACGCTTGAATACCAATCAGATAGCAAATAATGTCGAAATACAGTGGAAAACAGCAAAGGAGCATTTGGAGTCTCTGGAAGAGAGAGGCTTGGTTAAAAGTAAAAAGGATGGAAGAGCGACCCTGTGGATACCTACTGTTGACATAGAGTTTGAATGATTTCGCAATTTATATAAAACTAAAGAGTAAATTATTTCTAGGTGTACGGGGCAAAATGATGAACAGTTCGAATAAACTTCTTAATATAAAAACTGTAAAGAAACTCTCTTCCAAAATAAAGCCAAAGAAAAAGCAAAGGGACGCGGCAAATAAATGGGTCGAGATGTTGAAATCCGGAGAATTAGATAAAGAAAAAGAAAATTATCCTAACTTCTATGATTATATACTGAAAGACATACTCGGATATACTAGAAATGATATTAAATTTGAAGAGAATAACGTTGAGTTTTCTATAAGAGACAAAACAGGAAAAAGAACAGTTTGTTTCGAATTAAAGGGAAAGGGAACCGATTTATTCAAGCGACAGGCACGCTCAAAGAAAGAACACGAAACTCCTATACTACAGCTTTGGACATACATGGGCGAGGATCAAACTAGGTATGGTATAGCAAGTAACTATGAAGAATTCGTTCTAATAGATAGAAAAAGGGGGACATCTGAATACTATAAATTCAATTTCTTGGACGTAGAAAATGATCCGGATAAATTAAAGGAATTCATTGCTTTGTTCTCTCGCGATAGTTTGATCAAAGACGATTTTATAGAAGAAGTATACCAAGAATCTTTAATGGAGGAAAGAGAATTCACTGAAGAGTTCTACAAGTTATACCATGAAACTCGCTTAATGCTATTAAAAGAATTCAAAGAAAATTATGATTTTGAAAATGTAGGGGGACCCGTACATTTTGCCCAACTTTTCTTGAATAGGTTAATGTTTATTTTCTTTGCTGAAGACACTGGACTTTTGAAAGATAGAATATTAGAAGAGAAAATATTAAGCTCCCTGAAAAGCACTGGAACGTTCTCATCTAACTCGGCTAACATATGTAGAGTATTGACAACATTTTTCGAGGATTTGGATCAAGGAAGTTCTGTGCCCACAAAAGTGTTTGGCTTCAACGGAGAGTTGTTTAAACACCCAATTCCATCAAAGGTTTATTTCAAAGATTTCAGAGATAAAAATTTCTTTAAAGATATAGAACAAGATTCTGATTTGAAGAATAGAGACATAAAATTAAACGACAAAGAAAGAGAAATATTTAGTAAATATAAAGACAAGATCAATCCAATTCTAGGAAACATATTATTAATGGCGTCCTTTGATTTCAAGAGTGAAGTAACTGTTAACATATTAGGCCACGTTTTTGAACAGTCAATTTCTGATTTGGAACAATTAAAGAAAGGCGAAACGACAAAGAGAAAAAAACAAGGAATTTATTATACGCCAGAATATATTACTGACTACATATGTCGAAATGCTATAGTTCCGTATCTTTCAAGGAATAATACGAACAACGTAGATGAATTGATTGCGGAGTATTCTGACGGTATAGAAGTTTTAGAGGGGAAATTCGAAAATATAAAAATACTTGACCCGGCCTGTGGTTCTGGTGCATTTCTGATCAAATCTGTTGATATATTACT
>CAYQNF010000067.1:0-2132 GCA_964418905.1 uncultured archaeon | reverse complement strand
ATTACGCAAAAATAAATTCTGATTTAGCTGGAGAAAATATACTCTTCATTGGAGGAGGGCCCGACTATTATTACAAAGGAATTGACTTTCTGATAGACGTGTTTGGAAAGGTAAAAAAAGAAAATAAGGGTGATAAACTTTTCATTGTAGGCGGTGGATGGAGCGAGTTCTCAGATAGTGTAGAAAATGAAGATGTAGAGTTTCTGGGAAGGGTCAGCAAAGACGATATCAAAAAATATATGAAAAAATCATCTTTGTATTGTCATTTTGGTAGAGGAGAAGCTTTCGGAGTAGCGGTTTTAGAAGCAATGTCAGCGGGTATACCTGTTATGGTATCCGATAAAACCGGGGCTAAAGAAGCCGTCGAAAAGATATCGGACGAATTTGTGCTATCTATGGAAGCAAAAGACAAAATAACTAAAAATATAGTTGAGTATTTTGATTATCCGGTGAATAAAAGAAGAAAAATAGGCAAGAGGTTCAAGAAAGTGGCTTTAGAATATACTGAAGAAAAGAATAGAGAATTGTTCAAAGATAAATTCTTTAAACTGATAGATGATATGGAAAAGTGATTTTATGGAAATATACGATTGTTTTACATTTTTCAATGAATTGGAACTATTGGAATTGAGACTAGAAGAACTTTATGATTACGTAGATCATTTTGTTTTGGTTGAGGCTAATCAAACTCATGCCGGTAAACCGAAGAAACTGTATTATGAAGAGAATAAAGATAGATACGAGAAATATTCAGATAAGATTATACATATCGTAGTAGATTTGCCAAAATTTAATCTCATAGATAAATTTATAATAAAAAGACAAAAGAAAAAACCCAATTCCTTATTAAGTAGTATATCTCTAAGCTACGGTCTAGGCAGATGGAAGACGGAATGGGCGCAAAGAAGCTCAATAAAGCTAGGTCTAGAAAACGCGGAAGACGAAGATTTTATAATAATATCAGACTTGGATGAGATACCTAATCCAAGGGCTTTTCCCGAAGCGATAAGATTAGCAGAAAAAGGTAAAATGGTCGGATTTAAACAGAAAACATATACGTATTTTTTAAACGGGTATGTTGGAACAGATTCCCTGAGTTCAAAGATGTGTTCATACAAAACATTAAAAGAGAAATGTAATGGAGATCCTCAGAGACTTAGAATACCGACATTCTTTACAAGACTAAAGAACAGATTGAAGGGAAAAAGAGGCTATCACGGTAATATATGGTTTGCTGATTTAGAAATAATAGAAAACGGTGGGTGGCATTTTAGCTTCCTTGGATCTCCTGAAAAAATAAGAACAAAAATTGAAAATTATCCCCACATAGAAAATTTTGATGAAGGAGATACTGATATAGATAAAATAAAGAAAGATATAGAGGAAGGAAAGGCTAGAGACAAAAGAATAAAATATGTTGAAATAGACGAGTCCTTTCCAGAAACTATAAGAAAAAACAAGAAGAAATACAACCATTTGATAAAAAAATATAACGTGAAGTATGATAAAATATGACTAATAAAAAACCTAAATTTTCGGTTATAATACCTGCACATAATGAAGAGGATGTTATTGGTAGAGCTGTCAACAGCGTTCTAGATCAAACATATGAAAATTTTGAATTGGTAGTAGTAAACGATGGGAGTACCGATAAGACAAGAGAAATAGTAGAAAATTTTAAGGAGAAAAATGATAATATTAAGCTAATTAATCATAATGAAGGTCATAGCGCAGCTTATGCAAGAAATAGAGGAGCAGAAAAGGCGAGAGGTAAAATATTGATTTTCCTTGATGCTGATACATACATTAACGAGAAATTCCTTGAAGAGATAGATAAGAAATCCGATAAGGGAGACGCTTTCATTACATTGAACTCCCCGTTGGAGAGTAATTTCATAAGTAAATCGTTGTCCAAGTTTGTGGGTCCTTCTGGAAAGGAAAAATTAAAAGATGGATCGGTTTATAATAAAAAAAATAAGGACGAAGCAGGTTCTATGTTCTTTTGTATTACCAAGAAGGCCTATGATAAAATTGGTGGATATAATGAAGATATATTTTATTACGAAGACGAAGAATTCTCAAACAAGTTTTGGAATCAAAACTATAAAGCGGTTTTTGTGAAAAACGCCAGA
>CAYQNF010000066.1:0-2173 GCA_964418905.1 uncultured archaeon | reverse complement strand
ATAAATGTAAAGAACTAAACGTTCCAGAAGACCAGATTCATGAAGAAGTTTATGTCTAGTTCTCAAAGAATCTGAATAATACATTATTTGGATTATCTTCAATTCTATCTGCTTTTATTATAAAATAAATGAAAATACTCACGGCAGCTGCAAAAAAGCACCAAACCGATATGAAGAATCGTCCCCATGTCAAATAACTTACAAAAGCCGCTATAGACATCAGTCCCCCTAAGGCCCAAAGAGGCCTAATATGTGTTACAAAGAAAGGAACTATAGTCAATAAAAAATAAAGTAAGACATGTAAAGCAGTAAAGTAAGAGAATATTTCTATACTATAATATATATGGCCCTCTACTGCGGCCGAGGTAGATTGAAATGTTAACATCCCTACCGCGACATAAAGAGTCCATATAACGCCTAAAGCTGTTAACCCCTTTAATATTTTATACCTGGACTTATGTTTTTCGGCCTTCATCATAGAAAATGGAATGAATACCGGCCATATTAAAATTGCAAACAATAGAAACGTGTTAGTTGAAATTCCGTGAAGAAATGAAATAGAAGGATTTTGAATAGATAACCAAACGAATCCCTCAGAGAGCTGCTGTATTGCAAATAAAATAGGTATTATAGAAAATAATTTGTATCTTTTCCTATTATTTGCCTTTAGGACAAGTATACCTATAACAAAAAGTACTATAGACGAAATGAAACTCGCTGAAGCGGAAAAACACATGTTTATTATGCCCTAAGCTGATGTTTATAACTTGCTATTTTCCTCTAGAATTTCCCTTGCCTCCGGAATTCCCAGGACTAGACCCGCCACCGGATTTTGATCCCTTGTTTTTTGATTCTCCTTTTGAATCGTCCTTGTTCGATTTTTTATCAACGTCATTAGGTTTTCCTATTTTACCTATATCAAGCCTGTCTTCTTTCTCGTTTTTATTGGAATCTGATTCATCTTCTATGTCGAAACCACTTGTGGTAGTATCATTACTATCTACGTCATCTGTTTCATTATTACTTGTATCATCTTCACCAGTATTGTTCCTATTCTTTTCCAAGGCTTCCAGTGCTTTTTCTCTTCCCTTACTTGATTTATTTATTGCATTATCTATGGAGGATTTAGCATTCTCGGGAACCCTTTCTCTTACCTCTCTAAGTATCTCCAGATGCTTTGAAATAGCTTCTTCTACTCTTTTCGTAACATCATCTTCATCCGTAGTTTCATTGCCATCAATGTCATCTGTTTCATTATTATCTATATTGTCCGTTTCATTTCCTTCAGTCTGATTGGATTCAGTTTCATTACTTTCCTGAGAGCTCTCCGCTTCTTCCAGTAATCTAGAACTCTCCTCTATCTCTTCCTGGTAATCATTGATAAGTTCATCAACGTGTTCTGTTTGACCCTTTTCTATAACCGCCAAGGTTTCAGCAAGCCTTTTTCGGCAAGTTTCAATATCTTTTCCGCCTTCTTCTCAGGATTAAATGTAAATGCTAAATTAGCCTTTTCAAAGAATCTCTTGAAAGGGTAAAATGTTGAATCTGGGGTAAGACCAGCTTCTGGTAATTTTTTAGCCAAACCGGGGGGTAGACCTTTACCTTCGTCTATTCTTTTCTGAATTCCGGGGGGCAATCCTGTTAGATTACTCTCAGTTTCGTTTTCTGTTTCATTGATTGTCTCGTTAATGGTTTGATTAGTAACAATTGTCTCGTTGGTGACTACCAGATAAGCTTCGTAAGCATCCACTTTGCCCGCGCCTTGCGTATTCCCATCTAGACCCAAATCTACTGAAGTATCTCTTATGATTTTTTTAATTTCATCTACTGAAATCTCAGGATTTTCTTCTAATAACAAAGCCATTACTCCAGACATATGAGGAGTTGCCATCGATGTACCTGAAAGTGATCCGAATGATCCGTCATTCCAGGTAGATGTAATCGAAACTCCCGGAGCCACAGCATCGGGCTTAGTTCTACCATCACTAGTAGGTCCTCTAGATGAAAATGATGCTACGTTATTTCCGTCGGAAGCGCCTACTGTAAATCCTTCTTTTGAACATCCCGGGGTTGTTATTGTACCTGATTCTGGACCGGAATTTCCTGCAGCCACGACTACTGTAACTCCATTACTTACGGCGGAGTCAACAGCACGTGATATTGCATCTGTACA
>CAYQNF010000065.1:1718-2198 GCA_964418905.1 uncultured archaeon | reverse complement strand
ACACTCGCCCACTATCCATTTATTGTCTCTAGTATCCAAAACCGCTTTACTTAATTCGTTTCCTATATCTTTCTCGTTTTTCTTGAAATCTTCTAGAATCTTGAGAAGTAATTTTCTTGCATCCTCTATTACCTCATCTTTGGTTTTTTCGCCCTCTCTTATTTTTTCCATCTCGTCTTCAAATTTTCTCGTTAGTTCTTCAGAAACGATCTCAGTAACATGCTTTTCCAATGTATCGGCTATACTCATTCCCAATTTTGTAACCTGTATACTCTTTCCTTTGATATAATCTCTATCATAAAGAGTTTGAAGGATATTTGCACGCGTTGCTTTCGTTCCTAGTCCATGCTTTTCTAACTCTTTCAGGATTGATCCCTGTGAGTATCTATTAGGAGGTTGTGTCTCCTTGTCATGTATGGCTATGTCTTTTTGTTTTAGCTCCTCTCCTTCTTCTACAGGAGGTAGTATAATCTCATCGAA
>CAYQNF010000065.1:0-1708 GCA_964418905.1 uncultured archaeon | reverse complement strand
CATCAAATCTAGCATACTTCCCGTAAAAATCGATCCATCCCTTTTTTACAGTTCTTCTGCCCTTTGCGTTGAACTCTTCTCCTCCACAATTAAGTATCAATTTTACTGTTTGTCTAGTTGCGGGATCTCCGAAAACTGCAAAGAACCTTCTGACTATAAGATCATAAATTTTCTTTTCTCTTTTGTTTAATTTCTTCGGCGTTTCTGCAGTAGGATATATAGCAGGGTGGGCAGGATCTTTCTTTTTTCCTTCGTTAGGACTAATATATCCTTTTGATAGTATCTTATCACAAATCTCCTTATACTCTCCCTTGGATTTCGATAAAGCCTTCAATATTGTCTTATATCCAATACTTTCTGGAAGTTTTTGAGAAGACGTCCTCGGATATGAAATATAACCTGATTCATATAGACTCTGTGCTATGTTCAGCGTTTGTTTCGGTGAATATCCAAAAAGTGAATACGCTTCGGACTGCATAGCGGTTAGGTCAAACGGATTCGGAGGATTTTGCTTATACTCTCTCTTGTTTACTGATTCAACTGTAGCATTCTCTCCTTCTGAATTTTCAAACGCTTTCTTGACTTTGTCTTCTTCCCAAAACCTATCTTCCGAATGTTTGGCAGGTACCTCATTCCCCTTCACGTCTAAAAATATTTCTAGTTCCCAATATGGATCAGACTCAAACTCCTGTATTGATTTTTCTCTCTTCTTTAAAAATTCGAGCATGGGTGCTTGTACTCTACCTGCTGATAAAAGATGAAATCCTATCTTACTGTCCGAATTCTTAACAGAAAGGGTAAGAGCGCGTGATGTATTGATACCATAGATAAAATCTAATATGTGCCTAGCAAGACCTGAATCAACTAGATTTTTATCAAATCCTTCTTCTGGATTTTCAAATGAATTCAATAATTCATTTTTTGTAAGAGTAGAAAATACCATTCTCTTTGCGTCTTCTTTTTCGAAAATATATTTTAAAATATTATATCCTATAACCTCTCCTTCCAGGTCATAGTCAGTGGCTATTATGATTTCATCTGCTTCCTTTGCAAATCTTTTTATGTTGTTATAATATTTTCTAACGAAACCTGATTTTTTATTTGCTTCAAACGTAGGCTTCCACTCATATTTGAAAAATGGATAATACCAACCCTTCTCAGAAGGACTAAGAGTGTAAATATGTCCAACAGCAGGAACTACTACCACATTTTTTCCATTTTTTTCCAATTCAAACCAATAAGCCTTTCCCTTACTTTTCTTTCTGGGAGAACTAGTCAAGCTTTGAGCTATCTTTTTAGCTGCGTTAGGCTTCTCGGCTATTATAACAGTCTTGTTAGCCATCAAATCACCTACTTGCCCATAACTTTGAACCCTGTGTATTCATGAAGAACTTTCGGTATATCTACAGTCCCGTCTTCATTTTGGTTTTGTTCTATTATAGCAATCATCGCTCTGCTTGTAGCGACGCAAGTAGCATTAAGCGTATGAACATAATCTTTAGGCTTCTTTCCTTCATCTTCTCTGTATTTTATATTTAATCTCCTGGCCTGGTAATCTGTGCAGTTGGAATTACTTGTAATCTCTCTATACTCTCCATCAGCCATCCATGTTTCCATGTCATATTTCTTGGCTGCAACTATTCCCATGTCTCCAGTGCATACATTAACAACGCGATAATGGATATCCAAACTTTCGAAGAATTCTTCG
>CAYQNF010000064.1:1282-2295 GCA_964418905.1 uncultured archaeon | reverse complement strand
GCCCACCATTTATTGTAATGTGATAAAATGAAATTATTCATCTGTACCAGCAAGCATCTGTATGATAAAATTAATCCGATAAAAGACAATCTAGAACAAAATGGACATGAAGTTACCCTTCCCAATAGTTTTGACGATCCGATGAAGGAAGAGGAGATGAAGGAATCAAGTCCGGAAGATCATATAGAGTGGAAATCCAAGATGCTTAGGCTGCAAAAGGAGAAAGTAAAGGAAAATGATGCTATTCTAGTTCTTAACCTCGACAAGAACGGGCAAGAGAACTATATAGGAGGAGCAACATTCCTTGAGATCTATATGGCCTTCGAAACGAATAAGAAAATATTCCTCTATAATGATATACCAGATAATAATTTCAAAGATGAACTAATTGCAATGAATCCGACTGTAATAAACGGGAATTTAGATCTTATTAACTAAGTGATTACTATGAAAAGAGCTCATCTATTCATTTCGGGTAAAGTACAGGGAGTATTCTTTAGGGCGAATACTGTAGAGAAGGCGAAAGAATTAGAAGTAAATGGATGGGTTAAAAACCTAGACGACGGTAGAGTTGAAGCAGTTTTTGAAGGAGATAAAGAATCTGTACAGAAAATGATTGATTGGTGTATGGTAGGACCTGATTCTGCAAATGTAGAGAATATAGATATCAAATGGGAAGAGCCTAAAGGTTTAGATAACTTTGAAAGGAAGAACTAGTTTAAGTATATAAATTATAAACTAAGAATAATTCTAATTGTTGCCGAGGTGGCTCAGCCTGGCTAGAGCATCGGACTCATATCCCGAGGACCGTGGGTTCAAATCCCACCCTCGGCACCAGCATTTTTCTTTGGTGCCCTACAACGTGGTACAAATAACCAGGTAGGGCATGATAAAGCAATGACAATACACAATTACGAAAGAATATTTGAACTGGATGGATGGGCTATAGCATTGTTCCTCGGGGGAATTATAATGGTAATAGCAGAATTATTGCAAATATAATATTCGGTAGA
>CAYQNF010000064.1:0-1272 GCA_964418905.1 uncultured archaeon | reverse complement strand
AATCGACTACAAATCCTAATGTAGATTATTTAGATGTCAAAGAATTCAACAAGGACCCTGAATCTTTTGTGGGGAAAGAAGTAGCAGCTACAGGAAAGGTGAGGGTAAAGGGAGAAATAAAATCCGCAAATTGTGATTTCTTGTATATGCTTATCGACGACCAAGGTTTTCAGATACAATTTTGTCCAGAGGTAGATAGAGATTTCGAATATTCAAACAAGCAATATACCATAAAGGGGACTATAGTAGAAGATAATACCGAAGGCATTTTCGCTGAGGATATTATCTACATAAAAGAAGAACTTGATTGAGGGGAGTAAATATGTTTAATCAGCTTTACAATAATACGATAAGAATGATAGAAAAATGGAATCCGGCGGGATTTCCCAGAGAGACACAATACAGAGACGATTTGATAAAATTCCTAAGAAAGAATCTGAAAAAAGGAAATTCTCTGGTCGGTTCAGGGGAAAAGGTAAGAATAAACAAGGAAAGCGGTGGAAGCAGATGCGATATATCTATTGAAAGAGAGATAGGTATAGAACTCAAGAATAACTTCAAAACTACAACCAAGGTTCATGAATTGGTCGGTCAGATACAGAAGCATAGAATGGACTGGAAGCATATGATTGTAGTTCTTGTCGGAGAAACCAAACAGAGAATGCTGGATGATCTGAATATGAGATTAGAGAATATGAAGAGAAAAGAGATGGATCTTGAAGGGAGAGAAGTGAAAATCATTACAGTAGGTGAGATAATATGAACGAATGTGATCATGCTTGCAGCACTGAAATGTTTTCTTTGTGTACCCTCGGCACCATTTCTAAAAACCAAATTTAAATAATCAAAACTATTTCTTACTATGTCTCTCTTAGGATTCATTGGTTTTGTTGAAGCGGCAGCACCTTTCAGCTACTTGTTAATGCTGCTGATTGCAGTTGCAGAAGTTACAGTATTCTTTGGATTTATACCAAATCTTAGAAATACGATAATAGCAAGCGGGTTTGTCGCCCAACAAGGAGGATTCAGCTTAACCCTTTTGTTTATTGCAATATTCACAGGAACTATTATAGGAAATTTTATTTCTTACCTGCTCGGCAGAAGATACGGGGAGAGTCTTTTATTAAAATATGGAAAACATTTCAAAGTAAAGAAAAAACACGTCAAGATAATAAACGACTATATGAAAAGCCATTTCGGGAAAACTTTGTTTATAGGAAGATTTAACTCAATAACTAGAACATTTACTCCATTCCTTGCGGGAAGCTCCGG
>CAYQNF010000063.1:0-2339 GCA_964418905.1 uncultured archaeon | reverse complement strand
TTCGTTTCAGGATGTCTGGGACAAGACACTAACGTTTCTGGAGGTTTTGGTTCTAACGCACCGGAAGAAGCTACTGTAGATATTACTTCTAGTGGATTTAGTCCAGAAACAATTACAATACAAAAAGGCGGTACTATTACTTGGATAAACAGAATGAACGAATCGGCCTGGGTCGCATCAGCTGTACATCCTACACATACTAGATATCCTGCTGAATATTCTGAAGATGGATCATATCAAGGATCTCAAGGTTGTACATCACAAAGCCAACCGAAAGAAGGAGCCTTTGATTCATGTTCCGGTATAGACACAGGACAGACTTTTATATTTACATTTAATGAAGTTGGAGAATGGAAATACCATAACCACTTTAGTCCTGGAATGACAGGAACTGTTATAGTAGAAGAGTAAATTAAGAAACAATGTCTCTAACGTGTTCTATATTTTCTTCATGTCCATATTTCTTTTCGTCTGGGGTTTCTAAAATGAATGGAAGCTTCTTTAGTTTTTCATGGGTTAAAATATTTTTCATTCCCTCTTCGCCGATTTTGCCTTTTCCTATGTGTTCATGTCTGTCTTTGTTTTCCCCAAGCTTGAATTTGCTATCATTGAGATGTATTACTTTGATCTTTTCTAAACCTATCTTTTTATCAAACTCGCTTAAACTCTCTTTTAGACCATCTTTGGTTGATATATCATAGCCAGCGGCGAAGGCATGGCATGTATCAAAACAGACACCTATATCATTATGTTTAGTGTTTTCGAGTATGTATGATATATCGTCCCAATTGCCACATAGCCAAGAGCCATGTCCGGCAGTATTCTCCAGAAGTAATTTAGTTTCATTAATTTCGATTTTGTTTAGAGCCTTTACTACCCTATCTAGTCCGTCTTCCGTTGATTGTTTCAACTTAGCTCCTGGATGTACGCATACGTAAGGAATATCTAAAGCTTCTGCCATCTCCAATTCTTTTTGTAAAGTATTAACGGCCCCATAGAATTTCTTCCTTTCAGGATTTGCTATATTGATTAGATAAGAAGCATGGGAAATTATAGGTTCTATGTTATGATCATTCTTAGTTTCATTCCATTCCTCTATGTCTTCGTCTGTGGGTAAAGAGAATTTCCAAGATCTTGGCGAGTGTGTGAATACCTGAAAAATGTCTGCGTTTATTTCTTTTGCGTTTTCGAACGCTTTATGAAAGCCTCCGGATATTGAAACATGTGCTCCTATTTTAATTGTCATGTTAATAGTTGTCTTTGTCGGTTAAATAAATTCCGATTAATTTATTCTAATAACTTTTTAAACCAAGAAACCGTATTTAGATTATGTCAAAGATAACAAAAAGGAAATTTTTGAACGCAATTATTACTACATTGATACTATTTGGAATTAGTGTGATAGCGTTTTTCTTATCTAAAAGAATAACAATCCTAGACCCGTATTCTGTATGGGTTTCAAGATCATTTTTCGTCATTAATGTTTTCATAGCATCATTTTTTGTTTATAGTGTAATTGCTTTCATGATTAGAAAATGGCTCAGAGTCAGGAAGAGATATGACAAGACTCCTGAAATTTTTAATAAGCTTATAGCAGTTTTCATATACTCGGTAGCAATCTTGATGATACTTGGTCATTATGATGTAAAAATCACTCCTTTCATAGCAACGTTAGGTATAGGAGGCCTTGCGATAGGACTTGCCTTACAGGGCACTTTAACCAATCTATTTTCTGGAATACAGATTATATCCGATAAAGAGATAAACGTAGGAGATTTTGTGGAATTTGAAGGAAATTCTGGATGGATACGAGACATTAGCTGGAGAACCACTAAAATAGAAACTCTTACCAGCAATTATTTAGTCGTTCCAAATTCCAGATTTTCTGATAGTTATGTTATGAATAATTCAAGACCTTCTAGTACTACTGGTATTGTAGTATCATGCGGTGTAAGTTACAGGGAAGATCTTGAAGAGGTGGAGAAAATTACTTTAGAGGTAGCTGAGGATATACAAAAAAACGCAGATGGTACGGTAAAGAACTATGAACCTAAATTAAGATTCAGAGAGTTTGGTGAGTCTAATATCAAGTTCCGAGTTATATTGGGGGTTGAAGATCCCAGGCATCAATATTCAGTTATGCATGAATTCATAAAGGCCCTTAAGAAGAGATATGATGAAGAAGGTATTGAGATATCGTGGCCCGTTAGGAAAGTATATCAATATAAAAGCAAATAATAATATAGTGATTTAATGGCTAAAGTTAAGAAAGAGCACAGAAACTGGGCAATGGCAACCCATCTAACGGCTCTTACAATGTTTCTTGGAATGCCCCTTGG
>CAYQNF010000062.1:2061-2348 GCA_964418905.1 uncultured archaeon | reverse complement strand
GATACCAATAGAAAAAGTGAAAAAAGAATTGAACTGGATACCTTTCACTATGACAAAAAAGTATTTGAGATAATTCCAGGAGAAGAAGATGATATATTGAAACAATTGAAGAATGTCTCATCTGATGAAAATAAGAATCTAATTGTTGAAATAAATGGCTTCACGGAAAGAGATTTGAAAGATTTTGAGTCTGAAATTAAAGATGTGTTGGATAATCTAGATGTTAGTAATCTAATTCTGGAGACAGAAAAACTTGAAAGTGCTAAATCTATCGTTGAAAGTGGTTT
>CAYQNF010000062.1:0-2051 GCA_964418905.1 uncultured archaeon | reverse complement strand
TATCGGAAAAGAAAGGTATAGAGCAAGACGAAGTAAAGAAATACGCATTGAGAGCAATTTCAAGACATAGGAGACGTTAGTATGAAAATAAACAAATTAAAACTGGATAAATATGGGCCTCTTAGCGATGTTAATTATTCTCTCGGAGAAGGAATGAATTTGTTTTTTGGCGAGAATGAATCTGGAAAAACTCTCGTAGTGGAATCTATAATAAATATGCTTCTTGGTAATGCGAACAATGAATTTGATTATATAGATAGGGTTAAAAATTTCAACGGTACTTTAGTTATCAACAAGAATGGAAAAGAAATGGTTTTTCCTGGTGAAAAATTCAGTAAATTATTCTCAAATGCAAGTCCAGAAGATATAAGAAACGCTTTTATTATAAGGGATTTTGATTTGCGTATCCCAAAAAGGAGTAAAGATTTTGAAAAATCTGATTATCTAAGAAATATTACAGACAGAATAACAGGAGCGGAAACTCAGAAAATAGATGGAATAAAAGAAGAGTTAATGGATATAGGATTTCTAACTTCTACTGGACAGCTATCAGATAGAAAACCCAGCGGTAAAATAAGGACAAACAGAGAAAAGGCCAAAAAAATCAAAGAAGAGATTAACGATCAGTTAAAAGAATGGAAAAAAGAAGGTGGAATACAAAACTTTTCAGAAATTCAAAGTTTGAGAAAAAGAAGAGAAAAAGTAAAAGAAGAAATTACTTTACTAGAAAAAGCAAAAAAAGTTGATAAACTTAGAAAAGGTAATAGCCACCTCAAGACTATTCTTAATTCTGAGAAAGAATTAGGAAATATAAATGACTCTACTTTAGGAGAGTATAAAGAACTTTCAGATGATATAGAAAAACACAAAAAACACCACGGAGATTATAATGTAAAACTACATAAAAAAATATTTGTCGGATCCGTAGGATTGCTGGCGTTATCGATATTAGCATCTGTATTTAATCCAAGCGTGATTTTTCCTATTCTTTCTTTGGTGTTTTCGGTTACGAGTATATATCCTGGACACAAGCTGTGGAAATATGAGAAAAACAAAAATAAACTCAATTCATTTTTCAGTAGAGCCCAAGAAATGGAGATAGAGGGGGATACATTATCTAAAATTGAGAACGGTTTATCTCAGGAAATTGATTCAATAAAAAAAGAGCGAGAAGAACTGAAAGGTAAGAAATTACAATCTATAGGCGCCCTCAAAAACCTTTTTGAAGAAAATAAAGAAAAAATAGATTTCTGGAAGGAAAAATTAGAGGAGTATGAAAATAGTATTGAAAATGTTGACATAGAGTTCGATGAGAAAAAACTAAACAAGCTAAAACAAGAAAGGGAAGATCTGATTGAAGAAATTGATGATATAAACGATAAGATAAGTAAATACAAGGCAAAGTTAAGTGATTTTAACAAGGCCATATCAGAAATTCCATTCAACAGGATTCTAGACAATGAGATAGAAGTTATTTCTAGTATACATGATCTAGACTATGCGACAGAGGAATTAGAAAAATTTATAGAGGGGATTGACAAAAGAGCTTCGGGATGTAAAACTACTATTGAAATATTTGAAGAAATAGAGAACGAAGAAGAAGAGCAAATAAACCATTTATTCGAGGACGATGGAGAAGTGGTTCAGTTTTTCAAGAAGGTCACAGATGGAAACTACAAAAATGTAAGGTATGATGAGGAAAAGAATTCAATAATAGTCACCAAGTCTAACAGGGAAGAAATAACACCTAAAGAATTGAGTCAGGGAACAAACGATCTTTTGTACATGTCTATAAGATTGAAGCTGGCAAATGAACTATTGAACGATGAGCCAGGGTTTCTCATTCTAGATGACGCGTTCATATATTCCGATTCTAATAGGATAGAGAGGGAATTGGATATATTGAGTAATCTTGCAGACGATGGATGGCAGATAATATATTTCTCATTCCGTAAAGAGGTTCTAGATAAGATAAAAAGTATAGACGATGCTAAAATAGAAAAAATGCCAAAACTTTCTTTTAATTAGATAGAGTATTAATTGATTTTTTA
>CAYQNF010000061.1:2048-2365 GCA_964418905.1 uncultured archaeon | reverse complement strand
AAATCTCCTATACAAATTCCCCCGTCCATCGTATTAATTGCGGTTATTTGAAATTTACTTTTGTACAATGGTTAATTTTTCCGGCTTGTTCTTCTTGAAGTTGAATCTCACTCCCTCATTTATTTGATATAACCTTGGATCAGAAAACAAGTTTATAGTCTTCGATTTTTTTGGTATCAATTTCATTAATCTTAACAAGTATAGATATCCGAACAATCCTTCAGATAAATAAACATCGTAATCTCTGTCGATACTAAGCAACTTCTTTATTCTTTGAAATTTGCTTCCTGTTATATGAAAAAAATCTGCATTTATAG
>CAYQNF010000061.1:0-2038 GCA_964418905.1 uncultured archaeon | reverse complement strand
AATTGGGTGGGGATTGGACTCACAAATAAATAGTATTTTCTCCATATCATAACACCTTATAAGGCTTATATCCTTTAATACAATTAAACATACTAATTAAATTAAATATTTCAGTGATGTATATGAAAAGAATTCTTGTAACAGGAGCAGCGGGCTTTCTAGGATCTCATTTATGTGATCGCTTATTAAAAGACGGGAATAAAATAATAGCTGTCGACAACCTGATAACAGGAAGTTCGGATAATATAGACCATCTTAATAATAACGATAATTTCGATTTTATAAAGCACAATATAAAAAACGATTTAAAAATTGAAAAAAATCTTGATGAGATTTACAACCTAGCCTCGCCAGCGAGTCCTATACACTACCAAGAACATCCTATTGAAACCCTATACGCGGGATCTGTGGGAGTGGACAATTTACTAAAATTAGCAAAGAAACACGATGCTAAATTTTTACAAACATCTACGTCTGAAGTCTATGGAGACCCTAAAGTTTCTCCTCAGAAAGAAACCTACTGGGGCAATGTAAATCCTATAGGACCAAGAAGTTGCTATGACGAATCCAAAAGATTCGGGGAAGCTCTGATAATGACATACCATAGAAAGCATAACTTAGACACAAAAATTGTTAGAATATTCAATACATATGGTCCTAGAATGGCAATAAACGACGGGAGGGCTATACCCGCATTTTGTTCACAAGCTTTAGAAGGAAAACCTCTAACAGTTTTTGGTGATGGTAAACAAACAAGAAGTTTCTGTTACGTAGATGATCAGATAAATGGTATAATGAAACTCATGAATTCAGATTATAACGAGCCTGTAAATATAGGGAATCCCAACGAATTCACAATAAAAGAACTGGCTCATATAATACTGGAAACTACAAATTCAGAAAGTGAATTATCTTACAAGCCTCTTCCTAAGGACGATCCTAAACAAAGAAGACCTGACATATCTCTAGCAAAAGATATTCTGGATTGGGAACCTAGGGTAAATATAAAGGAAGGTATAGTCCCAACATTGGATTATTTTAAGGAGAAATTAAAGATCAAATCTTCTTCCTAATCCCCTGTATTTTTTCATCTTTATCTTTCTTCTTATTATATTTCTAGCATCAAATACAACTTTATTTTCTAATCTTTTCTGAAATTCTTCGTCTTTATAAAAATCGTGTTCAGTCCCTACAACAATCAAATCTGATTTAAGAACGTCTTCTAACTCTGATAATCCTTGACCAAATAAAGATTTTACATCCTCGTTTTTAGCGTGAGGATCATGTAATTTTATTTCTCTGTTTTCTTTCTTTAATATATCATAAATGTCTTTAACCTTAGTCTGTCTCACGTCGTCGGTATTGCCCTTAAATGTAACACCGAGAATTCCTATAGAACCTTCGCTGAAATCATCTATATTGCTAGCAACGTATTCTGCAAAGTTATGATTTATCTCAATCTCTGCATCTATTAGCGGAGAGTTCAAGCCTTTCCTTTCTAGGCTTTTCTTTAATATAGAAGAATCTTTTGGTAAACAATAACCTCCCATTAGACCTGGCCTGAATTTATTGAAACAATCAGTTCTATCATCTATACTGAGAATCCTTTTCATATCATCTATATCTATGCCAAAAGTATCGCACTCCTTAGAGAGTTGGTTTTGCTCTGCTATATGCCTGGCCAAAAACTCGTTTACCTTAAGCTTAAAATATTCAGTTTCTTCGGGGGACTTTGTTATATGAATATCATTATTAAGAGGCGTTATTAATCCAACAACCTTATTCCCGCTAATTTTGTTTATGGGACCAACAACATCGTCTTGGTTAAGTATGTCTTCTATTGCATGACCTTCTCGCATTCTCTCTGGATAATGAGCTATATAGAAATCTTCTCCCATTTTTAATGACGATTCATTCTCTATTATTTTACCTAATTTTCTAGTGGTGCCCACAGGAACTGTACTCTTTAGAATTACTGTAGTCTCTTTCTTTATACTATTGGAAATATTCCTAGCGATACTTTCTAGAGTATCAGTAT
>CAYQNF010000060.1:718-2459 GCA_964418905.1 uncultured archaeon | reverse complement strand
TTCCAATGATCAAAGGCCATTTCCTCTTCCTTAAGATCCTTTGGATCAAACCATTTCAGTTCAATGGACTCATAATTTTTCTTCACTTTCCCTTTTTTATATTCGCATACAAATGCTATACTAATCACATGTTTTCTGGGATCCCTTTTGGGATGAGAATAAGACCCTAATATATCGACAAGCTCTACATCTAAATTGGTTTCTTCTTTTACTTCTCTTTTTGCGGTTTCTTCTACCATTTCGCCATATTCTACTTTTCCTCCGGGAAATGCCCATTTACCTATATGGATGAAACTTCTCTTCTGTAAAAGTATTTTACCATTCTTCTCTATTATACAATCGGTTGCTACTCCGGGCCTTCTAAAAAATCCGAACATAAATATCATTATACTCGCGTAAAGATAAATGGCGCCGACGGCAGGATTTGAACCTGCGTGGGCAGAGCCCAGTAGTTTTCGAGACTACCGCACTGACCAGACTGTGCGACGTCGGCATAAGAAAAATTACAGACTTTAGTCATAATTTAACTCTTCATTATTTATAGAATTCATTCAACAAGAGATTTAAACCTCTTTCTGTATAACTATGGCTATGAAAATAAGACACGAAGGCAAGGAAAAAACAGTAGATTTAGAAAAGGATGTCACTGTAGCAGAAGCCCTGAAAAAGGCTGGAATAAACAAAGAAACGGTAATTGTAAGAAAAGGGAAGGAAATTATAACAGACGATGAAATTGTCTCAAATGAAGATGAAATCGAAGCGATTAGAGTAATATCCGGCGGCTAAATTCTAGTGATTATTATGACATTAAAACCATGTTGCAAAAAAGATAAGGTCTTCAATAGGCCTCATGAAGGACGTTCATTGTGTAGAGATCACTTTATGGAAAGCTTTGAAAAAACAGTAAAAAGAACTATCAGAAAAAATGAACTATTCGATTCTGGAGATAAAATCGCAGTAGCCTTATCGGGAGGTAAAGATTCTTCAGTTGTATTATATTTACTAAAGAAAATATTGGGAGAGAGAAGAGATATAGAAATAGCTGCTCTTTCCATAGACGAAGGGATAAGCGGTTACAGAGACCCAACAATTCAAGACGCAAAGGATCTTTGCGAAGAGCTTGACGTAGAACATATAATCGTAAGCTTCCAAGAAGAGTTTGGAGAAACTTTAGATGAAATAAAGAAATCTGGTGCTCCTTTGGGTATGTGTACCTATTGCGGTGTTTTTAGAAGATATTTAATGAACAGAGAAGCACGCAAATGGGGAGCGACCAAACTAGCGGTTGGTCACAACCTGGACGATGAAGTTCAAAGCGCTATGATGAATTATATTAATGGAGACGTAGGAAGGCTCAGAAGATCTGGAGCAAAGACAAATAATCCGTCAGGAGGGAAGTTTGTTCCAAGGATAAAGCCTTTATTCGATTGCCCGGAAAGGGAAGTTGGGCTTTATGCTATTCTTAGAGGTTTCGAAGTTAGATTTGACGAATGTCCAAACTTTGGAGGTTCTTTCAGAAGTAGAGTAAGGGAATTCATAAATGACATGGAATTAGAATCTCCCGGTACAAAATATTCAATACTTAGAGGATTTGAGAAAATTCAACCATTATTAGACGAAAATAAGGAAAAATTGGACGAAGGAGAAGTAGTGGATTGCGAAATATGCGCAGAACCGTCGTCTGACGGGCTTTGTAAAGCATGTGAATTGGCTCAAAAGCTAGGTATTATATAGTTAAATA
>CAYQNF010000060.1:0-708 GCA_964418905.1 uncultured archaeon | reverse complement strand
GGGATAATTATGGGAAGAATAAAGAATGCTCAGATTAAAAATTCGGCAGAAGATTTAATTAGGGAAAATCCGAACAAATTTACAGACAACTTCCAGACAAATAAAGAGATTTTAAATGAAATGGGAGAATTCTCTAGCAAGAAAACAAGAAATGTTGTAGCTGGGTACATAACTAGAACCATTAAGAAAATTGAAAAAGAAGGACTGTAAATATGACTTTGCCTATATCTGACAAGTTCGTTGAACTTGCTCCAGAGGAAGTTATAAACAAGGCCATAAACGCACAAAGAGAAGGTAAGTGCGTTATTCTAACAGATGAAAAAAGGAGTCATATCCCGCTAAAATCATTATTAAGAGAAAGATCACACCCAGAAAAGACCAAACTAGAAAAAATATCCCAAGGAACTGCTTTCATTTCCAAAGACGAAACCTCAGAAGATGTGGCAGAAATAATTACAAATAACGGACTCGATTTCGTTACTATAAAAGAAGACGGAGAAATAATAGGAGTTGTTCTCGAAGAAGACTTGGCAAAGGAATTATCTTCTCATGAATCAATCGCTGATAAGAAATTAGAAGAAGTAATGACACCAGGTCCATTTTGCGTTTCAGAAGATGATGACATATCATCGGCAAGAAATATACTTTTTGAACAAAATATAGAGAGATTGCCAGTTGTAGACGAGGACGGAAAAGTTTCAGGTATAG
>CAYQNF010000059.1:1401-2502 GCA_964418905.1 uncultured archaeon | reverse complement strand
TGCTATTAGTTCTGCATATCTCTTGTGGTCTTTAACCTCAAGTTCAGGATAATGTAAAGAAAACCATTCGCGAATACGTTCAGACATTAAATTCAATATCTTAGAAAAATCGTCGATGCTGTTAACAGCATTCATTATTATTTTATCTTTCTGAATATCCCTTTTAACAGATTTCTTGGTTCTTGCCGTCGCTACCTTAGAAATCAACTTGTTTAATTCGGGAGGCTTAACATTAAGATCTTTAGCTAATGTTCTCATCTTGTTCTGAGCAAACTTTCTGCCTACTTTATCCACAGAAACCTCGAAATCTTGATCTTCTAATTCTTTAATCAATTCTTTTTCTTCTTTTGACTCTTTGTTTATTTTTTCAATAATTTTATCTGCTTCTCTAGGGAAATTCTTGTAACTAAGAAGATTTCCATCTTCGTCAAAAGCAAATACTCCTAATATGTTCTTTCCTAAATGAGCTTTCATATTTCGCACCGTCCTTTCACTGCCTTTTAAGGGAGCAGTATTAATTAACAAGTATAGAAACTTACTTAAAAGTAGTTATTGAGCTCTCTGAGATCCATATCTGCTATACTTTCATTATCTTTGTCAAATACAAATTTTCCTTCGAATTTCTTATTTTCTAAAAATAGAGGCAGCCAATGAATATCATCGCTCCACATTTTATCATATGGAATCTCATCTATATGATACCATTCAGGTTTCATTTCTTCGGTTTCCCTTGCTTCTCCGTTCCATTCATTTACGAGAAATATATGAACTATCATGTCCCATCCGTCCTCATGGGGAAACTTAAAATCAAGTTTACCGAACTTTTCTAAAGATTCTATAGAAGTGTCTATACCTGCTTCTTCTTTTAATTCTCTAACAGCGGCTTCTTCAAGAGTTTCTCCTTCTTCGGGCTTTCCACCAAAGCCATTCCACTTGCCTTCCCCAAAACCTCTCTTTTTCATTCCCAAAAGTATTTTCTCTTCGTCTCTTAGAAAGCATAAAGTTGCCTGTTTCATGAAAAAACTAAGATGTTGAGAAATAAATATGGTGCGGGAGGACGGATTCGAACCGTCGAACCTACTAAAGGACTAGGTCCTAAGC
>CAYQNF010000059.1:0-1301 GCA_964418905.1 uncultured archaeon | reverse complement strand
CCTCTTAGGCCTTCTAATTCTTTCTTGAGATCTTCCAATTCGTTATGAACTTTGTCAATTTCCTGTCTGTCAGCCTTCGGCTTATGGAATCCAACTGATGGAGCTTCTGGCTTTTTGAATTTGTTTTCAAGGTCCTCTGCCTGAACATCCATCTGAGCAACAGCAGAACTCATTTTTTCTGCTACTTCGTTCTTCAAATGATCTGCTCTTTCGAAAGCTATTTGTAATTCCTTAAAATGATCAATAAGTGCTCTTATTTTAGCTATCTCTTCTAAAAGATGTCCATATTTTTCAAGTTTAACAAAAACAGGAGCTTGAGGTACCATGTTTTCTGATTTTCCTTGGTTATGAGGTACGTCATGTTGTGGAGTCTGTTGAGGAGGACTGTCTTTCATGATAGGCTTTTCCATATTTTCTACATCCGGATTCGAAGAAGGCTGTGGTTGTTCTGGAGAGTGCTCGGCTCCTTCATCGCCAAGTATTCTTTTCTTTAAGTTTTCAATATCAATTGGACTTTTCCTGTCCTCGTCATCTTGCTTTTTCTTGTGACCAAACATACAATCAACAAATAGAGTTTGTTAAACACTAATAAAAAGATTATCTAAAGTATGTAATAGACGCAAAAGGTGAATATATTGTTAAAATTGGAAGAGTTAGCTGAAAAATTGGAAAATCTGAAAGGAAAAACTGTAATAATAAGCCACCATAATGCAGACTTGGACGCTGTTTGCTCTTCTCTAGTTTTAGCCAATATGATAAAAGCCGATATCGGAGTGGCCGAGAGTATAAGCTCTTTAGCTCAAACATTCTTAGATAACGAAAAAGACCATATTAAGAAAAATCCTAACTTAGAGAATTATGATAATATAATAATTTTAGATTCTGCTTCAGTTGAACAAATAGAACCCATGAAAATACCGAAAGATAAAAATTCAATATTGATAGACCATCACGAAAAAGGTTCTCTATCAGAAGTTGTTGATTATAATTTCATAGACCAAGACTACAAATCAGTGGGATTGATAATATACGATCTGGCAAAAGAAATGGGTTACGATCTAAATGATGATGATCTTAGAAACATAGCAGGTTCCATAGTAACAGATACAGCACATTTCAGACATGCTGATGAAAATACGTTCTCGGTAATGTCAGAGCTAATAGGAAAAATAGATCTTCCTAAAATACTAAACTCTCTAAGGCAAAAACCTGACTACTCTGAACGTGTAAGTACATTAAGAGCAATGTCTCGCGTTAAGCTACACAGAAATAAAGATCATATAGTCGCATTTTCTTATGTG
>CAYQNF010000058.1:0-2562 GCA_964418905.1 uncultured archaeon | reverse complement strand
AGATATAGAAAGAAAATTAGACTTATTCTATTACCATTCTCGCGGTATTCAATATATGGGAAATAACGGCCACGAAGATTCTGAAGTACTTCGTGAAATAAGAAAAATGGAAGAAATGTTAATAGAACTACAAAATTTGAAAGAGAATCTTCCAGATGGTTACATACAAAGCGAAATAGATTATGTTATAAACTCCACAGGAAAAGTGATAGGAAGTTCTGGAGAAAGAATATGTAACATACTAAACACAAAAAGAACAACATCAAGAGGCTGGAAAAAAGAAAGTAGATACCTATGTCCAGAATTAAGATTTCTGGCAATGAAAAATAGACATTCTCCCCCAAGAGAAAGATTCCGATAACATTTATCTCGATTAAAAAATAATATTAACCATGAGAAAGAGTAGAGAATTTGTCGGAGTATTGATTTTATTCCTAATATTTCTATTAATGATGTTCCTTATATATGTGAATGTTATAAGATAATCTGGTGATTCAAGATTCCAACAAATATTACTAATCCTGAATACTACAAGGCTAAGGATAGATATGAATCTGCAAAAAGCCCGGAAGAAAAAGTTCAAGCATTAGAAGATATGCTATCTGCCCTTCCTAATCACAAGGGAGTAGAGAGACTAGAGGCCGATCTTAAAACTAAGTTAGCTAAGATAAAAAAACAAGCAGAAAAACAAGCAAAGGTCCAAAAGGCTGCCAGGCAAACAGGAATAAAAAAGGAAGGTGATGCTCGTATAAGCATCATAGGATTCCCTAATTCGGGAAAAAGTACTTTTCTTAAGAAATTAACAGGCGCAGATCCAACTATAGCTGATTATGAATACACTACAGCTAAGCCTCAAGTGGGTGCATGGAAAACAGAAGGGGCTATAATACAGATGATAGAGATACCAGCCACCTTCGAAGGACAATGGCTTTCCCTTGTTTATTCAAGCGACGGAATTCTAGTTATAGCTAAAGACGACAAAGAAGTAGAAGAATTAATGAGATATGTTAGAAATACTCCCCATCTTGTAATTAAAGGCAAAGACTGGGACATGGACAAAATAGAAGAAGATCTATGGGACAAGCTTGGAATGATAAGAACATATACAAAAGGTCATGAAGACGATAAAGCAGTCGTATTAGAGAAAGGGTCCACTATTGAAGACTTCACTAGGAATATTCACAAAGACTTTTTAGAAACATTCAGATTTGCTCGTGTAAAGGGACCGTCTGCTAAATTCGAATGGCAAACAGTAGGTTTGGACCACGAGTTAGAAGATGGTGATGTTATAGAGATATTTGCTTAATTCAATGCTTAATTAATCCAGTCATACGCAATTCACATTCTTCTATGAACTTAGAAGCTAGATCGTCCTTGTTCTTAAAAGCAACAACCTTCTCTTTAGGGAAAAACTCTTTCCAATCATTTTCTCTGAGTAATCTAGAATCACCGTAAATGGTTTGACAATCCGGTACGAATCTCCCATTATCTGAGAAAATAACTGTTGGAACATTTCTTAATTTAGCATGTGTTTGGTAAAATCTAGCAAGACCAATTCTTTGAGGAGATACTTTATCATGGCTTCCGATTATAGCAAATAAGTCACTGATTTTAGTATATTCTTTTACTCTCTCAAACGTTTCAATATTATTTCCATGACTGCATTTTTCCTGCTCTAATGGAATTAGATTTATTTCATGATCATCTATTTTGTCGTCTGATGCATTATATCTAACAACTGAAGAATAGAGTTTCTCTGCGCTATTTCTAGCTTGCCAATCTATAGGATGAACAACTACATTATATCTTACAATATCATTTACCATGTGTTTATTTCACCATAAAAACTTAAATAATAGAGCTAAGAAATGTTGACGTCTATTTCTGCTTTCTTAACATTACTAGAAGGCCAGTATGATTTTATAGTAAAATCGCTATCGGCCATAAACGTGGTTGTCCATGTTTCTCCTGGAGGCACATCGGGAGAATTAAAATTTTCGCTTCTAAAATCTAAACCTCCATAATATGTACTCTCTGTACTTACTTCAAATGTTATAGTAACCTCACTATCAGAACTTACATCGATTGATGTTATCTCGCTTCCATCTATATAGAAACCGTTATCATCCGCTAGGATAGAATAAGAAACGCTATCTTCTTTTGTCGTATCGCTTTGAGTATCATTTTGATTAGTATCACTTGTATTGCTTTCATTTACTTGATTATCAGTTTCGCTTGTTTGGTTCTGAGTTGTATCTTCTTCAGTATTTTTTGTCGATTGATCAGTCTGATTAGTTTGCATACCTTGACCTAAACAACCTGCTGAGAAAATTACTGCTCCAAGTACAAAAAATACAATTTTATTCATGGTAACAACATATTTTATTACTCTTTGGAACTTATTAATTTAGTATGAAGCTGAAAGAATATAAGAAAATATATAAGGAAATAAACTCGGAAGACGATGTAGATAGATTAAGTAATAAACATTCAAAAGACACGCTTAGCTCTATTTTATCTCATAAACTAGTAAGAAGAGCCAAGAAAAAACACTATAAGGTA
>CAYQNF010000057.1:2253-2707 GCA_964418905.1 uncultured archaeon | reverse complement strand
CAGAAGTTCAAGAAGAGGTTAAGATAGATAAAAAAATAGGAACAGAGTATGCGATATTGAGAGTTTTTTCACATAATAAAGAATTTTCTTCTGCGTTTGATATGCCAAGAATAAGAGCAAGTTTGGGATATGGAATGGATACAAACATATTACCTCTTAGAGGATATCTGTGGGCAGATGCAGTAAAAATATCAGATATTATATTATTGCCTTTTGTCTATAGAAAAGTGGATGAAGAAAACGAAGTCATGAGGACTATGGACGGAGGTTTTGAAATAAGAAGAAGAGGAAAGGGTTCATATGCAGCGTCCTTTGATAGAGTAGGGTTCACACAAGAGTCTTATAATTTAATCAAAAATGTATCAAGAGAAGTCAAAAGAGCAAGAAGTGGAGAAATAAACCTAGCAGAACTTGAAGAAGTATTAGAAGAGATAGGACTTGAATAACCTCTGAG
>CAYQNF010000057.1:0-2243 GCA_964418905.1 uncultured archaeon | reverse complement strand
TGCGCAACGGAGTTACAAGATTACCTAAGAGGGTAACCGAAAGGGCGTTGGAAGAGACAAGATCCTCTCTAAGTCCAAGACAGTTTTGGGATGCGAGAGGAATAGGTCACGCAATGAGACCATTCATAGAAAGAGACATAGAATCCATATCAGGAAAGAGTATAGACGAACTTCGGAGTAACCTCTGAGGTTGTAGAACACAAATATATCTTTTCGGGTTCTAATAATTGAAAGCGAGTTATAGTGAGGAATGTTATGTACGGAGATTATGATTCTATTTTAGAGAAATTGGTCGAGAAGTCAGACCTAGACAAGGGCGACATCGAAGACAAAATTGAAGAAAAGCAAGTTGAGTTATCGGGACTAGTTTCTAAGGAAGGGGCAGCCCATATAGTTGCTAAAGAATTAGGCATTCAATTATTAGATAAACCTGAGAAGAAAAACCTTGAAATCAAGAATATAGTATCAGGCATGAGAAATGTATCTTTTTCTGCAAGAATTACAGGAAAAACAGACGTGAGAGAATTTGAAAAGAAAGACGGGTCAAAAGGAAGAGTTCAAAACTTATTTTTATCAGATGGAACTTCTACAATCAGAATGCCTCTTTGGAATGAAGATGTAGACAAATACGAACAAGAAAAGGGAGATGTTGTTGACATCAAAGGAGCTTACATAGTTGAAGATAATTACGGAAAGCCCGAAGTTAGATTAGGAAGAGGGACCATGACTAATGGAGAAGATGACGCGGTTCCAGCTTTAGATGATATGGATACTCAAAGATCAACCGGAGGAAGGAGAGGCTCAGGTCCTGCAAAAAGGACAACTTTGAAAGACGTGGAAAGTGGTCAAAATGCTGAGGTTAGAGCCAGCATAGTGCAGGTTTTCGAGACCGATCCGTTCTATGAGGTATGTCCTGACTGCGGTAAGTCGGTTAAAGAGGAGAAATGTAAGGGTTGCGACAAGGAAGTTGAAGAGCCTGATCATAATATGGTAGTTTCTGGAATAGTCGACGATGGTTATGGAAATATGAGATTTGTAGCCTTTAGAGATGTTGCAGAGAAACTAATAGGAATGAGTACGAAAGATGCTCTTGACCTAGTGAATAAGAAAAAGGATAGAACTTACGTAACCAAGAATCCGCAAGCTCTAGGAAAGGAATACGTTTTCACAGGAAGAACAAGAGAAAATTCAATGTTCAATAGATTAGAATTCATACTATCCAACATAGATGACTTTGATCCTGAAGAGGAAACAAAGGCAATTATAAATAAATTGGGTGCAAAGGAATAGTATACAGTCTTGTAATTTTGGTGGGGACTGGAGTAGTAATCTTTTGATTATAGGTAAATTGGTGATATTTTATGGCTGAGGAAATTGTTAATACGGCAGATGAAGAAACAGAAGAAATGGAAGAGCAAGACGAGGAAATGGAGGAAGAGCAAGAAGAAATTTCTCCTGAAGATTCAATTGAAGAGGAAGATCCTTCTGAAGATTTTAACTTAGAAGATTTACCTGGAGTAGGACCTAAAACGGCTGAAAAATTACAAGAGGTAGGATTTAATGATTTAATGTCAATCGCGGCTTCATCCGCTGGAGACCTAGCCGCAGCAGCTGAAGTTGGAGAAGCAACATCTCAAAAAATAATTGCAGCAGCTAGAGACCAGCTTGAGATGGGATTCGAAAGCGCAAGTAATATTTTAGAGAAAAGGCAACAAATAGGAAAGATCACAACTGGCTCTGAAGAATTTGATAGACTTTTGGATGGAGGAGTAGAAACTCAATCCATAACAGAAGCTTATGGAGGATTCGGTTCCGGTAAAACTCAACTTGCTTTACAACTTGCTGTTAATGTACAGCTACCTAAAGAGAAAGGAGGAATGGACGGAAAGGCCTTGATTATAGATACTGAGAATACATTCAGGCCTGAAAGAATACAACAGCTTGCTGAAGCTAAAGAGCTTGACACGGACGAGGCTTTGGACAATATATTCGTGGCTCGTGCATTCAACTCGGATCACCAGGTTGTTTTGGCCGAGAAGGCAAGCGAATTGATTAAGAAAGAGAATATCAAACTTATAGTAGTAGATTCTTTGACATCTTTGTTTAGATCTGACTACACTGGTCGTGGAGAATTGGCTCCTAGGCAACAGAAGCTTAACAGGCATCTACATGCACTTCAGAAGCTGGCCGATGTTCACAACATTGCTATTTTTGTAACAAACCAGGTTATGTCCAATCCGGGC
>CAYQNF010000056.1:0-2766 GCA_964418905.1 uncultured archaeon | reverse complement strand
CACTAAATCTAAAAGAAAACCATTCAGTAGTACCATTCAAAACAAGTCCAGAATTGTTTGTCCATGTGAGAACGCTATACGTATTAGAAAATGTGCCTAGAGAGCTAGTACTGTTTGTTCCGTTATCAAATACAATATCAGATGAAGGAATAGTTATGTTAACTTGCGTTAGATTTATCGTACCCGTCCCATTGTCAGGAGTTAATGTAAAATTAATAGTTTTCTGGAATACTCCACCATCTAACACTTGACTAGAGGGGTTAGTAACATTGGCGTTTATACTCTCAACCGCCAAACCAACCATGACCA
Source organism: uncultured archaeon (assembly GCA_964418905.1). Taxonomy (GTDB): domain Archaea; phylum Aenigmatarchaeota; class Aenigmatarchaeia; order CAYQNF01; family CAYQNF01; genus CAYQNF01. The sequence goes on along the minus strand of CAYQNF010000056.1, from coordinate 2,457 downwards.
GCGAAACAAATACCATTAATATTGAAAAAACGATCAAACTCTTTCTCATTATGTCCCCATCTAAGTACTTTCGATACAAAAAGTTAGTCCCGATAATATAAATACCTTAAATTTAGCCGTTTGAGTAAAAATAAATGGCGGACCCGACGAGATTTGAACTCGCGACCTATTCCTTAGGAGGGAATCGCTCTAAATCCAGACTGAGCTACGGGCCCTATACTTTGCAATTACATCCCTTAGATTTTAAGATTTTAATCTGTTCCTCTTTAGAATCAATAAATTCATCCTGAGTTTCTTTTCCGGTGGCTTTTTTCTCATCAAGGGGACTTTGTTCGTTATATCCTCTCTTTTCTATTTCCTCTACAAGTTTTTCATGTCTTTTGTAAAGAGCTTTGAGTTTACCTTTCCATCTTAGAGTTTCAGGATGTTTAGAATAACCTTTCTTATCATTGACTAGAATTGACCAAATTGCATGAAGTTCTCTATGTTCGCCTAGTAGATGCCTTCTGCATAATCTATTTGGCTCTATGTCCCATATTCTCATAGAATCAGTTTGAGAAGAACGCTTTTAAGTTCTTCTTATTTACAACAGCATTCAGAAGGGATTCTCCTATTTCGCTATCCTTTGAAACGCGAATCTCTCCACTTCTACCAACGGTTGCAGAGAATAGTAATTCATCATCAACGAAAACATCGATGTTTTTGCCTTTATATTCCTTTCCGGTGTTTAGAACTATGTAAGCCCCGGTTTCTCCAACATCCAAATTAATATTCTTTCCCGTTGTAGCAGTTTTCGGCTGAACATCTATCCTGACACCGAGATCATCTTCTATTTTGCTTATTACCTTTCCTTTCTTCCCGATTAATCTAGGTATTACTTCATTGTCAACACGAACAACTGCTTTGTTATCAGAAACAAATTCAACTTCCACGTCCTTATCATATTTCTTCAAAACATGTTTTAGGTTATCCTCGGCATGAGTTCTCATTGCAGATTTCTTCTTTTCCTGCTCGCCTATAGGCACAATTACATTTTCTTCACCGTAACTGTAAATCTCGTATTCACATTTACCTGTTCCAAAGTTTGTAACTTCGATAAGAGGTCTTGCAAGATCGTCCTCGGTCATTCCGTGAGGAGTTCTTACAACTAACTGAAGCTTGTAGACTGTATCTACTCTACCTTCTTTAATATAAGCAATTGTATCGATGACGTGAGGTATCATTCCCATCTCTACACGGCCTATGAATCTCTGTATAGCGTCAATAGGCTTCGTAGCGTGAGTAACACCTATCATACCGACTCCGGCTAATCTCATGTCTGAGAACACTCTGAAGTCTTTTGTCTTTCTAACCTCATCGTATACAGTATAATCGGGTCTTACAAGAAGTAAGATATCCGAGCTTTTAACGAAATCTCCTTTCAGTGCACCATATTGAGTTATCTCATTAGATACCTGAAGATCCTTCGGGCTCTCGAATGTTTTAACGATTTTACCTGTACCATGATAGAATTCGGCTAAAGCTGCTGCAAAGGTAGACTTACCCGATCCAGGCGGACCTGCGATAAGTATTCCTTCTGCCTGTTCAGCAAAACGATCCCTGAGCTCATCTGCAAGCTCATAGTCATCCAGTGTTGCAGAAACTATAGGTCTTACAACTGTAACCTCTAATCCGTCTGAGAATGGAGGTCTTGCAATTGCAATCCTCTTTCTACCTAGCTGAATAACTGAAGCTTCATGATGATCAAATTCTACAAAAGAATCGTTTTCATAACGAGCAGCATCATTTATCTCACGAATTATAGCTTCCATATCTTCTTTCGTTAAGATTTCATCTTGAATATATTCAAGCTTGAATTCTCCGGGGTGACCTCTTTTTGCTTGAGGCCTACACCCTTCCTTTAAGTGAAGGGACATAGTATCATCCGTCAAAAGATCATCTACGCTCATCTTTCTTTCTTCTTCGTAAGGCTCGAAATATTGAACTTCGACTCCTTCAGCTTCTGCTACTTTAGCCTGAACTAAGTCTGAAGTGCATAAAACAGCATTATTTTCTTTTGCCATGTCAGCAATAAGTGCATCAACACGGCCATATTTAGCAAGTTTAATCTCTTCTGTTGTTTGTCTTCTTCCTTGCTTTTCGAAAGTAACTTTTCCTTCTTCTTCTAATTCTCTCCATTTTCTTATTTCGTCAAGTCCTTCAAAACCGATTTCTTTCCCTCTTGAGGCTTGAGCTCTAATTTCTTCTAGTACAAATTCAGATAGAATAATATGAGGATTAACTAACTTCCCTTCTTCTACTAAATTAGATAATCTAGCGTCTATAACGACTGATGTATCTGGTACTACTTTTATATTGTCTTTCATTTTATCACCTTTTCCTTATTTGTTAGTAATTTTATACTACGTAATCGTATCTAATAAACTCTGAAAATAAGTCTACGCAGCTACTGTTCAT
>CAYQNF010000055.1:0-3123 GCA_964418905.1 uncultured archaeon | reverse complement strand
TTGAACTCTCTGCCACTTTTTAGATTCATCCATCTGTTAAACGCATTTCTTTGCTTCTCGTCCCTTTTCGTTTCCACAGAGTCTTCAGTTTCCACTTCTACCACTATTTCTCTATGTCCTCCCTTTGCTCTTATATCAGGACGGACCCCATAAATAGTCTCAGGTTTTTCAAAGCCCTTAGCGTCGGCTTTTACCTCATAACCATGATCTTTGTATAATTCAGCAAGTTGCCTAACGGTTTCGTCATGAATTTCTTGACTTTCCTCATCTCTGGACCGTTTAGACATTATATCTATTAATATTATTGATTTTAGGTATAGAAAATGTTAACTGTTGGGCAAAAAATCGAATATTTAACCCATTCTTTTCGCGAACCAGCTGTTTCCTTTGCGAGAATCATCCATAGCTCTTCCTATTACCTCATCTTCATCGCCTATGCGCTCCTGATTGAAGGATTGGCACTTATCAGCCGAGAATATAGTTCTGATATCCCTATCACTCAGACCGCTATCCTTTAGATGAGGCATTAAATCATCCCTTAGGTTTTCGATATGTTCTCCCACAGAACGCTCTACAAGAAATTCTTGTTCCTATCCTACTTCAGCAAGTTTTCCGCTTTTGTACAACTCTAATATTGTCCCTGGAGCATGATTCATATAAAATCTCCAATTATCAAAACCTATAGGTAAAATAGGATTAGCTTCTACTCCATCGCGAGCAACACGTTTCATATTCTCAAAATTTATTATCGTGCTGACAGGACCATTTATGAGACTGTATTTCTCCTCATCGCTCCCTGTGCCTCCCTCTTCGTAGGACAATATTGTATCTGTTATGGTATTCACAAAAGCAGAAACAAGAGCGACTGGAATAACACTGTCAGAAGGGGATACCATAGAATCAATAGAACGCATCTCTACCGTCCCTCTCCCAAATCTTGGTAATACTGAGGATCCTCCCGGTAATCTATCATCGCTATCATCGAACATTTCCAGAAGATTATCCAAAACTGTACCGGATTTGTGGTTATAATGATTAGGATTCTCTATCTTGTCCGGAGTATTTGAAGAGATTGACGTTATAAGAGGGTAAAATAATCTCATATAACTGGAAAGCGTGTGGGATGCTTGATAATCGCGCGCTATTTCGTCTAAAAGGTCTTTATTTCCTCCATCCTGTTTTGCATATTCATCTGATATAAGCTTTACCGCATCGTCGGGAAAAGAAACGTGAAGATGCATAGAAGGCGAAACGAACATTTCATCATTTCTAGCCGGTAAAGGAACAACAGAAAATTCTCCGTCTTCAAATGTTTCATAAAGAATTTTCTCCTGCGCTTCTATCTGTTCTAATGCATTTTTCGCAGGTTTATCGTCAAAAGAGCAAGGAAGTGTTCTAATCTCGACTCCCATTATAGGATCTCCAGGACCTGAAAAATATTCAGGTGTTATCATATACCCGGATCCTATAGCTTCATCTACGTTTTCAATATAAAAACTTCTAAAATCTTTTCCTATATTCCTCTCTAAGAATTTCAATCTCTCTGGATAAACAGCGGGTCCCATCTCAGGAACAGGAAATCCGTCTGTTATAGAATCAAGACGGTCCTTTATACCGTCCTCGTGCTCATCCCCACGTCTTATAGGCTCGCCGTCCTTAAGAATGGCAAATTCCTTCTCTAGTCCAATCCCTTCAACAGGACTAAACGTGTAATCAGGTCTCCATCCTCTATTTTTCTGATGATAAAGAAGCTGTAGCATCTAAATCACTTCTGATATGTGTCCCTATCATCATCGTCGCCATTATCCCGATCATCATTATCGAAATCATCGGAATCGCCGAGGATTCTATCATAATGGTCTATAAGATCAAGAGCTCTGCCTTTCGATATATGGTCTGCCGGTATCTCTACTTCTTCCCCGTCTATCTCCATAGGGAATAATTTAGATTCGTATACATCCGATGCAATATTTTTAGTTTCAATAAAAGATAGTCCTAATCTGTTTCTTTTCTCGGTATCAAAAGCGTCTGTAAGTCTAAAAGAAACTTTCCCTCTATAATTTCCAAGCTTTACATAATGCTCTAATATACCTTTAGCCACTTCTAGTTTTTCTCTTACCATAATCTATATTTAAACAGAAAATAATTTAAGTGAATTTATTAGATTAAGGTATTTAACTCTTTCATCCAAAAAGTAATCATGTCCAAATTAAAGAATAGAGAATCTAAATATTATAGAATAGCAAAAGAGAGTCTTGCAAACGAAATGAATCTCAATTTCGGAAATGTTAATCCTCCTTTAGGAGGAAGCAATTTCTTGCTGCATGTATACTCTCGTGGAATTTCAGAAGTTAATGTATATTTATACGACTATAGGCTCCACGGAAGTGGAAGAAGGCCTCCTGGAACCCTTGGGACAGAGGCAAGATACCACTGGAAGAACAAGATAAGTGAAAGTAAAGTAAGAGAATGGCAAAGAAGAGTATCTATATACGAACTATAGTGTTATTTCAATATATCCAACATTTTTTACTCTTCATAACAGTGTTTTCTTACATGCTTTACTAACTCTCTTCCTTTACGTTTTGTATCATAAAGTCTCCAATAACGTGATCTTACAACTGGAGCCTCGAATTCATAATAAGAGGGCTTATGAGTTGCAGCTATCACAACCGAAAATAATGATAGTATATTAAAAGTCCAGAATAGCCAAACTAAGCTATCTAACTGTAAAAACAGAAAACTAATCAATGTAAGCAATCCTGCTACTATGAAAAGCCAATAATATCTAACTTCTCTTAGACTAGTTGAAACTATATGATCATAATCTAGATCTCTTAGAGTTCTGCCCGTGAACCAGCTCTCGTTATATCTCATCAGTCTCTTGTTAGTGACGTACCAGTATACATCTCCGGTCTTGTGTTCAAATTCTATCTTCTCTTTATCAGAAAGCTGATCCTCTACGAATTTTTTCTTGTTGGTCATAAAATTAATTAGATTTTATTGCTTTTATTTCCTCTTTGTTCTTAGCTATTTAATCTCTTGTTTTCACTTTATAATAATATGATTTTATCGATTTCTTTGATATGTTAAAAATTAAATAAAAAGCCCTAGTAAAATCTA
>CAYQNF010000054.1:0-3276 GCA_964418905.1 uncultured archaeon | reverse complement strand
ATACAATTTTATGATAGTTATCATTTTCTCACTCCCAGCATCAGAATTTGGATATATTATCAAAGTCTGCATTTCTAGTTCTTTCAGTGCATCAAGACTTTCTTTTATTTGATTGCCAGATTCAGAATGTTCTGTGACCACTGGATGTTGAACAAATAATATCAATCTTTTTGTTGTATCAATATCATATTTTTCTGCTACTTCGTTTTCAGAAACTATATCCATTATATTATCCAATCCAGGTGCCCCGGTGACAAAAACTCTAGAAGATTTTTCTCCCATATCCTCAAGATTACTTTTTCCTTGTTCCGTGGCCGTAAAATGAATATGCGATAATTTACTTATAGCGTGTCTAAAGCTATTATCTACGCTACCAGAACTCTCTCCTCCATGTATATGAGCTATCGGTAGATTCATACAAGTAGAAGCTATAGCAGCGGCTAAGGCCTCTGATCTGTCTCCTAGAATTAATAAAATATCAGGCTCTGCGTCTTCTATAACATTGGAAAATTTCTTTATAGTATCTCCTATAAAATTTGCCATATCTTTGTTTGTATACCTGTCTCCCAATGTGTCTATCTTCTTATAAATATCAAATTTTTCTGTTATTTCGTTTAGAGTATAGCCAAAGGTATGTGAAAGGTGCATTCCAGTGACTACTAAATATAAATCTATGAATTTTGAAGATTTCATTTTTTCTAATACAGGCTTCAGTATTCCATACTCCGCCCTCGTACCCGTCAAAACCATAACTTTTCTTTTTTTCATTTTATCACTCTACATGATCAAAACTTATTTGCTCGTCTCTTTTAACGTCTTTTACCAATCTCTTACCTATAATTTTATTATAAGAACCGAACATGAATTTTGGAGACAGACCGCTCCCGGGACGTTTTGATGCTAAATACTCTTCCTTTAATACAACGCCTTTCTTTAAATTTTTCTTTGCTACAATACTTTTCCTGGCCGCCTTTGATATCCGCAATTCTTCTAAAGATGGGTCAAGTTCTCCGGATCCCAATACTACACTTTCTTCATTATCTGGTTTTATGTCAAATTCTTCCTCCAACTCCCTATACACATTATTTAGGGTTATTTCGTTCTCATCTATATATCGAATCACGTCTATGTATTTCTTAAGTTCCTCCGGTTCTAGAGATGAAATATGATCCGGTCCTCTCATTTTTCTGTCCAATGTAAAATGTTTTTCTATGACATTGGCACCAAGAGAAGTTGCCAATGCCGCGGCAGTATAACCCGTTGTATGATCCGAGTAACCGACAAGGCAGTCGAGAAGTTGCTGAAGAGTTTCCATACCTCTTACATTTGCAGATTCGTCAGGACATGGATAACTAGTTGTACATTTCAAGAAAACAAAATTCTCATTACCCGCCTCTTTAATAGTTTTGTGGGCATCTAAAATCTCTTCTTGATTTCCCATACCTTCAGATATTATAACAGGCTTCCTTTTTTTTGCTATATAATCTATTATAGGCAGATTAGTCAGATCCCCGCTCCCTATCTTGTAAAAAGGAACTCCTATCTTCTCAAGTAAATCAACATCTCTCTTACTTGAATGCGGCGTCGAACAGAAAATTATCCCTTTATCATCGCAATACTTTTTCAAAACAAAATGATCATCTTCGGACAGTTCTAAATTTTTCAACATACGTAACTGATTATCTGTTGTCTCTTTTTTTTGATATTCTGCCTTCTCTGCGTAATCGGTTACCATGTCATCCGCTTTGAAAGTTTGGAACTTCACGGCATCGGCTCCGGCTTCAACTGCAGCATCTATAAGCTTCTTGGCAGTATCTAAACTCCCGTTGTGATTCACACCTATCTCTGCTATAATAAAAATTGGCTCCCCATTTCCGACCTTTCCCGGACCCAAATCAATCTCTTTCATATCTTTTCCTCGTTAAAAGTTCTGCTATTGAAAAATCCATTTCGTCATCTATATCTATGCTTCTTTCTATAGGCATTTCATAAGGTATCATAGATGGTCCATGTAAAGTTTTATTTTTACGTATGTTTTCGACCGTGGTTGCAAAAATAGCACCGTTGGGCCTATAAAAAACGGGTAATTCCTGACTTCTCTGAGAGTAATACTTCTCAAACAATGGAATCAATTTGCCATTTTCTATCTTCAATGCCCAAAACGGAGGATGCCTCCATTTACAAACTCCTATAACTGTACATTCTTCTGATCCTGAAGTTTTTAATATTTTTATGGAATTATCTATATCTATAGATTTTCTCAACGGAGAAGTTGGTTGCAGTACGGTCACATAGTCATATTCACCTTTTAATTCATTCAGAACATGAAAAACTGCTTCTATCGTAGGAGATTTATCATCAGCTATATCATCTGGTCTGTTTATCACATCTACTCCAAAACTCTTTGAAACTTTACTTATCTCCTTACTATCGGTAGTTACTACTATTTTATCTAAATATTTTGATTCTTTGGCAGCTTCTATAGTATAACTTATCAAGGGGTTGCCTGCCAAATTCTTTATATTCTTTTTAGGAACACGCTTGCTTCCACCTCTAGCAGGTATTATAGCCAATATTTTCTCATCCATGAATATCACTAATAATATAACATTGTTATCATGAAAGAGATTTAAATTAGAGGTTTATGTCATATTAGACTCTTGACATTCTATCTTTCTTTAATTTTTAATATATTAAATGTCACAAGAAACGTTTTCAAATAGAAAAACGGAAGAGCGAAAAATGACCATATTATGTCCCTAGATCGTGTTAAAATTGCTATATAGCTTGTAAATAAAGTAACTAAAAAAGAAATCAAAAAGTAGTTAAAATCCCAAAGAAACAATAGAGGAAGAAGCAAGATTATAGTTTTTCCTATCCATATCATCTTGTTCTTTCTTCTTTTGTTTTTGTCCGGTATCATGTTTGTTCCTTTACCTATCCATCTACATTGTCTCAGGAACTCCGAAAAGGAATCGGGAAGTTCAAAGTATTGTCTGGCGTTTTTCACAAAAACCGCTTTATAGTTTTGATTCCAAAACTTGTTTGAAAACTCTTCATCTTCATAATAAAATATATCCTCATTATATCCTCCAATCTTATCATAGGCTTTCTTGGTGATACAAAAGAACATGGATCCTGCCTCGTCTTTATTTTTTCTGTTATAGACCGTCCCGTCTCTCAGTTTCTCCTTTCCAGAGGGACCAACAAACTTGGATAACGACTTGCTTATGAAATTACTCTCCAACGGGGAGTTCAATGTAATGAAAGCGTCTC
>CAYQNF010000053.1:0-3356 GCA_964418905.1 uncultured archaeon | reverse complement strand
ACTCCCAGCGTTCATATTACCTTGAAGCACAAGATAACCACTTCCCAATAGAACTATAGTAAGTATTATAGAAGAAACGCTTAAAATCCATTTAAATCTGCTATCTGATCTTTCCCTCTCCTTTGCTAAATGCTCATTGAGTAATGGGAACCCTTCCTTTACTACGTCTTTCCATAGGCCCATTTGCTCTTTCTGTAATTTCAGTTCTTCTTTTTTAAGTTCTAACATCTCAGATTCTTGCTTCTTCTTTGTCATCCCCACACCTATAAATCTATTTACAGAACTCTAATTTTATAATTAACGTATCAATAAAAGAGCGAAATTAATTGAAACGAAAATCCTATAACAAGAATTATTGTACCTAATATCCCTCTTTCCCTGCTATTTTCTAAATCTTCTTTTAAATCGGAGTTTGTTTGAACAACATGTCCTTGGTCTAGAACTGCCCCGCTATTAGTGTAGCTGGATATAAACAATATCTCCTCGTCACTCTTTAGTAAGGTACTTGCAAGTATGATTGCCCCTATAATATCAAGACCTAGGCCAAGAGCTGTTAATTTAACTATCATTTCTAAACCCCATACTCCTTATCCTCTCGAACAAGCTTAGTCTTACCTTCAAGTTCCCGGAACTTGCCAGGATACTCAGTATGAATAGGATATATCTTCTTGACGTTTATAGTCTTTACCATATTCAATATACTTGTTTATCATACTTTTAACTCTATTTTTACAATGAGTATTATGAAAGTTAGGAATTCTTTAACGATAGAGGAATTATATCAAAAAGTGAAAGACTACGACCTAGTTCTTACTATAGATGCTGCTCTTTCTGATGGACTTAATTCTAGACTAGAGAGTCCGAGACTCGGTAATTTCGCGACTACGCCTAAACGGCTTGTTAGAGATAAGCTCAGTCATCTAGATCTTAAAGAGGAGAAAGAACTGTTTATAGATATAATCAAAAATACCAATCTAAACTGGAAAGAGGTTACATTTACTTTAAAAAATATCATAAACTGCTGGAAAGAGACCGGCTCTATTGATAATATCCTTAACTATAGACAATTCAAAACAGAAAACGTAAGAGAGATAATAAACATAATCAAAAAGTCGGATAACTTATTCTCAAAGATGAGTGACTTTACTATTGAAGATAAAAAGGTCGCAGTTATCGGTTTCGATCAGTTTAACGCACTAGATCGCTCTATTCTTCCGGAAGATTTTGACGAGTTTGATTTTCTAAGTGACGAGGAGACTGAACTAGAAGGATTTAAGATATTTCCTTCTTCTACGAGCATAAGCGAGGCCGTTATATCAAAAATCGATGAAAAAAATAACGCTAATGATATAGCAGTAGTCACAGACAGTGAAAGTATATACGATTCTACTATAAAATCCGGGCTAAAGGCGAAAGGTATTCCTTTCCATATAAAAAATACTCTAAACGAGAATGATAACCTTAGAGCCTTTCTGAATATATTAGAACTATCTCTAGAGAAAAGAAGACATAAGGTAAAAGATATACAGCCTCTTCTAGGACTTTTAGGATTATACGTATCAGACAGATACAACGAGGAGTATATAGCAGATGTCGACAAGAGAAATGTAAAAGAAGCTGAAAAAGTACTACACGAATTCTCGAACAAGGATCTAAACTGCGCTATTGATCTTTTTGAATTAAAATTTGATGAAAGTTTAGAAGATCTAAGAAGAGAGTTAAAAACCATAAACCTCTTAGATGAACAAGTTAGTGAATATGTTATCAATTTGCTGAAATATTACCTAGACGCATATGAGATTGAGACAGATAAAGAGAAAAATGGTGTTCTATTCGTTTCTCCTAAAATTTCTACATACATAAACCGGTCTATTATCTTTTATCTGGGAATGGATTCAAGCTGGATGGCTAATATACCAAAAGGTCCATGGACTGACAAGGATAAATTCGAAGAAAATCAAAAGAACAGATTCACTGCTCTTATCCAAAACGGGAATGAGATTCACTATATAGTACAAGATACTATGATGAATGAGAAAGTTGCTCCTTGTTTTTATTTCAATGAGATATTAGACGAGATGATTGAAGAATTCACAGACGCTGAGCATGAGAGATACGTAAATGGAAGTCTTCCGGATAAGGAAACTTTCGAGAAAGTTGATTATGATATAAAATCGGAAAGAGTTGAGACTATAAGCCAGAGCTCTCTTAATAATTTTGTAAAATGCCCTAAAGATTACTTCTTTGACCGTGTTACTGATACTGTAAATAAGGACTATTTCAGAAAAGGTAACATATTCCACGACTTTGCTGAATTTTATGTAAACTATCCTGAATTTGTTGATAATCTAGACAAGGAAGAAATAATCGATTTCATGATATCTAAATTAAAACCCTATGTAGACGATCTAGACCTGAAGAGAGCGGAAACCGAATTCCGGATAGGTATTGATAACATACTAGCCTTTTTGAAAAAGTTTGAAGTCAAGGATATAGACATAACAGGCTACAAGGAAGAAAGCTGGGGCAATATGTTTGCGGAGAGATACAAAAAAGACACAAAACTAAAGATAGCAGAAGCTTCTTTCAAAGATCCGGACTTCGGAGGGTCAGGTAAAGTAGATCTAATTTTGACAAGGAATCACATTCTCGACTACAAGAGCGGGAAAGCTAAGAGTGTAAGAGATATAGTCAGAAATTCAAACATAGAAACATTCGAAGATTATCCTAATTTCCAGGCTATATTATATTTGGCTTACCATAGAAGACTTGTACCCGGAGAGAAACTAGAATTCACATTTCTCAACTTCTTGAACAATATGGAAAAGATAATAACAGGCAAAGGAGATCCCATGGAGAATGCTGTCACTATTACATATTATCCCAGATCCTTTAGAGAACAATTAGCCAGAAAGGAGACGATAGACATACTGATAGACGGCGTTAAAGAAAGCAATGACAGAAGAAAAGTATTGGAAAAGTTAGATCATGAGGACCTTAAAGATTTCATAGAGGAAAATGAACTTCCTAACGTTTTTGACAAAAACGAACTGATAGATTCCGATTTCGCCGATAGATTAATTGAACTGGTGAAGAAAAGGATAGGAGACTACAAATATGTAACCAAGGGAGTAAGGTCCGCTCTTAAGAAGGTATACTATTTCAGGATAGAGAACTTCTTCAAGGAAGACCTAGACGCGTTTGAGATTTTCTTGAAAAAACAATTAGAAAAACTGAATGAATACAAAAAATCAGGTTTCCCTATAGGGGATACTGATCTAGATAAAGTAAACAACAGGGATTTGATTATGAATGTCTGAAAATAGTCCGAATAAAGAACAATTGGAATTGATAGA
>CAYQNF010000052.1:0-3429 GCA_964418905.1 uncultured archaeon | reverse complement strand
TGATTATAATCTTTCAATTCGTCCAGTTCTTTTTCTACTTTTTCTATGTTGATTTTGTCTATGCTGTCTAATCTCTGCTCCAGTAGTAAGAATTTGGAATAATGTTTTTCTATTTCCTTTAAATTGTTTTTATGTTCGGATATTTTCTTTTTCAAATTGTCTAGCTCTTCTTCATGGGATTTTATCAGGGCCTTTTTCTCGCTTTTTATTTCACTTACTTTTTGATTTCCTAGTTTTGTATCGCAAATCGGACATTCTTCCCCAGAGAGGCTATTTATTGATTCAGAATGAGACTCTATCGAAGCTTCTAATTTGGATTTTTTGTCTGATAGAGAGTCTGTAATATTTTTTAGATCTTTGATTTTATTTTCGTATTCTTCTTTTTTGTTGAATGGTAATGAGTCTAATTTTTCATTTAGATCTTTGATTTTATTTTCATTTTCTTTTGAATCCGAGACCTTCTCTTTTAATGATCTTATCTTAGATTTTGTATCAATAAATTCAGATTTTTCTTCATCTAACTTTTCTTCGAATTTTTCTTTTTCTTCTTTTATTGACTCTAACTCTTCCTTTATCTCCTTTTCATTTCCTAAGTTTTCTTCTTTTTTTGATATGACGTCTTCTAACCTATTGATATCTTCCCTGAAATCATCTATTTTTGAACTAAGTATTTTCTTTTCAGAATCTAGATTTTTCAATTTCTTTTCTTTTTCTTCTAGTTCCTCGATTATTTTTTTCTTCTTTTTGATATTTTCATTTTTCTCTTTTAGGGCGCTCCGGTAATTTTCTATATTACTTTCTATCTTCTTTATTTCAGTTTTTATGGATTCTTTGTCTTCTATGTTTTCTTCGTCATCTAATTTCTCGATTATTGACATTTTGCCTGATTTCTGCTGTTCCAGCTTGTTTGATAATTTTACACAATTGCTTCTAGCGTTCTCGAATTTGTCCAATCTTAGCAAAGAGTCTATTTTTTTCATTCTTTGTCCTTTTGGTATCGTTAAGAAATAATCTAATTCGTTTTGTTCTGAATAAACCGCTCGTATGAATAGATCATAATCCATTTTTATTATGTTTTCGACTACTTCAGTTACTTTGGAAGCCTGGGGAGATTCTAATAGGGTATCTCCTTTCAGTATTTCTGACGTCTTAGTTCTTCCGTCCTCTATAGATCTTCTAACTGTATACTCCTCATTGTCTACTTCAAATACCAATTCAGTTTCAGAGAATTCTTCACCTCTTTTTACTACGTCTTCCAGTTTTATTTTTCTTGATTGTAGTTCTGGAAAAGTTCCGAATAAAGAGAAGCAAATAGCGTTTAATATGCTGGATTTACCTGCTCCCATTATACCCACTATTACATTACTGCCGTCAGAGAATTCAAATTCACTTTCTTCGTGAGATTTCCAGTTCTTCAGTCTTAATTTTTTTATCATGGATTATCACTTTTTAGCCATCTTTTCCATTCATCGTTTTGAACTACAGGTATCTTTTTTTCTGCCAAATCTTCAGATATTGAGTTTTCATTGGTTTCGGGAGTTTCGTAATCCTCTAAAAATTCTAGAACCTTGTCTAATTGATCTTCTGCTAGTAAGTTGAATAAGTTATTATGATCAAGGTCTACCGTACCTATTTTTTCTTCTAATATCTTTAGTCCAATTTCTTCGGCGCTTAGACTTTGATTTCTTATATTTCTAAGAAGCTTAATTTGTTCTTTCGTTTCCTCTTCTTCTAACCTTTTGTCGAATCTAAGATTCATTATGAGACCATATCTCTCAGAAATGGATTTTGTATCTATAGAAGAGCCCTTTGGCAGTTTCCCGACGAGTTTAACTTTTACAATAGGTTTATTTTCTGTGTCGGGTCTTACAGTTTTTAGGAATTTCTCTATTTCTTCTTTTATGGTCATAGTGTCTTTTTCTGTTACATCTATTATTTCGTAATAAGTTTCTCTCACGGGGTCTAAATTGTACGAATTTATTTCATCGGTTTCTGTGTTCCATATATAGATCTTTTTTGAATTTTTAATTTCATCTTCATTGATTTGCGTTATTATGATACTTCCAGTCAATAATAAAGTAGCGCCGTCTTGTGTTTTATGGATCTCTGAAGAATGTATGTGACCGTTTGCTATTAGATCAAACCCTTTTGGTAGGTCTGGGATTGATATGGTGGGAGGTTCTTGAGGGCTGTAAATGAAAGGGTCTATACTTTGATGAAGAAGAAGCATGTTTTTAGCATCGTCTATTGGTTTAGGACTCCAATTTTTTAATTTATCTCCGGCATATCTCTCGGGTACTCCGGACATTCCATGTATAGCTACTTTTTCGCCGTTTTTTTCTATGACTATATGATCTCTGTCTAAACAAACAAGAAAGCCTGCCTTCTCTAGGAACTGTACTGGATTTACTAATCCTTTTGATCTTCTATCGTGAGTACCGTATATTGCAATTAATGGCACCCCGTTTAATACTCTATCAACGTGTCTGTTTAGGGATTTTGTCCCGTCTAATATTTTTACGTTGGATTGATCTGCCATTAAGGTTTTGCTAAAAGTATTCATAGAGTTTGCTATGACTTCAGGCTTTGGGACACGGCTGTCAAACATGTCTCCCGTCTGTAAAATTAAATCTACGTTTTTTTCCAAAGCTAGGTCTATAGCCCTTTCTGCGTGAATGAAAGAATCTTCTTGCCTTTCGGAATTCCAGGCGTAACCAAAATGAGTATCTCCAATTATAGCTATCTTCATAGCCTACCACTAATTAAATAGTGTACTAGAGATAAATAAGATTGATTTTTCATTTGTAATTTTCTAATCTGAAAGCGTCTAAAGAAGTTTGCACGTATTTTATTGACCTTGTATAATTACTAAGAGCTTGGTCTATATCATCTTCTGTTATTTCATTACTGTTTTTTACGTCTATTGCAAAATTAACAAAAGCAGGAGCGCTTTCTGGTTTATCTACTTTCCTGATATACCACGGGCTAGTTATCATAGTCTGTAAAGTTTCCATTGTAACACCTAAAGGTCTATATTTTGGGCATCTGATGTTCCCTTTCCACCTTTTTTGGTTTGTACTGGATTTGGACCCTTATAATTCCTAATTGGTCCATGAGTTTTTTCAAATCTATTTTCTTTGTTATAAGTCTCAGTAGATTTAGGGTGTACATATTGAGGCAATTCTCCTATTTTCTTATAACCCATAGCATTCAATGCGAAGCCGATAGAGTCAGCTGCATGTCCTGCCATTTCTAATTCATATCCTTCTAAAATTTCGAAACCGGGTAAAAATATTGGATCCCTTTTCTTAGGATCAGAAAATTTGCTACCCAAAAGTAATCTTTTTGCGTCATGTCTATCTTTATAATCTAAAGCCATAATCCCCACATCTTTGTAACTACTATATAGTTGTCAATTATACTATTTAA
>CAYQNF010000051.1:0-3475 GCA_964418905.1 uncultured archaeon | reverse complement strand
TTAACTAAATTTTTAACCTCGACAGAACTCATGTAAAATCACTTTACTGTTGACAGAGCAATTTATATATTATTATGTAAATAACACGTTATTGTTTTAAGAAAAGAAATAGCCCCCTAGTACAGCGGCCAATGTGATGCATGTCAAAAGGCATCATTGCGGCTATGTATGCAGGCCTTTGGTGCTTTTGTTACTAAAGAAGCTAGCACTTATAGTGCGATGAGCGAAGATAGCCTGTGACCGCGGTTCGAATCCGCGGGGGGCTACCATTCTAATCCATAAAAGATTTTCCGTCTACATAGAAATTACTTAGCGCAAAATAATTCTCAACGTCCTCAAGAGCCTTCGCAAGATGTTCTATAGGCGGCTGTTCTCTTAAATCAATCTCCTGTGTAAGTTCATATATTCCTGTATCATTGCGGTATTTTATATGCCTTTGTTGTACCCCGTCAAGTTCTCCACGGAAATAATTAGTAAGCTCTCCAATTTTTCTATCCAGTATTGGGAATTCATCAGCTGTGCCTGCAGCTTTTATATAACACTTGTGAAATGTGACGTCTTCCATAAACGAAGCAGGCAAAAACCATTTGACCCATCTATAAATTCCAGGAATCTCATCCTTAAAAATAGCACTATAATGTTTATTTCTTTCCACGTCCTCTATTTCTAGTTCCAGCTCTTGAAACCCGGACGCCTCAGATATTAAACCTTCGATTACCTTGGAATGTCCTCTTTCTTCTATTTGCATGGACATATTCCGGATTTAAGGCTTAAATCCGTTTCTCACTGTAATATCAAAGTTGGTATGGTAACTATGTGGGACAAAGATACATGGGATAGAATAAAACAAGCCCCTGTTAATGCTCAATTACGTAAATTAGATGCTTTTATATGGGAAAATAATATCGAACGATTTAGAGGAGAGGGAATAAAAAGAGAAATTGAACCAGATCTTTTGCCAGAACAACCATACTTTGACATGAAAGGAGAAATCAGGGATTTATCCGATTTAGAAATGGGTAGATCTTATATAGGATTCAGGAAACCGGATCTTTATTCTTCTCCATTTACAATAGAGGCTATCTTCGAAAACCCGGGAAACTTCGTAGAGCTTATAGGACTTAATTTAGATAAGGACCGATCGATCATCTTCTATAGACCTTCTACAGTAATAGGCTACAAAACATCTAGAGGCACAAAAAGCGTTCTTTCTCCATCTAGTTGTGGAATAACGCCATACGAGGAAGGGTTTTCTGCTACGCATACCATTCTTGAAGCGAACTATTGTACCAACAAATAACTATAAAGGCAATTTTGCTAATTTAGACTAAGACTGGGCTACTTTGCCAAAAACATGCTCATGATAGTAATAATATAGTTCTTTATTTTAATATGCATACATAAAAACTAACATACATTCATTATATAGTATTAAATAAAACATTCGTATAGGTAGATAGTACGGTATTGCGGATAGCGGGTATTATAGGCGTAATAGTATCCTTATTTGCCCATATATACCTCTTCAGGTCGATTGAGAAACTAAATTAAACTTTATCTCCGAATTTATTATACTTCCCAGGCTCTTTAGGAGGGGCATCTAGCTCATAATCTTCCGGTATTAAGACATATTCTTCAGCATTTAGTAAATCGCAAACTTTGGGTCTCAAAAATTTATTAAACGCGTTAGTTCTGACACCGGTCTGGAAAATTTCCCCCTTTAGAAAATCGGATTCATCTATTTTCTTGTATATAGAAGTCGCCACTCCCTTTGCCCTCATATCTGTTCTAGTTTCTACTAGATTCATACAGTATCTGGGAAATGGGCTCATAGGATCAGGATTTCTCCACTTTAATACTCCTATCCCCGCAAGAAGATCAAGTTCGTCTCTTACAGCCACAAATTTATGATATTTTCTTTCATCATCAACAGTATCAAACTCAGGACCCCTATATAAATTCTCCGAGTTCAGATTTAATATGGTATTAGGATTGAAGTAAGAGAAGCCGTCAAAATTACTCTTATTAGACCTAACGGTAACATCGTCCAGTTGATCCTGAAGCTCCTCCAGGTCGAAAAGGCCTACCTCTACATCTGATCCGTCTCTCAATCTTACCGTTTTCAACATGTTCACCTATCAAAAACTAAAAAACATCAATTAAACGATTTAAATCAAACGGACGATCAAAAATTGTTAATATTTCTTATTATTTAGAACAAATATTAGAAATTTTAATCCCTATCTATTACTGTGACGCCCATGGTCTCTCTCTGATCCCCCGTTATACATTCTCCCTTCTCTAAAAGGGTTCTTCCGAATCCTGTTTCTGTCCATTCCTTGTTCCGATATTGTTTTTCTTGGAGTTCTTTCACGCGGGCCATTTCTTCCTTTGTTAAGCTACCTATTTCTCCGAATTTACTTTCTAAACAAGAAACAAAGTCTTCATAAGCTACACCCAGATCATCTAAATTAGTGGTAGTAGAATGAGCAGTTTTTGCCATTTCCGACGGATTTTCGCTTTTTATCAAATTAAAAGTAGTTTCAAAATCTGGTCTCTTTTCTAGTAAATAACCATGTACCAAAACTACTCCATGGTCTCTATTTATAGCCTGTGCAAATCCTGTTATCTTGTTTTCGTCCACTACTATAAAATTATTCTTATAAATTTCAGCTTCAATACCAAGCTCTTTAAGAATAGTTATACTGGTTTTCCCGGCAGCTTTGTAAACCTCTGTAGGGTTATGACTTTTATTATCGGATTTTTCAGTCTCTATACCGAAATGTTCACTAGGATCAAAAATAAAACTCCAGGTAAGGTCAGTTTCGGGATTATGGTAAACCCCTCTTCCTCCGGTATACCTTCTAGCGAGTTCTATGCCATGATCTTCTGCAAAATCTAAATCTATATCATCATGCCTTTGAGTATAAGAAATCGAAACAGATGGCTCTGACCTATAAAGCAAGAAAACCGGTCTCCTAGTTTCCGCGACATAATCTATCAGAACATCCTCTGCTGCAAAATTATAAGATATTGGATTAGTTCCTATATCCAATAAACGCCAGTTTAAATCGCTCATAATAATAAATAGTAGGAAAGATTTTAATGGATTACTTCATTTCAATCAAAAGCTCGCCGGGGTCTTCTAACATTGACTTTACAACATTAAGGAACCTTGCTGCTTCTGCACCGTCTGTTATTCTATGATCAAAAGACAAAGATAGAGGAAGTTTCTTTCTGTTTTCAGGCTCACCGTCTTCATTTATCTCAACCTTATCGTATATTCTTCCAGTTCCAAGTATAGAGCTCTGTCCTGGTACTATTATAGGAGTCCCATAAGTAGACCCGACAGATCCGTAATTGGTAATTGTAAATGTTCCGCCTTTCATATCCATTCTATCGATTGTTCTATCTCTAACTTTGCCGGCTAGATCTTCTATCTCTTTTGAAATTTCAATCATATTCTTATCATTAG
>CAYQNF010000050.1:800-3975 GCA_964418905.1 uncultured archaeon | reverse complement strand
TGATGTCACTTTTGAAAATAATACAACAGCAACTTTTGACAAAGAAGGTAATTTTACAGTAAACTGGACTGATTCAGCAGGGGATGCTGATAACTATACTATCTATCAAATAAACGCTTCCGATAATACTGTAGTTAGCTCAACGCAAAATGATTCCGCCACAGGAGCTACATTCACAAATTTAGATGAGGGAACATTCTTCTTCAACGTTTCGGCAAACGGAACCGTCACTAATGTATCATCTTCTAATATTACGGTAGATAAAACAAATCCTACAGTAACTGATGCTATAACAAATAACTCGAATCCGAAACAAAACGATTCGATTCTAATAAACGTGACAGTGACCGATCTTAATCTTAACACTTCTGATATAAACGTTGGAAACGATACTAACGTTTCGATGACAAATATAGGTAGTGATGTATATCAAGCCAATACTACTCCTTTTGATCTGGGATGTGGTGTTGACGAGACTTGTGTTGTTACGTTCTATACTAGTGATAATGCTACAAATAGAAATGATACAGTTACTTTATCTTTAACTTCTGATAATACGGCTCCTTCTGCTTCCATAACGTTGGAGAAGGATGCAATTAAAAAAAGTGAATCCATAAAGATAACATGTACTACTTCAGACAGCGGTTCTGGTATTGCTAGTACCACGCTTGTTGTTGAAGATAATATTGGAAGAGAAACATCTGCTACATGCGGAGAGGATTTCAGTCCCAGCGTTTCAGGACTTCATACAGTAAAGCTTACAGTAACTGATAATTCGGGTAATTCTGCAAGTGTTAGTAAAGTATTGAAAGTTAGTAGCGGTTCATCAGGAGGCTCTTCAGGCGGTGGAGGATCCGTATCTACCTCGACCACAAGAAAATCTAGTGTTGATGATATAAAAAATGACGAAGATGGAACTTTCATATTCCCAGTTACTTCTGTTGGGGTAAGTAAGATAGTAGTTACTGTGAATAATGAAGTTGCTGATTTAGAGATTGAGATAACTAAATACGATAACAAGCCTTCTACAATTTCTGAAGTTGGTACAGAAACATATAGATATTTGCAGATTACACCTACAGGGTTTAATGATAGTGTAGTAGAAAAAGGAGTCATAACATTTAGGGTTGAGAGAACGTGGCTTGAAGATAATGATGTTGCTATTAGAGATATTAGATTGTTTAGACTAGTAGATGATGAATGGGTACAATTGGATACAAATTTCGAAAGCTCAAACGATGATTATATTTACTATGAAGCGGAGACTCCGGGATTCTCTTACTTCGCAGTAGCAGAAGCCCAGGAAGAGCCCCAGCAGGAACCTGGTCAAAACCAGACTGACGAACAAGTTGACGAAACTCCTCCTACACCGCCTCAAAACGACACCAATGAGACAGATGTTCCAGTAGAACATCCCGAAGAGCCTAGTTCTAATCCAATAGTATGGATAATTATAGTATTAGTTGTTCTTGGAGGAGGAGCTTACTATTATTTCAATTACAAGAAATAATACTTCTTCGGGAAAAATAACTTTATAGTATAGGTTTTATAATTCTAATTATGAAGAAAGGATTATCTCCAATAATTACAGTCATTTTATTGATAGCCATAACAATGACTGCTTCGGCTCTTTTCTATTCATGGGCCTCTAACTCAGTCAGAGATCAGAATAGAAATAACGAAGAATTGGCTAGGGAAGCATTTGGCTGTTCCGGGGGCTCCATATATTTTGATGAAGACGATATTACATTCGATCAAGAGATTAATCCTACAAGCCTTAAAGTTCTAGTTACAAACGATGGTTTGATTTCTTTATTTGATTTTGATTTTGTAGTGGTCTCAGACACTAAAAATGTGTATGTGCTGAATCCTACTTCGGATACCATCGTCAGGGAGACAAATCCTTTGGATAGAGGGGAAGTTAGGCTGATAGAAGCTAATATAGGAGACGAGGAGATAAATGGGATAGACACTATAAGGATAAGGGCGAAACAAAGAGCCGAACCAACGATTGATTGTCTTATTTCCTACGATGTCATATTAAACGCTTAAATAAATTGTTCAATAGTAGGATATGTGGTAAATATGTTCAATAAAGACAAGAAAAAGAAAGAAGAAAAAAATGAAGAATCTGATGATAAAGTATTTTCACTTTTGGATAAAGGATGGATTAGATGTGAATGTTTTATGGAACTAATGGCTGTCAAGAAAGATGTAACCGAAAAAGCCATGAAGGAACATATAAATAAAATCAGAAAAGAAGAGGGAATATACGTAGCCAGTGAGGATTACAAAGATGTAAATGAAATAGACAATCCTCCAGGAAAAGCCAAGACTGCATTTTCCCTTGTTACTGAATTAGATATATTATTTAGGAACTATGCCATGCTCGTTTATTTTGTAACTAACTACGGGCCATCGTCCTTGGATATAATAGAACCCAAGGAAATAGTGATGGGACAGGGAGAGGCTACAGCCGTAGCAAACTCATTAGCTTCCCTGGTACATCAATTCGCAGCCCAAGGCGCGGGTGGAATAGTATTCTCAAACAAATAAATACAAACAACACGAATTTATCTTGGGGAAATAGATGAATGAAACTGTTTCACGAGTAACATTGGGCATACTTTTTGGCATTATATTATTTTCTAGTTTTGGTTATGCCTTGGAAGTAGACTTCTATGAAATTTCAACCAGGCTTGAGGCTAATGGGAACGCCAATCACAAAATTTCATTTTTATTTAACTCGACCGAAGATCAGTTCAAGTATATAGTCCGAGGAGATATTCAAAACTTCAAATTCGAATCCAGAGCTAATGCTGTCTGCAGTACTGAGAGGGTAGTTAGGGGAACAGAGATTACTTGCAACTATGCTTCTTCTGAGGACTCAAATAGATTTCTTATACTGGAGTTTAATACGAGGGATTTCGTTAGCTCATTAGAAAATCAATATTTATTTGACGCGGAGTATGAGGTTCCTTATTTCACAAAAAGATCTTCAGTTGCTATAAAATTGCCTGAGACTATGGCTCTTATCGAAGGAGAAGATGCCTATGAACCTAGAGATGGAAGAGTTGGGTCAGACGGAAGAAGAATAACAATATTCTGGTCGGCTGAGAATTTGGATACTAGAAGAGATCTCAATTATAATATAATTTATGAAAGCGTTGGACAG
>CAYQNF010000050.1:0-790 GCA_964418905.1 uncultured archaeon | reverse complement strand
GGGGCTATTCAGTTCTTTGGCGCGGGTACCGTGATTTTGATAATAGTAGGATTTGTTTTGATTTTATCTATTATTGTGGCAGTTTTGGTCTTTGGTGGATCTCAAGAAGATGAAACTTTGCTTGAAATTCTAACAGAGGACGAGAGGAAGATAGTTGACATAATAAAAAGCAAGGGTGGAGAGACTGTTCAGAAGACTATAGTCAAAAAAACTGGGTTCTCCAAGGCAAAGGTTTCCCGTATGATCAAGGATCTTAAGGAAAGAGGGATCGTGATAGTGAAACCGGACGGAAGAAAGAACAAAATAAAGCTCAAAAAATCATTGAAATAATACTTTTCAATTTTCTCTAGAATTTTATTCCAAAAGGATCTATAATTTCTTCTTTTATTATAAAATGATCTATAATTGCTTATGGAACAATTAAACTCATTTAATGGATGTTTATAAGATAAAATAAGGATTTATAGAATGGTTACAGGAACAATGAAACTGTTTCAAGAAGTTTTTATATACCCTTTAGGAGTAATTATGTTATAGAAAATTTGATAAAGCGAGCGATATAGATTGAAGAATCTATATCATGTGGATTCGGACTTGATAAACCCGAATCTTTTGCAAACGTTTGTGGAAGATGATGCGGAGATTTCGAGGTCTTTGTTGATTCACTAATACTTAAATTACAAATAGGTAGACAGTAAAGCCCCTTTCGGGCACTCATTCTCGCTTTATCAAATTAGATTCGAAATGAATCTAAAAATATTAGGAGGAAAAAAGCAATGCAAATGAAAAA
>CAYQNF010000049.1:0-4201 GCA_964418905.1 uncultured archaeon | reverse complement strand
AGTCTGAAGCGGATATAGCCTACCTAAAGGGCAAAAAGATAGTGTCCTTGAGGCATATGGAGTCTATAGTACCGGGTAAGACGCGCGCAGGTGGACAATCTAGTGCTCGTTTCCAGCGTGTGCGCGGAGAAATGCTTAAAGATTGGTTCAAGAGTGTGGCAGAATCTGCAGAAAATGCATTCCTAAAAGACAAAGACGACCTACTTGGTATTATAATCGGAGGTCCAGGACCGAACAAGGACGATTTCTACAATGGCGAATATCTACATTACGAATTACGGGAAAAAGTGATGGGAGTTGTAGATACTTCTTACACTGGAGAACATGGACTGGAAGAATTGGTTGAAAGATCTTCAGATTTATTAAAAGAAGCTAAAGTTACAAAAGAAAAGGAAATACTTCAAAAATTCTTTGAACATCTGAAAAAAGATGATAACCTAGCAACATATGGTATAAAGCAAGTGAAAAGAGCTGTAGATTTGGGCGCGACTGAAACTGTTTTAGTTAGTGAGGGTCTGGACTGGGAAGTATTTGAGTATGCATGCAAATGCGGTCACTCTGAAAAGGTACCAATAAAGAAAAATAAGAAGAATGAATTTAAATGTCCCAAATGTGGGAAACATCCGGAATTTATCGGAGAGATGGACATAGATGATTATTTTAAAGAAATAGCTGAAGGGGTAGGAGCCGAATCTATTGTAATATCAAAAGACACTAGAGAAGGAGAGCAACTATATAACATGGGTGGTATTGGAGCTATATTGAGATTCCAACTACCTGACGCTGTTTAGAATAAACCCTCTACCCAGGAATAAAAAGGTAAAATCTTTTCTGAAATTTTAGTCATTAGGCCTGTTCCTCCTAACGTATCTTGTACAGGCTCACCGGTAATATCTATAATATAATCATTGCAAATCTCTTTTGCGAATACTATTTCACACGCTTTCTGCATGGAGGTAGGATCTCTGCAAAATGTTTCAATATTATTACCATTTAACAACGAATCCCTAGTATCATCTAAAATTCTACACAATTGCTCATAGCTTGTTATTACGTATTGCATCAAAGCTTCTTGAGTACCTTGACCCGCTGAATATAGTAGATAAAATCTATAGTTAGCCGGACTAACCTCCGGGTCAGTCGGCTGACTCATTTCACCGGCATCATCTATTATATAACTGTGCTCATTGTACTCACAATAATCAGTTCCTTTTTCAGTTTCATGCCAATTCCAAAGAGATGTTGGATTAGCCGAGTATGTTACGCCGTACTCTCCATTATAATATTCCTCATCGTCTATGAGACACCCCTTTTCAGTAGTAGAGGAAAATGTTCTATCTCTTATATTCAGCTCGATTGCATTACCTGGACCTTCCTTATCTCTATATCCAAAAAGCCCTGGTGAAGAATCGCTTTCTTCATGTCCTATTGTTATGGTTCCATCAAGAGGTTTATCTATTATAGTACCTTCAATATTGAAATTTGAATTTGATATAGTACCTCCTTGAACTTCTGGAAGATCAAGCCTGAAATATTTTCTTTCTTCGTCTGGACAATAACTTTCCCTGCAAGCTATTGTCATTGTTGATAGATCTGGGAAAGTTATGGTTATTGGACTATTTCTACTAATCCATCCTCTGATGTAATTATCCTGATATTCGCTTGATCCGTCTGGTTTGTAATATTGAGTAGGAATTAAAATCTGTGGTGAAACGGCCGTGGCTGAAATTGATTTTTCATTTATGTAAGATTCTAGATTTGTTTTTTCTTGGTTATTTTTCCAATCCCAGATTGTTATCGGGTTGACATCTCTGGTGTCTTCGTCTAACGATCCTTCGCAATCGTCTTCATTTGTGTAAGTTTTTCCTTGGACATTCAAAGCCAAAAAGCTATTAGCTAAAGGATTTATGTTTATTGTATTTTTGGACTTCTTTATGATCCAATCCCCGTCTGCTGCTGCGCCCTGGAGATCGCCGTATACTTCAATTTCAAATTCATCTTTACTAAGAAATTGTCCATCGTGGCATTCAGTACCTATTCCATATTTTCCTTGAAAATCAATTCCCGCGCTCGATGAACTGTATTTATGGACCGTACCGTTAAAATAATAGCGAACGGGAGCCACGCTGTCTATATCAGAAGTAGAGATAAGAGTTAAAACAATAGATCTCCCGTCTGGGGCTTGTAAGACTATATTAGATTCTGGAAGAGTGGTAAGTAATCTTGGATGAAATAATAAATCGATATAGTCATCTCCGCTAACAAATTCATTAAAATCAATTTTTGAAATAGCTGTATCATTTAATTCACTTATCTCTTCGTCTAAATCTCCTGGCTCAACTTCACTTGGGTCAGGAAGATCTGACCCGTCTATTTCGCAATCGGATGGACAGCTTAAACTAGTCTCCCCGCTTAGACTATCGCAGACACCGTCCTGATTACAAGGACCTACGTCAGGTCTGCAGTCAGACGGACAAGAATTTTCATTTTCTCCTTTATGTTCTTCACAAATAGTATTTCCGCAACTTGGTATTTTTTCCCTCGTCTCTTTTAAAGTTTTTAAATACTTGTCTGCAGTTATACTGATATTAATCGGGATTCTTCTTAGAGTTCTGAACTCTATAGCGCTGCTATCTCTCCACTTTTCCACTCCGCCGTGCTCAAATCCTGCGTCTTGTCTAACCTTTATTCTAACTTTATATATTGTATCTTCTTTCAGGCCGTCTATCTTAACTCCACCTTCTTGATACAATTCGGCTTGATCAAAATCGTCACTAATATATTCTTCCGAATTGAAAACGGAAATTTTATATTTAGTATGAGACGGGTTTCCATCCAATGACGAAGGTTCTATAGCAATAAAATCACTTCCCCTGTTTAAAATCTCAGGATTAGAAGGTTTTCTTGCCTTTGTAAATGCACAAACACTTTCTGGATCAGAGTTAATATTACCTACTTTGTCCCTAGCCTCTGCAGTAAATCCGCAATACTTTTCATTCGGATCAAGGTTTTCAATATAATCGCAAGAACCTATCCAACCATCATAGCCGCCACCGGGACCAGAAAATCTATATCTCCCATCGCTTGGAGCACCGGAACCATCATAATCATCATAATTATTTCCACAGGCTTCAACCGCGGCGGGTGCTTTAGGAGAAACAGTGAAATAAAAATCAGGTTCCTGTTTATCTATGGCTATAGGCTGATTGCGCGTCCACTTAAGCGAACTTTCATAATCCCCTAGAGCAGAGCCATCGCCCCCTCTAGGCCTATAAACCATTTGCCATTTACAAACACTATCATCCGAACAAGTAACAGGCATACTAAATCTCTTACTATTTACATTGTTCCAATCCCATACAGGATCATTAGTATTACAATCAGTGCCCCAACTATATGGTCTAACGCAATAAGGGGAAAACCCATCACATGCTACAATATTACCTCCGTCGTTAACCTCGCAATAAAAATCTAATTCTACGTCATTCGCATACCATTTAATTTCATATTCACCAGGAGTACCAGTATACGTGTAGAACTCATTTCCATTCTCTATTTGTGTATAAAAAGTGCCTGGTATATGACTAGAATAACCCATGTCTAAAAAAATCATCAAGGAAAACAATAAGAATGAGACTAGTAATGCTCTTTTCATAAAAGTAATTATTAAAGGCTATTTAAAAAGTTTATAATTACCCCGTAATACCGTAGAAATTCTTAATGTTTTGATCTATTTGTTTTTCTATTTCTTCTCTGGACTCTTCTCTACTATCGGCCGCGTAATCTAATATAGATTCGACCATCTGCGGTGTGTTCGGCCATTCACCCTCCGGATGTAAAAACGGCGCATCCGTCTCCGTAAATAGAATATCAAGAGGGAATCTTTCTAATATCTTCTTAGGATTCTTGCTCTTCGGGAATACCGTTGAAATTGAAATGAGATAACCGGAATCTCTGATATTTTTAGCAGTTGTCATATTGCCGGTATAGCAGTGGAAAACTGCACGACCTTCTGGATAATTCATTTCATTTAGTATATCAAGACATTCCTGCTCCGCTTTTCTTGAATGTATAACAATGGGAAGATCAAGTTCAAGAGAAAGTTCGATTAACCTCCTGTAAGTACCAATCATTCTCTCGTGGACATCTTCATGATGAGCGTCTAAACCTATTTCGCCTATCCCTACTATTTTATCCTTAT
>CAYQNF010000048.1:2341-4266 GCA_964418905.1 uncultured archaeon | reverse complement strand
CAGAATTAGTCATCAATATCCTTTCCTAAATCTTCAAGACCTTTTTCTATGAACGGTCTCATGGCATAGCCTATACCCCTTGCGTCCCAAAACTGTTTCGGACTTAGAGAAGTTCTAGTCTCTTCTATTGCTCTGTCTGTTATCCTCTTAGGTAGTTTAGTTGTATGAGAGCTTAAATCTTTGAAAATTCCCGTTCCTTGTGGATTATACCAATTACCTTCTACTTCCGTGGACCATCTTGTTCCCTCAAATTGCCCAACATAACTCATCTCAGGTTCTGTAAGCTTTATAACAGATTCTTTAACATGTTCTTCTAGCTCCTTCTCAGCTGTTTCCAACTCAGAAAGAAGATGTTTATGAAAATGTCTCTGACATCCTTTTAGTTTAAGAAGATCAATATAGCTTTTGATTTTTTCATCTGGCAGAGGATCTCCGCCAACATATGTAACTGTACCATTAACCAGTTGTCTTGTTACTAACGGTCTATAAGCGGCGTCTACCGGCGTTACTTTGAAACCTATATGTTCAGTAGCTACTGTAAAAATATATTCCTGAAGTCTTTGCCTTTCTTCTCTGCCTTCAATTTCATTATCTAAATCAAAATCGATCATGTTAATATTTACAAGAAAAGAGTTTTATTCGTATTCTATTTTCTTCTTTTTCTAACAGTATCAACGTCTTCTTTCATTAAAGTCCTACGACCGGCGTGTTGACACAGCCTCTGGGCTTCAAAAGAAACATCTTCTGCCATTTCTTCTAGCAATTTAGCAAATTCTTCTGCGGCACTTCTGGCAACCCTCTCGGCCCCAGCGTTTCTAAGAATTCTTTCTGCCGCTGCAGTTGGTATCTCGCTCACACTTCCCATACTAACACCTTATCTATTATGGCTTATAACTTCGATGTTCTTCTAATGCCTTTCTTGAAACATCTACTGGTTCTCCAGACGAAAAGGACCTTGAGAGTCCCTCTATACCCAAAACTACTTCTGGTCTAGTTAATGCTCCAACAACAATCCCCTCGTCGTCACGAGATGCATATACTATGGCCGTGCTACCACCATTCTTGAAAAAGGCCGAATATTTCTCAGGATCTGAAATTAAGATATTATCTTCTTCAAATCCCTGTTCTTCTACATAGCTTCTCAGTTTAGTTATAACATCGACCGGGTCTACGATTAAGTTGTCTTCGGGCACTCTAAATGCCTCAGAAGCCGGATTTTGTCCATTTAGCCTACTTGTCATAATAATCACATAACATGTTATATTTCAAATAATTTAAGTCTTAGACTTGTGAGACATTCAAAGTCTTATTTTGGCTCTAATAGCCCCAGAAATGCCGAATTTCCCATTTTTGGGTCACTTGATTCAACAATGTCAAATTTTCCGGGTGTCTTAGACCACTTATTGACTATAAAATATATTTCATTCTAAATATTATATAATCTATATTTTAGGAAACAAATTTAGTAAAGTATATAGACTATTGAATAAATAAGGTCATTTTAGCGAAAATACAAAAAGTAAAATATATATAATACAGCAGTACAATTATTATTGGTGATTTAATGAAAACAGAAGGGGAATTTGACGTTAAAGAAGTACTTGAAGACTTATTTCTTCGAGAAAAGCCTACTAAGATACTGATTAACCTCAAAAATTCAAGTAATTCATACGCTACGAGCGTCGCAAAGGCCGTAGATTGTACTTATTCGCATACTACTAAGGTTCTAGACGAATTAGAAAATCTAAATCTTGTTGAATTTGAGAAAAAAGGCCGAATTAAGCGAATTAGGCTAACTCCGGAAGGAGAAGACATAGCGCACGATTTAGAGGGTTTAACCCGTAAATTCTTGAGATTGAAGGATACTCTTCTAGAAGACGAGGCTCCAGAGACACCGGAAAGGGAAGCTGATCTAGAAGAAGAGC
>CAYQNF010000048.1:0-2331 GCA_964418905.1 uncultured archaeon | reverse complement strand
AAGGATACTCTTCTAGAAGAAAAAGACGAACCAAAGACCCCAGAAAGAGAACCTGAGGATCAAAACGAGGAAGAAGAAAGAGTAACTTTGGACGATGTTAACCCAGAATAGGCTATTTATGGTTCAGACCAGACAAAACACAACCTAATTTAGTCGATTTACTGTTTTACCCCATAAGCATGCCCTTTTGCTAGATCATATATAAACAAATGGTTCAAACCGACAACAGAAAGTAGGTAAATACGGGGTCTTAGGGAACTTGTATGGCTCAGACCATAAATGCTTATATTGAGTAAAAATTGATTATTTCTCTAAGAAAAGGAGATGATATTATGGATCCAAAGGTATGGGTAAGAGGAAAAATAGAAAACAATGAATTTACTCATTTAGAGTTCTGTGAGATACTTTTCCCTCATCAAGATTCGATGCGGGAGCAGGCCCTAGAGATCATAAAATATCTAAAGAATAAGGGCCCTAGCAGCCTAAATTCTATGATTGAAGAAATCAGCCTAACCAGGGGAACTGCTTATGACACAGTAAAATATCTGAAGCGCTGGGGAATAGTAGAACGTTCCGGCAAATATGCTCCTCTAAGATTAAGCAAAGATTTTTCTAAAACATTAAGAAAACTTGCAGATTACTGGGAAAGGTATAACTGAAAACCCTCTAAAATTCTGCGTCTAAATGGGGTCTAGGCCTCAATATATAGATACAAAACTACTGTAGAGGTCACTATTGCACCAATAGTCACCGGTATATTGACATTCACGTCGCCAGAATAAATCCCATATCCTGTCCAGAGTCCAAAGAATATGACTATAGCAGCAAATATTATCCATTTCTTCCACTTTTTCATATTTATTATTAGATTTTTGGCTTTAAAGCTCTTGAACTCTCACATTACGACTTTCTAAAACTGCAAAATTTCGCACTTCTAAGGCATTTTATCTCTGACTCACATACTCGATTAGGTAAAAAATTTGCCCCCTCAGAAACGCCAAAATCTCCTCTTAGAAGGCAATTGAAGAGGGGTGTCGTGAGATTTTAGACCGATTTTGAAAAAATAGTTCCAAAAAGTATATTTTTCAGAATATAGATCTCATTTTAGTCCATTTTTTCTATTTTGTTTAAACGATATTCTACAACATATAATTTACAACATATACATATTGTAACATGTTCTATAAAATATATATTATAGGCAAATTAAGAATTTTTTGTGGTTTTATGTAATGTGAGAGTTAGGGTGTAAAACAAGACCTAGAGAGATCCTGGATATGTCCGTGATAAGTGAGAAATAGTCCCAAAACAACCGAATTTTAGGCCTGTTTAGGCCCCATAAAGCGGTAAAATAGGATTATGGCCTTAGGGCCACTATATACGGCAAATATACAATGTTAGAGATAATCTAGCATTATGTTATGTGAGAATTAAAAGAAACATAGTCTAGAAAGTATATACTCCTGTTTTGTGAGAGTTAGTATATGCCCCACATATACTGGTCATATATATTGAAATGTGAGTTTCAAAGGAAACGAAGGGGTCGTGAGACTTCTCATATAGGCAAAGTTGTGAGATTTATACCATTATCATGATTTGTGAGTTTTTTGATATTTGTGAGGTTTCAACTTTCGTGAGAACAAGCTTGGGCCAATTAGGCCTGTTAAATGGGTAAAATTAAGGGAAAATATATATCTCACATAAATGTGAGACTTATTACTAAATATAGAAATAACGCTAAAAAATAAGGGAATTGAAGCAAAAGAAGATCTTAGATAATCTCTCTTTCACTCACAATAACAAAGTCTTCTACCGCTTTAACAGCCGTAAAAGGCACCAAAAACCTACCATTTGAATCCTTTTGAAGGTCTAGTTCTTGGATCGCAGATGTCGGTTCAGCGACGGATATATTCATTAACTCACCGGATTCTGCTATAAACGACAGGTCTCCGACGGCTCCGTATCTCTTTCCTGATTCTCCGACAATCATTTTGCCTAGAAGCTGTTTTCCTCTAACTTTACTTTCAGTCATCATTACACCTCATATATCTTTTCTTAATTAGTTAAAAAAACTATAAAAGCTTAACATTTATTTTGACGATTTTAGGTCAAATTAACTCCTTTTGAGCCTCTTCAACGCTATCCCAGCTAATACTCTTGATACCAACCTCAACCTCATGACCTCTTCTCTTAATCTCTTCCACATTATTGTAAAATTTAAGACCGGATCTGTATCTCACAACGAATCCGTCGACCCTATCGCCGTCATCATTGACTTGATAAGCAGGACATCCTGCCATATTGTCCAAATCTTCTATATCACTATCTATT
>CAYQNF010000047.1:0-4887 GCA_964418905.1 uncultured archaeon | reverse complement strand
GATTTGAAACCTGTGAAATTGTTAGTATTATCAATGACAATATTGCTATACTTCCTGTTGTTAGTGTCAATCCTACTATACCCTCTTTCCATTTCATTTCTTATCGCCTCGCAGTTCTTGGATTTTTGATATAAATTTTGTATAAATTTGAAGTTGTTTTTGATTATCGGATTGTTTTCTTACTGATTTTTTGTCCGCCTTTCCGTCCACGTTCATTATAGAATTTTCTCTTGCAAGTTTGTCGCCTTCTCTTTTAGCCCATTCTTCCAGTTCGTCCAGTTTTTGGCGTTCTTGTTTTTTGAATTTTTCTATTAGCCAGTTGAAGTGTATCTGGCAATATCTCGGTCTGTTGTGACTACATTCTGCGAATATACAATCGTGTTCTATGTTCATTCTTTCAGCTCCTTGATTTTTTCTCTTGTCTCTATTGAACCTAAAACGAAATATAATATCAATGAAGCTCCTGTTAATATTGACGCTGATATTATGACAAATTTTGTTGGATTGTCTAATATTCCTAACAAATATCCTAAAGATAAAAATGCTGTTAATAAGAATATATTTTGTCTTGTCATTTTTTCAGCTCCTCGATTTTATCGTCAAGCATATCTAGTATCTTTAGTCCGCCGTCCCATATATCATCTACTGGGTCGAAGTCTATCTCGAATTTATGTATCTTATCTTCTATTTCTTTCTTCCATTCTTCCAGTTCGTTGAGGGTGGAGAGTTTGCCCTTTTTGTAGTTAAGGTTTTCTAATCTTTCGATATTTTTCCAGAATTTTATATTAGCTCCAGATAGCTTAGTTTTTAATATTTCTTTCTGCTCTTGGAGGTATTTATACTGACATTCAAGTCTTTTACAATCCGTACTATGTTCGCATTTTTCTGTCATTTAATCAGCTCCTCATACATCCTCTATGAAAACCATCAGAATTTGTTCTGTAAAATTCCTCTACTTCATCTTCTCTAATATTATTTCTCTCATAATTTAACACCGCACCTATAACATTCCCTTTTTAATACCGGAACAAGTTCTTCTTTAACTTTAAAATTCATTAACTCGCCGACGTCTTTCTCATTAGTAGCTATCAAATTTTCTACTTTTGTAAAATTTATATCAACAATATATGGAACATGTCCTAATAATTTACATCTCAAACTCATTCAATCGCCTCTTTTACGCATTTACAAGCGTTCTGGTCGATATACTCTTCACACAAATCTGAAAATATCTTAATTAATAAGTCAAGAGATTCTTCCATTCCTATATATTCTTTTCTGTATGAAACTAAAACATCCTCTGCTTCTCTTCGCCATCTATTTTTCTCACTCATTCGCTATCCCACCTTGATTTTAAATCTTCTACACATATCCACGTTTTCTTAGCAGCTTCCGTTTCCGACCATTCTTCGAAATCATCTGAATGTAACATTTTGTCAAATAACCTCCAAATCTCATGTGTGGGTAAACTTTCCTCCTCGTTCACAATCCGATTGACTTCTTCCTCGTATTTGTTGAGGGCTTCTTCTACCTCTTTATGAGTTTCACATAACTGGGTTTCTAAACATACCTGACATTTTCCATCATGGAATTCTTCTATTATATCTTTTAATATTTTATCTTTCATGTTATTCCTCCAGTTGTTTTTTAGTATCTATCTTTATAAGAACAATACTAAACCTCCTACAATTAATAACACGAGAACCATTGCTCTCAGTAGATATAATTCAGCTTCATTACCAATACGTCGACTTGCTTCTGAATAATATTTATCTCTCCAATAGTTAGCGTCATAGATAGAATTCACTCCTCTAAGTTCAATAACCTCCAGTAAATCCTCTCTAGAATAACTACTAAATTTCTCTCTTACATCTTCATTCATCTTCCAACACCACAGTTAAATCGTAGTAAACGTCTCCATAAGAGAAATAGGACTTTATTTCCACATTTTCACAGCCCATCTTGTAAAACTCATACACTAGACTATCTAACCTATTCTTATCCAAATCTTCAAATTCTAATTCCATTTTAATCCTCCTTAATAATAATGGGGAGTTACCCCCGTGCTTTAACAACTCTTACAACACACGTTTCCTCTGTCAGTTCCTATCACTTTCACATCTGGTGCTTGTATAGAGCTAGCAACTTTTTCTATCGTGTTTAGAAGTTTCTTGTCATCAACGTTACCTCTTTCCAGAAGTACTTTTGTTAAATCCGTTAGCAACCTGTTGTAGTTCTTAGACACGTCTTCGTAAGCGTCCCTAAAGAGTTCCGTTTGTTTCTTATGGTATTCTGTTGCTCTTTCAACTTCCTCATTTATTCTATCTTCTAGATTCTCCTCTAGATTATTTAGATGGTCTTCTCTAGCATCTAGTATATCCTTTCTATGTCTTCGTTTAAGGTTAATCTCCTTGTCTAGATTCTTAAGTTCTTCTTCTCTTCTTTCTAGTCTAGACTTTCTATCTTCAAGATTTTCCCAACTAAACTTCTTATTTTTTAGTATAGATACTTGAGATTCTAACATCTCGTTCTGGTCTTCAAGTTCTATTATCTTTCTCTTTCTTTCATTTCTCAGTTTTCTTAACATATTTAACCTCCTTAATATAAAATCGGGGGACTCTCCCCCTTAAATTTACTCTTCTTCCTCTTCGTCATCATTGAAATACATACATTTCACCTCTCTCTCCGTTAGGAGTATAAGCTGACATCTTATCACCCTTGTCAGTAATGTCAGTTTGTCAATCCCATTGTGTTTAATCTCCT
The DNA here is from genome assembly GCA_964418905.1 of uncultured archaeon. GTDB lineage: Archaea > Aenigmatarchaeota > Aenigmatarchaeia > CAYQNF01 > CAYQNF01 > CAYQNF01. Next base: position 2,124 of record CAYQNF010000047.1, on the reverse strand, counting down.
ATAATATGTCCTCTTTGACCGACCCGTCTTCTCTTTATATTCTTTAGCTTGTTCTGTTCTACTTTTATCACTTTTGAATAGTGACATAATCAAGGCAGTTTCTTTATCCATCTTCAATTCAGCAGACACATGTTCTCTCCAATTATCACTATGTTCGTAATAATCCTTCGCATGAAGTAAGGTTCTTATGGAAAAATCTGTTCCTTCGCTTGTTTTATCTATCAGATAGTCCAGAACCTCTTTATTAATACCTTTTTCATTAGCCACTTTCTTAAGTATTCTAATCTTAGTTTTGTAGTCAAAATCTATCGTAAATACCCTACCCCTATTAAGTAAAGCCTTCACGTGAGGGTTTGTTTTCTTCTTAATTTGATTGGTTATTACGATTAGCTTCGGTTTAAATGGAAACACCTCAGGCAAATCATATCTATCTGTCTTCTTGGTTCTATTTGAAATAAACCTCTCTTTCCCTATCGTATCCGTTGCTTCTTTCAGGATATTCAGCATACCCTCACTCTCTAAAGCACCATACAAATCGTCCATTAAAATAAAAGAACAGTTACTATACTCATATAGAGATTTTACTAATTCTAAATATGTGGTCTTTCCAGAGATTATATGAAATCCTCCCTTCTCATTTAGGTCTTGTTCATATCCCAAATCAACCAACGTTTTTCTTATTGTGTGTGTTTTACCCCACCCACTACGACCTTCAATGAAGAGTGCGTGTAAGCTTTCAGCTTTCGGTAGGATTTTAACAGCTTCTATTATTGGTTTATATACTTTATCCAAACTAACTGTATCTAATTTCTTATTGGCTTCCTTCATTTGCTCTTTAAAATGTTGAGTTTCCCTCTCTCTCATCTGTTGTTCATGGTATCTTGCTTGGTCTTCTGGGAGTTCCACCTCAACAAACCCTAATTCACTCAAAATAATGTCTTCGTTCTCAGGATAATGTAGTGTAGGGTCTATTAAAGCTTCTAAATCCACTTTCTGAGGGTCATACTCAAAACTTCTAAGTAGTTCTTGTAGTTTATGTTTTTGTAATCCAACATTCATAGGCTCATTCTTGGACATATTACTCTTCCTCAACAAGTTCTACTTTCTGAAGTTCATACTTTCTGAATTGTCCTTCCTTATCTCTACCATAGATGATAACTTTCTTATCCTCTAGGTTCAAGAAGAAATCACAATCTTCAGCCATCAAAACAAAATCTTTACCTTCCATAATAATACCTCCTACACATAATTTAGGGTTAGTATTAAAAGGCTTTTCTATACTCTAGAATATACATCAGCCATTAATTTAGTCCTAAATCTTTATATACATTAACTATAACACTGTTATAAAAAACAGTAAAAAAATGTGGTCGGATAAGAAAGGAGAACTGTATGAAACGACAGATACCAAACTTAATCCAATTTCCACCTTTTAATGAAGTTTTCCTTTATGTATAGCAAGACCACGTTCTGTGTTTAGAGGTTTCCCACATTCTCCACATACATGTTCTTCACCAAATTTACTTTTCAGCCAACCTAACATACTACACCTCCTCATAGAATTTACAAACTTCCGTATCTGTTACGGTTATATCATCAAAATTAACATCAGAATTAACTAATTTAACTACCTCTGGGTCTTGGTTCATTGTCTTTAGGTAGAGATAAGCCTCTTCCCCCACCTTAACGGGTATTAATCCCTTCCTCAAACGTTTAACATTTAGAAACTCATAAACATGTCTATCACAAAGCGTTCTCGGTGTCGGGATTTTCCTAATATCCTTAAAGGATTTACCTTTAATCTTCTTAATCAACACGTTCTCTGCCTCACGTGAACAGTTCTTATAATTACATTTCATATTAACCCTCAATCTCCGAATAACAACCGGCACAAACAGGTATAGGTAGGAAAGCACTCGCTTCATCTGGACATTCCCAACATTTACCAAGACTTACGCCTTTCACTTCAATCAAAATATAATCTTCTTTTAGCTCCTCTACTAGTCGCATTAACTGTCTTGGCTTCCCATAATTTATCAGTTCTTTCATTTTATCTAATATATCCATTATATCACTCCACAACTATTACATATTCTTACATCTACTCTACCATCGGATTTAGTA
>CAYQNF010000046.1:0-5198 GCA_964418905.1 uncultured archaeon | reverse complement strand
CTTCTTTTTCATAATACTGTTAGTCAAAGGAAATAATTAAATATTATCTTTACTAAATTATTTTATGTTTTCAATATTTTCAAAATGCTTTCACTGCGAAGAAAAACTAAATAATAAGATAAAAGCAGAAGTCAAAAGACCTGGCTTTATAGGACTGCATTCTAAAAAGTTCTGTAGCGAGAATTGTATTGAAGAATATAAAGAGTTTATTTCTAAATATGAGGAAGAAAATGGTAAAATATCTATGCATACAAATGGTGGTATGTGTCTAAGTTGCTACGATTAATGGTAGATACCTTTAAATACTTTATTCCCTCACTAGTAGTAACAAATATGTACTGTGAGACGAAAGTTACAGCTTGTAACTACTCCAGTATAAAAAATATTTATATAGTATTAAACTAAAAAATAGTTATATCGGTGGGGAAAATGGTAGTATCACAAGATGTTTTAGATTCGTTAAAACAAATCGGATTAAATTTATACGAAAGAAAGCTTTACACGGCACTTCTTTCTAGAGGTACTTCTACTGCTGGAGAATTATCCGAAATTGCTTCAGTTCCAAGATCAAGAGCTTATGATGTTCTAGAATCCTTAGAAGAAAAGGGGTTTGTTATAATTCAAAATTCAAAGCCATTAAAATATGTGGCTGTTTCACCACAAGAGGCTTTAGATAGACATAAGGACAAGCTAAGAAAAGATTTCGAGAATATGCATACAAGAATAGATAATATAGCTTCAAGTAAAGTAATGAAAGAATTAACTAGTCTTCATACAAAAGGAATGGATTTAGTGAATCCAGGAGAGCTTACAGGATCAATACAAGGAAGACACGCACTTCATCAGCAAATATCCTCAATGTTAAAAGGATCTGCTAAAAATGTTTGCTTAATACTTACTCCTACTACACTTAATGAGTTTGTTGATAGACATCTTGATTTAGTACAGGATGCTAAAAAGAGAGGAGTTAGTATGAAGATAGCTACTCATAACAGTAAAGAAACAAAGGATGCTATAGAATCATTAAAGGATCACGCCGAAATTAGAGACATATCAGGTATAGATAACATAAAAGGAAGATTCTTAGTAGCTGATGGAAAACAATTTATCTTAGGATTAACACACGATGAAGAAGTTCATCATTCCCAGGATTTGGCTTTATGGTCAAAGTCACAACACGGTGCTGAAATGTTTGAGCCAATGTTTGATTTGGTGTGGGAAAAGGCAAGCCCTATTAAGTAATTTATTTTAATTTTATTTGAAAATCTATTAGTTCTATTGATTATTATGTCGTTTGGTATAAGTCCCTTTGGCAGAAAAGTAGATAATGTAGAAGAATTTATCGATTCGATGTCTCAGGCTATGAGAAAAAGAAAAGATAGGAGACCTATTGGATATCTCATCTCATCCAATCCTATTCTAGAAGAGAAACCGTACGTAGTTAAGGGAATACTTCAGGGAAGCGATTTTTACCATGAGGTTGAAAGTAAATCGGTACCATGGGTAAAAAAGGAGTATTTGGATAGAATAATACCGGTCAGTGATCGAGAGATAAAAAGAGATGACGTAGACCAGGAAAGTTTTGAATATCTAAATTTCATTCAATCTTTATATCAAACAAGAGACCCCGTAAAAATAAATACAATCTTGAGATCATTTGCGGATGGCGAAGTTTGTCAGAATCTTGTAATTGATTCCTTGTTTGTCGAGTCAAAAGGAATACCGGTTGGTCTTTTTTATGAAAAGCAGGAGAAACTGATTCCCCAAGATAGAGTCACTAAATTAATGAAAGGCTATATAAAAGAATTAAAAGAAGAGGGAAACACTCTAAGAGATGCTCTCCCGTTTTCCGAAGAGACTCTTAGAGTTTAACAAAATTCACATACTTCTTTTTCGTCTTTGTCGTGTTTTGCATGATCTTCTGCATATTTCTTTTTGCATTTTTCTGAACAGAAAAACTTTCCCTTTTCGAAAACTTCTGCCCCTTCTTTACCGCATTGTTCACAATCTTGTGCCATTATATCACCTATTATGATTTTAATTTCTTTTTATAAATCATTTCTAATACTGACTTTTTTCTCATTTCTGTGTATATATCTACTTATTCCTAGGTTTAGAGCGCCTGCCACTGTTAACATTAAGCCTAATACTCCCCAGTTTGCGAGAGAAAGTGGTTCAGTCCCAAAGTATGCGTTAAGAGGGGTATATATTACCACTAAATGTAATAGGAAGGAGAAAATTATTGCAATGAAAAGCCATTTATTGGACCAGATATTTTCTCCATATTCTCTTTCTATTACTTCTATTCTGAAGAATTCAATTAATACTATAGCTGTGAATACCATAGTCTGAGCTGTGGCTAATGAAGCTCCTGACCTTAGAGTGTAATAAAATACGGCCAGGGATGCTAGACCTACTATAATACCGGTCTGTATTATTCCAGATATCATCTTTTTGTCCATTATATTGTGTTCTTCCCTCTTCTTCATTATTCCAGGCCTAGCTGGGTCCAGACCTAGAGCTAATGCTGGGAATCCATCCGTTATCAGGTTTATCCAAAGTATTTGGACTGCTATTATAGGTAACGGTAAAAAGAAAACTGCGGCTAAGAGTATGACTAAGACTTCTCCTAGATTAGCCGATAAGAGATAATTTATGAATTTTTTAATATTATCAAATATTCTTCTTCCTTCCTCTACTGCATTTACTATAGTAGCGAAATTATCATCGGTTATGACCATATCAGATGCTTCTTTGGCTACATCAGTCCCTCTTTGTCCCATTGATACTCCTATATCGCTGTTTTTCAATGCGGGAGCGTCGTTTACCCCGTCTCCTGTTACCGCAGTTACATACCCTTGCCTTCTAAGTTCTTTTACTATATTCATTTTATGTTCAGGGTCAACTCTTGCAAAGATATTACAATTTCTTACAGCTTCCCTGAACTCGTCTTTTCTCATCGAGTTTATTTCTTTACCCGTTATGGTACCATCGGCCACCAAACCTATCTTCTCAGATACAGCTTTGGCGGTAAGGGCATAATCACCTGTTATCATAACAACTCTGATTCCAGCAGTCTCACATTTTTTAATGGCGTCCTTTATTTCATCTCTTGGCGGGTCCATCATTCCTTGAAGTCCGATGAAGGTTAATCCCTCTTCCGGATCCTTTTCTCCTTTTTTGTAAGCGAAACCTAAAACACGTAAGGCGTTCCTTGCCATATCGTCTACAGCTTCTTTTATTTCTTTTTTATCCTTCTTTGTTAATTTTCTAGTTTTATCTCCGATTTTTATTTTTGTGCATCTATCAAGAACGATCTCAGGAGAACCTTTCATGAAAACTCTTGTCTTTCTTCCTCTTTTTGCTATTACTGTCATTCTTTTTGTTTCCGAAGAGAATGGAATTTCTTTTATTCTTTTCCAATCGGTTTTTTCTTTTAGAATTCCATACTCCTTGGCAGATGAAATCAAAGCCTTCTCGGTAGGGTCTCCACTATTTTCTGTTGCGTTGTTGCATAGCATGCCGCATCTAAATAAATCATCACTCTTACAACCTTTGACGTTCGTTTCTTCATTATTTGCGTAGGCACTTTGTACTATCATCTTGTTCTCTGTTAGAGTTCCTGTCTTGTCCGTACAGATTACATTTACGGAGCCCAATGCCTCAACAGCAGAAAGTCTTCTGACTAACGCTTTCTTTTCTGCCATCCTGTTTACGCCGAATGAAGCAGTTAATGTAACAACTGCAGGTAGACCTTCCGGTACTGCAGCTACACCCAGACTTATTGCTGTTATGAACAGTTCTACCGTATCTCCTGTACCTAAAAAGAATTCAATTAAGAATATGAAAACTATGATAGCTAATGTAACTAACCCTATTTTCTTTCCGAAACTGTCTAGATATTTTTGTAATGGAGTAGGAGGGTTTGGTTGTTGTATACTCTTTGCTATTTTCCCTATCTCCGTATTGGATCCAGTTTCGACAACTATCGCCTTACCGCGACCTCTTACGATTGAAGTCCCTGCAAATAACATGTTTTTTCTATCGGCTAGTGATGTATCTTCTTTTAGTTTGTCTATCTTCTTTGATATTGGTAACGATTCTCCTGTTAAGGATGATTCATCTGATTTTAGTTCTATGTTTTCTATTATCCTACAGTCTGCTGGTACTTTTGAACCCTCTTCTAGTATGATTATATCTCCCGGAACAACATGTTTTTTGTCTATTTCTTTTTCTTTTCCGTTTCTTAGTACATTTACTTTTAACGCTGTCAACTTTCTAAGAGCTTCTATACTTTTTTCTGCTTTATACTCTTGCAGAAATCCAACTATGGCGTTGAATAGAACTATTGTTAGTATGACTACTGCCTCTACTACATCCCCTATAAAATATGAGACAATGGTAGCTGCTATAAGTATAAGAACGAGAGCATTTTTGAATTGAGAAAAGAAAATTCTTAGAGGACTGTCGTGTTTTTCTTTTTTTATTTCATTCTCTCCGTACTTGGATAATCTTTTTTTTGCCTCTGCTTCTGTTATACCATCTTCTGAAGAATTCAATTCTTTTATACAGTCGTCTTTATTTGCGGCCCAAGGCTTGAAAACCATATAAAATACTTATTTAGTTTAATAATAAGCTTTTTGAAAACTTTATGTATAGTCCATATAGAAAATTAATATGACGGTATCGCCTTTACTATTATCATTGTCTATGGGACTGTTTTTGGTATGGATACATTATTATAGTGAGAAGTTGGGTCTAGGTAACCTGTCTAAGACTAAGTTAGTCTCACTTGCCGCAGGAGTTTCCATATCTTATGTTTTTCTTTGGTTAATACCAGAATCTATTACCAATAGCATTTTCATAAATAGAATATTCTTTTTGTTTATTCTTTTGGGATTCGCTGGAATTCATTTTATTGAAAAATCTATTATTACTAAATATAAAAAAGAAGATGCGATGAAGGATATAACAATAGTTCATGCAGTATCGTTTTTCATTTATCATTTCCTTATCGGAGTCTTATTGTTACATTTTTCCAGAATTAGTTTAGTAAGCTTTCTTTTATTTTTTATACCGGTAGCATTGCATTCTGCTTTTTCATCAGCGTCATTAAGAGAGGTTGAATATTCTTCCAAATCTGATTCCGTGAAAGTTTTGTTTTCCCTTCCGTCTATAATTGGTATAGTCGTAGCGTT
>CAYQNF010000045.1:0-5202 GCA_964418905.1 uncultured archaeon | reverse complement strand
GTAAATAATGAAAACGAGAGCGATGTTTTCTTATTGAGTCTTGAACTTAGCGGAGTGAATTCTTCTTGGTATTCAATTGATCCAGATGAATTTGATTTGGAAGCCGACGAGGATTCAGAGAACTTTACAATTACATTTGACATACCTAGCGATGCTAGTGTTGATGATTATAGCATAAATGCTAATGTTTCAAATAGTGAAACTGCTGAATCTAAGGCGTTTACTCTTAGAGTACTTCCAAATGAAGAAACGCAATCTCAAATAGATTCTGATATCACTAATCTTACAAGTCAACTACAGTCATTAGAACAAGAGATAAATAGACTGAAAGATGAAGGAGCCAATGTTACATCATTGGAGGCTACGTATAATGATCTAAAGAGTAAGGTTGACGCTGCTAAGACTGCAGCAGATTCGGGAGATTACTTTACAGCGCATCAAAACGTTAAAGGTCTTCAATCTGAGATGGATTCCCTTAAATCGCAAGCTGGTCAAATCGAGATCCCAACCTCAAACTTGTGGATATATGTAGTGATTGCGGTTGTGATTTTAGGGGTTAGTGGAGTAGTCGCATATTTGCTTATGCCTCCTAAGGAAGCAGGATACAAACACGGAGAGGGATATGTTCACGTTCCTGATAGAAAAGAATCAGAAAAAGGATTCGCAGATAAGATGAAAGAGTCCTGGGAAAAACTGAAAGAGAAATTCAAGAAAAATAACAAAGACCAAGTTTATAAATATGAATACAAGTCCAAATAAAATATGAGAGACAAAATCTTACTTGGTATTTCTGTTGTGTTGTTTTTATCATCTTTTCTTATCTTTAATTTTTTCGGTCTTAATTTGAACGATGTTGTTCAATTACCTCAGCTTCTTGTTGAGAAAATAGCAGAAAGAAGTACAGACCTTGGAGACATAGGCACCAAATTCTTGGTTAGTTTTGTCTCGGCTTTAATATTAGGCTTTGGTTTCCTATTCTTAGGTTTATATTCCCTAAAGACGTTGGATAAGGAAAAAATAGTGAAGAGAAATTCTATGATAGCGGCATCTTCTGTTATATTAGCAAGTCTTGCTTTTTACGGAATAGCAACGTCCTATATATTTTTCTCGGTGGGTTTCGTAATAGCTTGCTATTTCTCTTCTTTGTATTATAAGACAGTTATGGAAGAATTAAAGAGATGGAATTCATTTAGAGCTGGTTCCAGAGTCGTTAAACATTCTCTTACTATAATAGCATTGGTATTTGCAATCGGCGTGTTTATACAAGCAAGTCAAAACTCAGATTATTATAGCGCAGTCTTCTCCAGTGATAATGCATCGCAGGATAATGTAAAGTCAATAGAAGGCTTTGAAAATTTAACCGATGAGGAACAGCAAAGACTTCTCAATAATACTCAAGACCAAGAAAGAAATGAAAGATTAAGAAGTATACTTCCTTTGTACCAGGCCATAGCAGTATTTTTAGCTATGTTAGGTATGAAACCGTTGATTGGGCCTATATGCGGGTCTCTGTCAGCGTTATTAATTAAGATACTTAATTAGATTCGCATGCTTTACATCTTTCAAGAGGATGATCTATTTTATCATCTATCTTATGTAAAAGCCCTTCAGTTATTACAATATCTAAAATTGTGTAATATTCGTTGGTTAATTGGTGGACATCTACATCACCTTCTGCTACGTCCAAAGCAAGTTTTTTGATATAATGTATAGTCTCATCGTTGCCTTCTAGTATTTTTACCTTGTATCCTCTCAGATCTCTTTTGTATTGAGAGATAGCAGGTTGAGTAACCCCCATCTTTTGTGCAGCTTCCTGTTGGGTTAGTTTATGACTCTCCAAAAGTTCTTTTGCTATAAGCGCACGTGTTGCTGGGAGTATATCCTTAACAACTACTTCACAAACAGTTCTCATGTAATCACTAATCTATTATTCAGCGGAAATCAATATAAATATAACGATGTTATTTTTTGTATGACTAAGAAATGTGTACTAATTAGATATGGAGAGATAGGCCTTAAGACTGGGGGCGTGAGAGGAAGATTTGAGAAGAAACTGATCTCCAATATTAAATTCTTCCTGGATAGGAAGGGTATCGATTATAATATAGAAACAAGAAATGCCAGAATATATGTTTACTCGGATAGTCTTGGCAAAGTTAAAGAGGAGCTTGAAAATGTTTTTGGTATAGTGTCTTTTTCAGAGACATTTGTCTTAACTAGTGACTATGATGAAATAACTAAATTTGTAGGGGAAATTGGTGGAGATTACCTAAAGGAGAACGAATCCTTTGCTATACGTGCGCGTAGGAGCGGAGAGCACGACTATACAAGCCAAGAATTGGCAAGAGACGCGGGCGCCGCTGTCGTAGAGAAGACTAATTGCGATGTTGACCTTACTAAACCAGATAAAGAGATCCACATAGAGGTAAAGGATGACGAATCGTATGTATTTACTAGTATCATAGACGGACTTGGTGGATTACCTTATGATGTAGAAGGTAAGGTTCTTGCCGTGATAAGTAATATAGAAGATGCAGCTTCTGCTTGGTTAATAGCGAGGAGAGGGTGTGGCGTTGTCGGTATACACAACGATATTGATGAAAAATTAAAAGAAAGACTAGAGTACTTCTTCCCTAGATATACTTTTTATGATAAAGGAAAAAAAGTGGATGAGATAATAAAGAAACATAAAATAAGAGCTCTTATATCAGAGGATAAACTTGGAACGGACTTACCCGTACTTAGACCTTTGATTGGATTAAAGAAAGAAGAAAAGAATTTCGTTTTGGAAAAAATCAAGGCTTAACTCTCTGAACTTCGTAGTAAGTAACATCTCTTTCTTCGTCTACTACTGCCCAAAGCATTCTAGCACGTATGTTATGGGCTAAACGTACGGCGCGTGATAGTTCTGGTAATGAACATGTGAAATCAGTAGGTATAGCATGTACAATCCACTTCGTGTGCTCTCTTGTCTCCTTAGGACCTCTTTTGAGCTTCACACCTCTCTCATAGACGCGGAAGTGCGTTCCAAACTTGAATCCTGTCTTAACTAGTAGGCCTCTGTCTCTCAAATCCTTGTATGCAGAGTACTTCCATGGAAGTTCGTCATCCTTTTCGCTTGCTAGTTTGTATAATTGTTTTCTTGTTATCTTTTTAGCGTTATTTTTGACATCTATTTTATCCTTTTCTAATAAATAGATACCTTCAATTAAGGAAAGTTCATTATGACCTTCATCTGTTATTTTACCGTAGTTGCCGTTATCATAAACGTTGTTTGCTTCTTCTTTGTCCCATATGATTATTTTGTTTTCAACTACTTCGCCTAATGGTTTATCGTTTGTCAATTAAAACACCTAAGAATAACTTAATAGAGTAAACAATATAAAAGAAAATTTTAGAAGGACTGTACTAATGAAACTATAGGAGAGAATAGGAATCCTATGACGTTATCCACCCTGTCTTTAACTGAAACTACTTCTCCTGTGGGTGTTGTGTTTTCATCAGTTTCGTTGTTAACATCGTCTTCTGTTCCATTTGTTTCGTTTACAGGTACATCGGAATCAGAGGCAGGTTCTATTCCAGCCACCTGGACTGATATATTGTCCATCGCTTTTGCCCTTTTGGATGATGCTGTTATTGTTACATCATAATTTCCAGTCTCTGTTTCAAATGGAGGAGCTACATAGAGATAAGCTCTTCTTGTTTCGTTTGGTCCCACTGTTATTGTTATAGGACTTGATTCCATCCAATTGAGTAGATCCACTTGAAGAGTTACTTCCTCTTCAAACATACCCTCGTTTGTAACATCTACGGCTACTACCTTATTGTTAGAAGCATCTATGCTGATCTCTTCTTGTTCTGGAGATAAACTGAATGCATAACAAGAGTCATATTCTAATATATCAACTGATCCTGACGCGGAAGCGGAAGATTGTCCGTCTATGTTTACCGTGAATTCTTTATCTCCGCTCTCGTTCAGATCCACGTTTGTGAAAATCCTTACTGAACCGCTTTCTCCTGATTTAACTTCTGATTGATCGTTTGAAAGTAAAAGGAAACTGTTGTCAGTTGATACGTCATACGTATCATCTCTAGTACCTTCATTGTTTATTATGATGTCAAATGACTGCGTTCTTCCAGGACATACCTCTATATGAGAGGGCTGTAATGAAACTGATACGTCATAACAGTCTTCTACTGTAACTGGTATGCTTATGGAAGATTCAGTATAACTAATTGTTGAGTCCAATTCTACCGTTAGAGTATGGGTACCCATAGGAGGATTGTTTACAGGTAATGTTATTGTAGTTTCCTTTCCAGGATCTAAATTGACTGATGAATCGTATTGGGTCCAAGACTTGTCTGTTCTGATTCTAAATTCGTCTTCGAAGGCACCTTCGTTTTTTATGTTAAGTTCTAATTGAGTGTCTGTACCGCTACATATGCTTACGGGCTGTGCTGTCAATGAAGCGTCCCTACAAGTTAGAACATCTAAGGTGGGGTCCATGGTTCTTGTTTCATCATCGCCACTTACTATTATATCAAAATCATAAAATCCAGCTTCTGCTGTGTAGAAAGGCTGTATATATACCCAAACTGTTTCACTCGTTCCTGAAAATTCAGAAGGTGTTACTTGTACCCAAGATTGATCAACACCGTCTACTGAAACTTCGAAATTTTGAGTTTCTTGAGAATTAATTGAAACTTCAAATCCAACGTGGTTGGAAGGACAAACTGCGTTCTTATTAGTATTTAATGATGTCGAAAAGTCTTGCGCATAGACAGGATATAACAAAGCCAATGCCAACAAAATAAATACAATTTTCCCCAAACGCATACAAATCACTTTATACTTACATGAAAAATCTTAAATACCTGTTTACATCCTAAATGGAATTTCATCTTCCAGATTGTTGGATGAAACAGTTTCAAATCTTTCTTCTCCTTCGAAATGATCCTTTCTAGGAGCATGAAGTGCTATCAATGTTATGGCTGAGATGAATAATACTGTGATTAATATCCATGACCAAAGCGGCATTCCTGAATAATCCTTTGTTAAACTATCTAAAATGTAATTGTCGTTTTTGTCTATACCGTTAGGGTCTAATACGTGTAATACAACTGTTTCGCTCTTTTCGATTCTTCCATCATCTATTGTTATTTCTGCTCTGTATGTTCCGATTTTAGCTTCTATGTTAGGAG
>CAYQNF010000044.1:2096-6170 GCA_964418905.1 uncultured archaeon | reverse complement strand
GCCGCAGAACTACCTGCCGGATTCTGGAAACTATCTACTTTACAAGAAAAAACTAACTGTATAGACAAAAATGATGTTGTTTTAGATCTGGGTTCCAGTGCTGGTGGGTATATATTATACACATCTCGTATCGCTTCTAGAATTTACGGTATAGAAATATCAGAGGAATTTGAAGACACCCTAAAAGAAATAGAAAAGGAAAACGACAATGTGGAAATTAAATTCGGTAACGTTCTTCATATGCCGCTAAAAGAAATATCTCCCGAGATTGTAGATGTTATATTAAATGACTTAACATTAGAACCATTGATATCGTTCCGGGCCTTGGAGAGATTATTACCACTATTGAAAAAGAATGGCAAGATTTTAATGACGATAAAATTACAAGACATGAAAGAGAAAGAAGGAGAAGAGATGGCTAAGAAGGTATGTAAAATGAATAATATTGAGATTAAGGGCTTCTTTGGATCTGATATCAAAAAAGAGATGTATATGTTTGGGATAAAAAGAGGTTAAACCGTTCTTTTACTCTCTCTTATCATTCTAGCTCTAACTTCGTCGCCATACACTTTTTCTACATTACCACTTAGAGTCCCAATAGGAGTAGGACTACCATTATGCGTTACCACATTTCTTTCTAAAACTGTACCATACCCGTATATACCAAATTGGTCTCCTTTATAGATATCGACTATGTTTTTGTTTATGAAATAATCAACAACTTGTTTCGGCATACCTGAAAATATAACAATATTAGATCCTTCTAAGTCCTTTATGAGATCCATGACTTCATCTATCAGTCCTGCGTTATCAACACAATATCTAGACGCTTTTACTATATCTCTTTCAGTTTTACCTTCAAGAAGACGTGCACAAGCCTCTATTTTTTGAACTGTGGATATATCTTCTCTATCTGTTATTTCTTTAGATTCATCCGTTAGACCTAAATAATCAAAAAAGTCTTCCTTTAGGTCATTTTTAGTAATAGTTTGATTCAAATCAGAATATAATATATCAACGCTGGGAACATAAGTCAATTCTATCGTTCTTAGACCAAGGTCTTCTCTAAGAGAATCTACTCTAGTTCGCAATTCCTTCCTTCTAGAAGAGTCTAACATGTTTATTATACGTAGAAAAAGCTTAAATTTTGCTTTGGTGGGCCCGCTCGAATTTGAATCGAGGTCACTAGCACCCCATGCTAGAATCATAGTCCAAGCTAGACCACGGGCCCTTAGATATAGATACTACTAACAAGAATAAAAAACAAAAAATCTAGAATTTAGAATTATCTTCTAAATCTAGCAACTTCCGTGAAGTTATCTGAGTTAGTCAAAAATGCTGTTCTACAGCAGTATCTTTCCAGACCTAGATCGTCCAATACCTTTTTGGGCTCTTCTCCATTCTCTGTTCTCTCTTTATATTCGTCCCATAGGCCACCTACGACCTTTCCACATGACATACATCTTACTGGTACTAACATATTATTACACCTCTAACGCTTACTGAATTGTTTGCTGTGTCTTGGACCTTTAGAAGACTGGGATGGTTTGTGAGGTTCAGTTCTTCTAGGATCTGAAACTAATAATAATCTATCATATTCCAAGTATTTATCTTCTAGTTCTTTTGAATCATGAAATTCTACTAATCCTGTAGCGATTGCCTGTCTAATTGCTTCTGATTGTCCGGCTATGCCTCCACCGCCTACATTAACATCAATATCAACATCTTTGGCAAGATCTCCTGCTATTATGATAGGCTCTTCCATCCTCATTCTTAGGAATTCTGTACCGAAATATTTCATAGGCTCTTTGTTTATTCTAATTTTACCATTACCTTTCCTAGTAGTTGCCCTAGCAACTGCCTTCTTTCTCTTTCCTACTGTAAAAGCTTGCTTCTTTTTCTTAGCCATATTACCACTTCTTCTTTGCTCCAACATGCAGAGCTATTTCCTCTAGAGTTGTTATATTAGTATTAGTTATATCTCTTCCGTCCATGTCTTCGAATTTTATTAATTTCTTGTTTTTGTATGGAGAAGGTATCCCGTTGAAAGTTTTTAATCTTGAAAATGCTTCTCTGCCCGTTGAGTTTTTAGGAATCATTCCTCTTACTACTCTTCTCACAATTTTATCTGGATATTTAGGATAAAACGGTCCATGATAAGGATCTCCCTTTTTTACTTTTGCCATGAAATCGTCTCTAACGACTTTAGGCTTTCCTGATTTAACAACTTTCTCACAGTTAACTACGTTAACTTCTTTACCGTTCAAAAGATTCTTTGCAATTTTTGAGCACATTCTTCCTAATATTTGATAAGTACCATCTACGTAAATAACATTTGATTCTTCTTGATCTTCTTCGGAAACTTCGTCTTCCTCTTCTTCTTCGGATGAATCTTCTGTCTTTTTGTCTTCAGAGTCTTCTGTTTCTGACTCTTCTGTTTTTTCTTGTTCTTCGGATTCGTCTTCTTCTGTTTCTTGTTCTTCGGATGAATCTTCAGGTTGTTTTTCCTCTTTGGATTCTTCCTGAGATTCGGAATCTTCTCCAGAACTATCAACATCAGTATCTACAATTTCAGCCTTTTCTTCTTGTTTTTCTTCTGTTTTAGTTTCCGTCATAACAATCACTTCATCAATCTTACTCCGGAACCTTCAGGATGATCTTTTACTAAATCATCCAAATTTTTAACTGTTCCGCCTGCTTCTTCTATTTTCTTTTTAGCACTGTTTGAGAATTTCCATGCATAAACGTTAATCTTTTTGTTAATTACGCCGTCTCCTAATACTGAGCCAGGAACTGCAACAACTTCCCCCTCTTCACAATCTCTTTGTAGACTCTTTACATTGACCTCTACTCTTTCTCTAGTAGGCCTTCTTAGATCGTCTGCTATTTCCTTGAATAATGAAACATCAGATTCAAAGCTAGAGCTACGTAAATTCTCTATCTTCTCTTTCAACAATGGGTTCGTCGGTCCTGTTCTTTTCATTTTATCACTTTTTATTTTTGGTGCGGGGGGAGAGATTTGAACTCTCGAAGAGACTAACTCACAGGATATCTTATACTTTCACTGATCATAAAGATCTCAAAACTTAAGTACGTATCTTAAGTCCTGCGCCGTTGGCCTGGCTTGGCAACCCCCGCCTTCGGCACTATAAGTCTGATACTTTGTCTTTGAGTTCTTCTGCTTTTTGATTTAATATATCAATAGAACTTTCCACGATTTCTCTTGCGCTAAGAGCGCAAACAGATTCAACGTAGAAAACTATCCTGTTTTCATCTCCTTCTATATCATGAGATAATCTTGAAAGTTTCATTAAGTTTGGATCATGTTTCAATGGATCCGTGATTACAACATTGTCTCCATCCTTTTCTACTATGTCACCAGGGAGGTTCTTAACCAATTCCTCTGCGTCTCCTTTTGGTTTTACTGTAATCTTCTCAGGATAATATTGATATCCAACAACAGCAGATTGATATTTGGCGTGTTCTTTGCCTAAACCAAGGGTTGCGGTTGCTTCAAATTTTAATTTTTGCCCTTCGAGTAATTCTACTACTATTACATTATCATCAACAGGCTTAACAGATTCATCTGTGCTTTTTAGATCGGAAGCACGAACAACGCAAGGTCCTTCTTTATCAAGCGCAAATTGAACTTCATTACTAGTATCTGAATCATCTTCTGGAATATTGTATGCTTCTTTGTCCCATGTCCATGGAATAAGACCTACTCTATGAGCAAGTACTTCATCAAAAAGACCTGAATCATTTTCTACGAAATCTACGTATCTAATTGCCATTACAGGAATCTCGGATCCCATTATTCTTCTTAGTTCCGCTGCGAAAGATGGGTCTTCTCCGTCTAGGATGAACGTCATCTTTTCTTCATTCTCATGTAAAACTTTAATTTTAGCCATCTTGACACCTCTAAACTCTTCTTCCTCTTCTTCCTCCAGGAGCACGCGTACTGTCATGCGGTATTGGAGTTATATCTTCTATTCTTCCGATTCTCATTCCTGCTCTAGCTAAAGCTCTGATAGCAGGCTGAGCTCCTTTACCTGGAGATTTACCTTTATGTCC
>CAYQNF010000044.1:0-2086 GCA_964418905.1 uncultured archaeon | reverse complement strand
CCAGGAGCACGAACTCTAATATGAACTCCTGTAACTCCCTTTTCTATTGCTTCTCTTGCAGCTTGACCTGCAGCTTGCATAGCCGGGAAAGGATCTCCCTTTTCTCTTGATTTATCTGTAATCATTCCACCTGAATATCTTGCGATAGTTTCAGATCCTGTTATATCTGTAATATGAACTATAGTATTATTTCCTGACGAATATATGTTAGCTAGTCCCCATCTTTTCTTTCTTCTATCAGCCATTATTCTTCACCGTTTTCTTCCTCATCATTTTCTTCATTATCCTCTTCTTCCGGCTCTTTTGTTTCTGACTCTTCTGTTTCTTTGCCTTCCGTTTCTTCTTGTTCTTCGTCTTTCTTTTCTTCTTCAGAGGATTCTCCTTCATCTGTCTCTTCTTGTTCTTCGGATGAATCTTCTTCTTGAGTTTCTTCGGCAGGTTTTCCTTCTACTTTTTCCTTTTCTTCCTTCACCGTTTCTTTGGCTTTTTCTACTTCGCTACCTTTCAAAGAAGATCTCTCATAGAAACCTATTTCCATTTCCAAATCCTTTGGAACAAGATAAGAAGGATAACTGACTTTTTGCCCGTCTACTGCAATATGTCCATGAACTATGTACTGTCTAGCCTGTTTTGGAGTATTGGCCAAACCTTTTTTGAATATAACTGTCTGAAGTCTTCTATCAAGAAGGTCTTCAAGCTCTAAAGATAAAAATCCTTCAAGAGGATCGTCCTCACTAACAAGTCCTATTTTAACTAGTCTATTTCTTAACTCGTTTTCTCTTTGTTCATCGTAAGAAGCTATAAGATCTCTGGTTTGTCTTCTGATATTCCTAAGTATATTCTCTGCTCTCCAGATTTCTCTTTTTCTCTTTAAACCGTACTGCTCTAGAATCCTTTTTTCGTTATTTATTCTATTCCTATCGTAAGGTCTTAAAGGTTTTTCATATTTTGGTCTTTGTCTTCTCATTAAATATCACTTTATTCCGCTTCTTCCTTTTGAACTCTCTTCCTAGATACACCAACAGATTTTCCGCCTCTGAAAGATGTACGTGTCTTCTGTCCACGCACTGGGAGACCCTTCGTGTGTCTTACGCCTTTGTAAGCTTTGATTTTCTTTAATCTGTTAATATCTTCCATTTGAGCAAAGTCAAGTTTGGATCCAGTAAGATGTAAATCTGATCCTTCTCTTGGATCGTTTCTTCTATTAAGCATCCATGTTGGTATCCCGTGCTCTTTTGGATTTTCAATAACTTCTTCCAGATTACTTTTTTCCTCGTCGGAAAGCTCTGAAAGAACTCTATTAGAATCAAGACTAGAAATTCTACAAATATTCTTGGCAAGTCTATGACTTATTCCCTTAATACTTCTAAGCGCTTCTCCTAGAACTTTATCTCCATCTAGATCAGTTTGCGCCAGTCTAACTACATTCTGAATTCTCTTGTCTACCATAATCATCAACTGATATTTTATTAGGTGCTTCTCTTTCGAGAATGCTGCAACGCAATCACGCTACAGCACGCTTAATGCGGCTATAAGATTAATTTAATACTATACGTAAATATAAAAACCTTTCGCATGGTCTATTGGTTCTGATTCATATGAATCCAGGACTCGTAAATCACCAAAGTCGTCACAGATATGCCTATTATTATGAGATTAGACGTCAAATCTGCCGCTTTTGTAATTCCTATTATAAAATTGGTGCCGAAAGGATAAAAAAGAGGGACACCGGTAACGGTAATGGAATCCATGAAAAGATGTGTTGCTATACCAACGCCTATACTAATGCCCCATGACTTTTTCTTGAGAGCAAATAAAGCGGCTATAAGAAAAACAAATAGAATAGAATGAGTAAAAGTCCTATGCGGAATATTAAGAAGATGGTCTATGTCAGGTAAAACGGAACCAAGAAAGACTAAACCAAGATTTAAAGAAAGTAGTCTCCCCACTACCGTCCCAAATATTGCATGTGTTACAAGCATCATAGTGAAAAATAATTGATTATACAGAGTCTTATACTTTAAGAAAATGATGGCGCCGACGGCAGGATTTGAACCTGCGTGGGCAGAGCCCACTGGTTTTCTCG
>CAYQNF010000043.1:0-6267 GCA_964418905.1 uncultured archaeon | reverse complement strand
ATGGCGCCGACGGCAGGATTTGAACCTGCGTGGGCAGAGCCCACTGGTTTTCTCGATCATCTCTGCAAAGCAGATATCTTCTTGAATAGATTAAATTCAAGACCAGCGCACTAACCAGACTGTGCGACGTCGGCACTCAGATTATTATCTTATCTAATAAGATATAAGTTATTTTCTCCAGTCGGGGTATTCCTCTTTATCCATTATAACCCTATCTGTTTTGGCTATCAAGCCATCTTTTTCCTCTATTTCTTCAGAATCACATTGAGCTTCCGCCAAAGCAACAAGTTCTCCTCTAACTGTCATGAAAGCTATAAGATCTCCTTCGCTAATGTCAGTAGAGTATTCAGCTACACCGTTGGAATAAAGAGGAGCTCCATTACATATCGCAGAAACTGCTGAGTTTTTAAGAACTATTTTACCTAAATGAACAACACAATCTTCAAGCGGTTTTATTATCCTTCTAATCTCGTCCTCTTCACCGTGGTTTTTCCATAGCAGGTATGCGTCGTGTAGCTCTTGTAATATTACATTATCATCCTCTTTAAACGGAACTGCTTCGGTTCTCCTTAGTTCTGCCATATGAGCTCCGTTTGTATGTTTACCTATATCTGAACATAATTTTCTAATATAAGTACCAGCTTCGCATTTTACGCGGAAAAGGAAATTTCTACCATCTTGCTCTAATATATCAAAATTATATACAGTTCTTTCTCTTTTCTGTCTTTTTACTGCAGACTTAACTGGAGGCATCTGCTCTATTCTTCCAGTAAATTTTTCAGCGAGTTCTTTCATTCTTTCCATAGTTATATCTGAATGTATCTGGACAACCCCTATATACTCCTTCATCGTATTCAATGCGGGCATTATTTTAGTTCCATAATTAATGGCTATAGGAAGAACTCCCGACACTTTCGGATCCAGAGTACCTCCATGCCCGGTTTTCTTTGCTTCTAAAATATCTTTTACCCAAAGAACAACATCTCTACTAGTAGGACCCTGCGGTTTATCTACAACAACTAAAGAATTTTGAAGTAATTCCTTAATCGAACGATCCTTTGGATTCTTGCCATACTTAGGCTGTTCTTCATGCAAAACTACAAATTTTTGTTCTTTCATAAAAACACTCGAGAATAAAGAGTTATAACATTATCTAAGGTCAAAGACTTTTCTAAGTACCAAAGATGTAGTTACTGCTATTAAAATATACCATCCAAGCATTCCAACGCTCCATGACAATGGGTACAATGTAATTGAAAACGCTTCGTAATGACTTCTTAACCATGGGAATAATACTATGAAAATTAAAATGCTTGCTATAGTAGGTTTTAGATTATGCTTCATGTTTTCCATTTGTACCTTTACTTGCTCTTCCTGTATTTTCTGCATTTTTTCTACATCCTTACTCTTTCTAGCCTTCTTGAATTTCTTGTTTAAGTTATCAATTTGCTCTCTGACTTGATCTCTAACATCTTTCTTAGTCAAAAGTAAATTTATTATTATAACTATTACAGAAAACAATATAGCAAATATTGTAAGCGATGCTATATTACTCATTGCAAGAATCGGAGCAAATACCTTATCAATGCCAGCAAATACCATTCCAGTTATTCCCATTATATCACATTAAGTTTTCTTCTTTTAATTTCTTCTCTATGAATTTTACAATCTCTTCAGGCGTTTCGTCGTTGAAACTTACCTCTATAATCTTATAACTATTATCTTTATAAAACTCTAAAGCTTTTTTAGATTTGTTATCATAAATTGAAAACCTATTTTTTATAGTTTCTTTCGTGTCGTCATCTCTTCCTCTTTCAAGCAGTCTTTTCTTCAACAGGTCTCTTGGAAACTTAAGGCTTATAACAGCATCAACATTTATTACATCTTCCATCTTTTTTGCTTCATTTAATGTTCTAGGAAGACCGTCTATTATTACATCTCCATCTATATTGTTTATTTTTTTCTCAAAGACTTCTAGAACTAATTCATCCGAAACTAGATCTCCTTTGTCTAGAGTTGCTTTAATATTTTTACCTAAGTCGGATTCTTCTTTTGATATTTCCCTAAGAAGTCCTCCCATCGAAATATGGGTCATATTCAAATCAGAAGATAACATATCAGAATAAGTACTCTTTCCTGATCCAGGAGGCCCGAATAATATTATATTCATTCTATCCTCGGTTTATTTCTTTGGTGATCTTTTATCAAATCGCTAATGTCGCCAGGTAATTCCCCGTGATTAAAATGTATACCGATTTCTCTAATAGCGCTCTCAGAAGAATCTGCTCTATGGAATGCATTAAGAGACAATTCTTGACCAAACCTTGCCCTTATTGTTCCTTCCTCAGCATCGGCTGGGTCAGTTGGACCCGTTAGCTCTGCTAACCTCTCTACAGCGTTTTCCCCTCTAATAACCATTTTATTAGTAGGTCCACTTGTTATGAAGTCGATAAGCTCACCAAAGAAGGGTTTCTCTTTGTGTTCTATATAATGTTCTTCGGCGTCTTCTTTTGTTATCTCGTAAGAATGTTCATCTTTTACAATATCCAAACCTGCTTCTCTTATCATTTCCTTAATTTCTTCTCTATTCTCATATGCGTCAGGCTTAACCAAGCCAAATGTTATATCCATTTCTTATTCCCCCATAAATCTTCTTAACATAGGATGCATATCCTGACCATGTTTCTGTTTGATATCTCTATACATTCTATATGCAATCATAGTTGCAAGAAGTATAGACGTACCTCCAGTTATAGCACTAGTTATATCTGCTAGCCCTGATAGGAATCCTATAGTAGCTCCTCCCAATACTGCAAGAGGAGGTATATATTTCTTCAAGACTGATTCTATTATTCTAGGATCTCTTCTAAATCCTGGTATACTCAATCCAACGCTTTGAATTTGCCGAGCAACTGACTTAGAATCCATTCCCGAAGTATTCATCCAGAATACTGAAAATATTGCAGATCCTACCGTTAAAACTATAGTATAAGTAATAGCTCTAAGCAAATCTATAGGTATGAATATACCCTGGACTAAATTGCTTAAAAATTGTCTAGGCGGATTAAGATAATATATTACTCCTGAAATTGGCTGCCCATTATTGAAACATCCCAAAAACCCACAAGTAGTTCCAACTTGCTGTCCTCCCGTTGGGGCTCCTACCTGCGCTGCAGCAACATCAGTTGTCGGAGCTACAGGATCAGCTAAGGCTTGACCCACTAATTGCATATTAAGAATTAAGGCCGATACGAAAATAAGAGGTAGAACGGACGTGTATATGAAATCAAGAGGCCATCTCCTTCCGAATCCAGACACTTGTCCAAAAGCTAGTGGTATCTCTACTTTCATTCCCTGAACATAGATTATTACCAAGAATATTATAATAGTTGAAACTAAAGGAAGTAAAACCATAAATTGTGGCGTTCCTTGAATTAAAGACGCAATGAAACCAGTTAATATACCAGACGGTATACTTTGACCAGCTAATGTAAGAGGATTAAACAATTGTACTACAATCTGTTGAGCTACACCCGCTAAAATGAAAAGTGAGACACCAGAACCAAATCCCCACTTACTTGTAATTTCATCTAGGAACATTATAGCAATTCCGCCAAACGATAGTTGTAATATTAGTAAAATGGCTAAAAACGTATCTCCGCCCTGTGGCGGCAATGATCCCATAATTACAAACGCTAGAGCCATCAAAACAGAAAATCCTACCGTCAATAATTTCTGAGTACCTTGATATTTAGTTTTACCTTCAGGTGTATTGGTATCCCAAGGAAGTATTTCTGCACCCACAAGCATTTGGAGTATTATACCACCAGTAACTATCGGTGAAATACCTAAAGTCATTAAAGAACCGAAGTTAGAAGCTAAAATAGAAGCGAAATCTTGTAAAAAGTTAAAAGCCTGATCGCTCAGACCAAAAAGAGGAACTTGAGATAGGACAAGGAAAACCAATAGAACTCCCATTGTCCATTTAAACTTATCATTAAAATTAAGTTTTCTTCCACCAGGGCCTTCAACCGTGGGCAAATTTTCTAGAAATTTTACATATACACTTTTATTCTGGGACAACAGTTCCACCTGCTTCTTCTATTTTCTTTTTAGCATTATCAGACACTTCGCCCTTTACTGTCATGGACTTAGTGACTTTACCTTTGCCTAAAAGTTTATCATATCCCAGAGAACTTAAATCTACTTCTTGGCCATCTTCGACCATCTGATCAAGTTCAATTAAGTTAATAGTTTCTACTTCTTCTTGTACTGCAGCTCTACTGAACCCTCTTTTACCGAGTCTGTCAGGCTGCTCTTTCATCATCTTAAGTTTTTTGTGTTTGAAGCCTCCGGCATTTCCTCTACCACCACGGCTTCCAGCCCCTCTAGCTTTCTTCTTGTGGCCGTGTCCATGCCATCTTTTTCCTCTTTGCTTCTTTTTCTTCTTTTTTCTTCTTACAACCATTAAAATCACACTTTAAATCATTCTTTCTAACAATTCATTAATTTTTTCATCTCTATTACCAAGATCTCCCTTAGGATATATTCTTTTTATACTTTTTAGTCCTTTTGAAGGAGGAGATAATCTGAATATAGGCTTTATATCTAAATCATTAATCTTTATTTCTCCTGATAATATGTCCTTTGCTAATTCTTCAAAATTACTGTAATCATTTTCTTTCAACCATTCTTTGTCTAATCTTTTATCTCCTGGAAGTCTACCTCTCTTCTCTATCATTTTAGCAAGGGTTTCTTCATTTATTTCTCCCCACGTTATGAAATCCTTAATCTTTCTTATCATACCGGTATATTCTGGCTCATCTGGTATAACTACGCAATGATTAACTCTAGTAAGATTTAACAATTTCATAGTATCTTCCATTTTATCTGTCATTTTGTATCTTCCACGTAATCTAACTACAGCTTTCATGATAATCACTCTTCATCCTCGTCTTCATTGTCATTTTCTTCGGATTCGTCTTCTTCTGTTTCTTCTTCCTCGACTTCAGTATTTACTATTTCAACTTCCTCGTCGTCATTTTCTTCTGCGTCGGTTTCTTCTTCCTCGTTGGATTCTTCCTGGGTTTCTTCGTCGGATGAATCTTCTTCTTGGTCTTCTTCAGATTCGTCTTCTTCTGGTTCTTCTTCCTCTGCTTTTTCGTCTTCAGATTCTTCATCATCTGAATTGTCTGCTTCTTCGTCTTCAAGGTCTTCTTGATCTTCGGAAGCTTCTTCGGATTCAATTACTTCTTCTTGAGAGGAATCTTCGTCCATTTCTTCTAAATCTTCCTCAGTTATTTCCTCTTCTTCGTCCATACCCTCAATAACATATTGAGAAGATATGTCAGGAGCATCGTCAGAATAACCTATTATCATACCGACTTTTTCTTCATCCTGCTTTCTCGTTCTCATAGAGTTAGCATTCTTGAAAGCGTTATAAACTGATTTAATTACATTCTCTCTTGTCTTGGTATTTCCTCTTGTCTTTACCCATATATCATTAATTCCAGCAAGCTCAAGCATAGTTTTTACAGTATCTGAAGCCGCTAAACCTGTTCCTCTTGGAGCTGGTATAAGCTGGGTTTCTACAGACCCTGATTTACCTTTGATCTTAAATGGGACTGTATTAGGTTCTGTACCACTGTCCTCCCAGGATCCATTTCCTCTTCTAATTGGAATAACATTAAGTTTTGCGTTTCTCTTTGCCTTTTCTATTGAAGTTCTATGATCCTTACTCCAACCTTGACCTACGCCAATAAATCCGTCACCGTTTCCAACTAATACTAAAGCTGAAGATTTGAATCTTCTACCGGAACGATGCATCCTAGTTGTTCTCTTAGTAGGAGTTCTTCTAATACCTCCACCCTTTCCTGGGCTTCCACCGATTAGTATAAGCTCTGACCTTAAATTAGGAACTAGGAAATCTATGATTTCAGGTTCTTTGATTATTTTACCCTCTTGGAATATTTCATCCAATGACGTTTTACCAGATTGAACATCCTTACCTAACTGGGTTCTAGGAGTCCATTCTTTAAGGGTTTCTTCTCTTCTATTATATCTGTTTCTTCTTCGTCTTGCCATTTACATCACTTTTTATTATAATTATTTTCTATATTTTCTTTCGCCTTGTCGAAATCCGATTTATTTTTCAGGTGCTCGCCTCTTATTCTTTCCTCGCTAGGAAAAACTGTTTCATCATGTGGAACATTAAGGCCGGAATCTATAACACCCTTAAGGAAGCCGTAAATTGCAGATCCTTTCACC
>CAYQNF010000042.1:0-6284 GCA_964418905.1 uncultured archaeon | reverse complement strand
CTAGTCGTATCTAGAGATCTAGATACTTCTTGTTAATGACCTTCTGTTAAGGTTATTTTGTTTTTGGGTCTATCAAGCTCTAAACGACAATATAACTGAAGAGAAGGTCTGGTTTTTACAAACATAGACAAACCTACGTCCTAGATTAAAAATAATCCAAAAGGTGAATTAAATGGTAGAATTCAAAAGAGAAAGATTCAGGCTAAGAGAATTTGAGGAAAGGGATATAGACCCCTTACATAGAAAAATCAATGACTGGGAGGTTGTAAGATATCTAGCCAACGTTCCGTACCCTTACAAAAGAGAGCATGCGGTGGAATGGGTAGAAGGATGTATGGATCAAATAGACGAAAATCCTAGAACAAGGATTCCTTTAGTTATAGAAATAGATGGAGAATTGAACGGGAGCGTTTCGTTGGCAGGTATAATACCTGGACACAAAGCAGCTATGGGATACTGGCTAGACAAAAACTATTGGGGACAAGGAATAATGTCAGAGGCCGCAGGTACTTTAGCCGAATACGGACTGGAAGAGTTAGGCTTAGTTAGAGTAGAAGCTAGTGTATATACAGGGAATCTAGGCTCAGCCAGGGTTCTGGAGAACAATGGATTCGAGCTTGAAGGAACTCTAAGGAACCACGCGAGGAGATTGGACGGAGTAATAACGGATTCGCTAATGTATGCAAAAACTATAGATTTGGAGGAATAAACTATGTCGCATGAGTTCAGAAAGATAGCGAACGAAGAATTCTACAATACTGTAGAGACTGTAATAGAGGAATCGCTAGAAACATGTATGGAGCTGCTACCAACACAAGAAAAAATAATAACGCATATAGGACATAACCCATTTTACAACGAAGATATGCAAGGAGCCTATGGATATGCAACCGATGGAGAGAACATGTACATATTCGTAAATCCCGAAGTGTCGTCCTGGAGAAAAGGGGTAGAAGCTACAGTTGCCCATGAGTACAATCACTGTATAAGACATCAGCACATGGGAACAGAATGGCCTAGCTACACTGTAAGAGATCTTATAGCTCTTGACGGACTTGCTCAAATATTTGAAGAGAAAGCATTTGGAGAGCTACCAAAATATCTAAAAAACGTGGACGAAGAGGATCTTAAACCTACATGGGAAGCAACGAAACCTCATCTAGACGAAAAAGACGAAAATAATGAAATATATCAAGGCATATGGCTTGGCGAAAGGGAAGAAATTCCATACTGCGCAGGTTATAAGATGTCCTTTGTTATAGTAAGAGACAAGATAGAAGAATTGGGCATAAGCTTAGACAAGGCTATGAAACTTTCGTCAGAAAAGTTGATTGGAAACGGTTTAGACTAATCGCTTCTAGGCTTCCTAGCGCCTAAAACACAGCTTCTTTTATCTTCATTTACGCGGTAGCCCATGATATTCCAATCCTTGTACAGCTCTTTTAGATCATTTTCTTCCGGTATCCATTTTCTATGACCTATCTCAGACCCCTTTATTGCTGTAGTTATGAAATTAATTCCACCTTCTTTCGTATGATCCTTTATCTTATCTATTATGTTAATAACATCCTCTTCTGACAAAAAGTGCAAAGTCTGTATAGAAGCTATAACATCATATTTGCCCTCAAAATCAAAATCTCTTATATCTTGATCATATGTCTTTATTTCAAGATTCTTCTCCTCTGCTTTCTTTTTTACCATATCTATAGAAACATCAGAAACATCTACGGCAGTTACCTCATAACCGTTTTCTGCCATGAAAATAGCATCCGTACCATTACCTACACCTACATCCAAAAATCTTCCCGGATCCTCATGCTCCGCTATCATTTTCAATTCCTCAGGGACCCAATCTCTTGACCACCTATCTTTACCCTCTCTATAATCTTCATTGAATATGTCTCTCATACTAATCACTTTATGAATTCATTTTAAATATGTTAAATGCGAACTATTCTTATGTTAGCAAAAACAGGAATTACTGATACAGTAGATTTTGCTAATTATTTCTTTAATAATAACAATATGTAGCCTCAGCAATATCTTAGTTGCTAGAGGCCAATAATATCTTAACCCTTAGTTTAATCTTTATGTGGCTCTGTGGTCTAATTGGCATGATGCCAGGCTGTTAACCTGTGTGATTGACGGTTCGAATCCGTCCAGAGCCGCCATTATAATTTACGTGATAAAAATGAAAGACGAAGTGAAAAAGATAGCAAGACTAGAATTGGACGATATGAAAGAAGACGATATATTGGAATGGGCTTCTATACTCGAAGAAGTAGAAGAAGTTCTGGACGAGGAGAGGAAAGGGTCTCTCAGAGACGATAAAAGTAAAAAAGACAATTCAGAATTTCCATTCTCAAAAGAATTACTGAGGCTAACAGATGAATGACGAATACAATGCTTTTATTTCAACCAGACCGGCAAAAGACGGAATAAAACTTGCCGTGAAAGATAACATTCTAGTCAAAGGAATGAAGGCTACTGCTTCTTCTCGAGTACTCGAAGATTACATAGCTCCCTATTCTGCTACAGTTGTAAAAAGACTGGAAGAGAGCGGATACGACGTAGTCGGGAAAACTCACTGCGATGAGTTCGGCTGCGGAGGTATGGGAGTATATTCTTCACTAGGTCAACCGAAAAATCCTATTGATATTAAACGTGTGCCTGGAGGATCTTCATCCGGAAGCGCTGTTGCAGTTGCTTCAGGCTTAGTTGACGTAGCTCTCGGCTCAGATACCGGAGGTTCTATTAGAGCTCCCGCGGCCTGGTGTCAGGTTTACGGATATCGACCATCATACGGACTTGTCTCCCGTTACGGTCTTATGGATATGGCTATGAGTTTCGATACAATAGGATTCCTGGCCAAAAAACCGGAAATGATTACAAAGATGATGGAAATAGCAGCGGGCCCAGATGAGAAAGACCAGACTACCGGAGAAACTTTCGAAAAGAAAGACTCATACGGGAAAAGGTTCGGAGTCTTGAAAACGGTAGAAAACAGCATCGATAAAGAGATATTAGAAAAGAGAGACAAATTTATTGAAAAACTTGACGGGGAGATCGTTGAAATCGAGATTCCTTCTTTAAAATACGCAGTCCCCGCTTACTATATGATAATGTTTGCTGAATTGTCTTCAGCTATGCAGAAATTTGATGGCATTACTTTCGGAAAGGATCGTAACCTTTTAGGCGATGAGGTTAAGAGAAGAATTCTATTAGGTACTTATATAACAATGAAAGAATATCACGACAAATGGTATTCTTCTGCTCTAAACGCAAGAAACCTCATCAAGAAAGAAATTGAAGAAGCATTCGAAAAGGTTGATTTTATAATAAATCCTACTATGCCGAGAAGTGCTCCAAGGATCGGAGAAGAGATAGACAAAATAACTGAATACATGATGGACATAGGAACAACATTCCAACCTCTTTCAAAGACTCCGGCTATATCAATCCCATTTAAAGGAATAGGCATCCAGATAACAGCTCCTCGATTCAAGGACGGAGAATTATTAGCACTAGCGGAGGGCCTGTCATGAAAATAGGACTAGAGGTACACGTCTACCCAGACACCGATTCTAAGATGTATTGCTCATGCTCTGTAGACCACAATGAACCAAATGATAACATCTGTCCAATTTGTACGGGGCAACCTGGTGCCAAACCTATGGCAACAAACAAAAAGGCTTTAGAACTAGGAGTTAAGATAGCCAAAAGTCTGAATTGCGATCTTGTTGAAGATTTAGTACATACAAACAGAAAACATTATTTCTACCCTGACCTTCCGAATAACTTTCAGAGGACATCCGAACCTTTCGCAGTTAATGGGAGTTTTGAAAATGTGGGAATAACTGAAATACACTGGGAAGAGGATCCCGGTAAGTATAATCTGAAGAAAAAAACGGTAGATTTCAACAGAAGCGGCACTCCATTGCTTGAGATTGTAACGGAGCCTGATATTAAAAGTCCCGAGCAGGCCAAAGAATTTCTGAAAGAATTAAAATCAGTATTATCATACCTGAAAGCTTCAACTCAAATGTTTAAGGTAGATACTAACATATCAATGAGCTCAGAGCGTGTGGAAATAAAGAATATAGGATCTATCAGAGGGGTAGAGCTAGCGCTCAAGAATGAAGCAAGAAGACAAAAAAGGATAATCAAGAAAGGGGAAGACGTAAAGAGAGAAACCCGTGGTTATGATGAATCAACGGGCAAAACCAAAACACTAAGAAAAAAGGAACAAGCAGCTGATTATAGATACATGAAGGATCCTGACATCCCTCCTATTAAGATAGATACAACAATTGAGGTACCCAAGCCCTTGAAGGAAGTAAGGACCGAACTCCAAGAGGATTACAATCTGGATGAAGAAACTGTAAGGACTATAACAAGAGAAAGGGAATTATTAGACCTATTTAGAGAGACCAAGGACATAGACTCCGATTTTGCTGCAAATTTCATTAAAAATGACCTTGTTGGGGAATTGTCTTACAGAGATATCACATTTGAAGAGAGCAATTTAGACTTTAACGATGTTAAAGCTCTATTAGAAGAGCTGAGAGAGGGTAAACTTACAGATATACAGGGAACCGAGAAGCTGAGAGCCATGCTAGACGGTGAGGAGTTTAAAAAGGAAGAATTCTCTAGAGATGAAGTTGATAATGTCATTAAAACTGTATTAAATGAAAATCAAAGTGTTGTAGAAAAATACAAGAATGGAGAAACTGCTGTTATAAACTTCCTTCTGGGACAATGTCTTAAAAAATTAAAAGGCTCTATAGAGGCAAATGACCTTAGAGAGAAGATCGAAAATCTACTCAGTTAAAAACTTTCTATTTGATTTAAAAGGTCTATTTTTGTTCCTATAAACGAAAAAGGGCATTTTTAACTATTTCTAAACATTAATAAGAAATTATAGACAATATATTACTTATAGCGGTCACGGTTTCACAAGTTCCATTATAGTTAAAAACAGGGAACGAGTAACTACAAACATTGACAAGAATACACATGGAGGTATGAAGTATGAGAAAATTGATTGCAGTAATTGCAGTAGCTCTACTGTCTGTGCCTATGGTATTTGCTCAGGCAAGTGCTCAAAGTACCACTGAAGCAAGACTAGGTGCCAGTGCGGGAATCTCAGGAGACTCGGCACTATATGGACTAGACAGAGCTATGGAAAGAATTCAGCTAGCTCTATCTTTCGGAGCTGACGCAAAAGCAAACACAAGGTTAAAGATAGCAGAAGAAAGATTAGCAGAAGCTGAAGCTATGGCACGTGCAGCAGAAGAAGCTGAAGCCAGAGCAGAATCCAGCAATAGTACATCAGAAGAACAATCAGAGGCTAGTGCTGATTCAGAAGAAAAACAAAGAATAGCAACTGAAGCAAGAGAAGATTACGAAAGTAATGTACAGGCTGCAGTTAACGCAGCAGCAAACGCTGATGCAGAGACAAGAACTAGGGTAGAAGAAAGGCTTCAAGTACACATAGACGTTCTTCAAGACCTTAGAACTAGATTCCAAGCAGACGGGATTGCAGGTTCTATAGGAATAGATGTAGCTCTAGGGAGCACTGAAAGCGCAAAAGAGCAAAATAACGGAGCAAGCGCTGAGGGTGGAGCAGAAGCTGACGTAGACGTAGGAAACGGTTCTGCATCTGTAGGAGCTAATGCTAGCGGTGGATTTAACGTTTAGATGAAACCGTCTTCTCTCTTTTTCTTTTTTATTTTTACTTGACTAGATAAACGTATGGATATACCGTTTAAGATAGCAGCCATTGAAGATGGATCTGGGCCAGGGATATTAACAAAAGAAGAATTAAATAAAATCGCAGAAAAAAGTGAGGCCTTATTGAATGTAAGAGGGCGTGTTATAACAAAATCTCTACAAATAGAAGACAAACTAGATAACATAATATCTCTAGTATTCATGAAAGAAAATGACAAATTCAGGAACCTATTCAAGGATATACTTCTTCAAAAAGAATTTTTCACCTTTTGGAACAAATGGCAGGTATTTCGAGAGCTTACCAAAAGAGGGGCTATAAAATTTGAAGATGATAACATAAGAAAAAAGATACTGACCGAGATAAAGGAACTAATTAGGATAAGAAACAATTTCGCCCATGGTGAAGTCATGTTCTCAGGAACTCGTCCTCAATTATTGTATAGAAAATCTGGAAAAGAAGAAAAGAATACTCTAGACAAGGAATACTTTGAGAAACTTAATGAGAGGTTTAGCTACGTTATGAATGTTCTGAATGAGCTAAACTCATTTTT
>CAYQNF010000041.1:0-6543 GCA_964418905.1 uncultured archaeon | reverse complement strand
ATTCCCAAAACAATAGTGATGTTAGCCAATGATGAACCAATCGCGTTACCGACAGCAAGTCCTACATTTCCTTTTAGAACAGATGAAACTGAAACAAATATCTCAGGAGCGTTAGTTGCCAATGCCACAAAAATAAAACCTATTGCAAACTTCCCAAGATTAAGAGACTCTGAAATTCCAACAGCGCTCTCTACGGTAAGATCTCCGGATTTGTATAACGCATACAAACCGAATAAGAGCAAACCAACGGTGAGTCCAAGTTCATGTACCATATAGAATTATTAATTTCTTTATAAAAATAGCTTCACTCTTCGGAGAATTCTCCCTTTTTCGCAAGGTTTCTTAATTTATCTATATTGGGACCAGCAAAAGGATACTCGGTCAAATCATCTACTACTCTCTTTAATGCTTTCTTGACTTCAGGTTTATCTCTATAACCAAGAAGATAACCGACCTCTCCGTCTATTCTTTGTTGATGCTCTTCGATAACAAGGTCTTTGTAATGAACCGGATCTATTTCATCAGGAAAACTATCCTCATAAACCTCAAGATCCTGATCCAGATTAGCAATAACACGCCTAAGCTCATTTTCCTTTTTGGCTTCTTCGATTGTAATCTTTCTTCCAGATTTTGTGGTATATGTCCATGCCATAAGAATCACAATAAATCCCATAATACTCGATCCTAATACAACATCTCCTGTTGGAATCATAAGAATATTAAGGCTTCTCTACATAAAGACTTTATGGGAAGAGGAATTAATCCGAAATACAAGAAAATAGCAAAAGAAAGAATAAAAATACTGTTCAGAGAAGCTGAAAAAAGATCTAATTACGCAGATAGATATATGGAAATGGCGGTAAACCTCTCCAAAAGATACAAAGTTAGGATCCCGAAAGAGTTAAAATCTAAAATATGCAACAATTGCTATGCCTATTTACCAAACAAATCAGAAATTTTGGAAGAGAATGAGGATACGGTAAGGATAAAGTGTCTTAAATGTCAGAAATCCCAAACCAAGAGCAATATACAGGAAAAGTAGAAATTCCTCAAAATTCAAAAGAAAAGAGCACCGCGCTTGTAATATTAAGTATTGTCGTAGTTTTGGTTGCTACAATATTTCTTGGGATAACAGTTTACAACTTTGTTGAAAACATTCAAGAAGCTCCTAAATTATGCGAACAAAAATGTAACGGAAATGATATCTGTGAGACCAATTGCGCATTACAGTCATCAGTAAAGAATTTCGTATTCACTGTACTTATATTCTTATTCATCTTAATACTGCTAGGCACATACTTTGTGATAATGAGAAACAACGGAGATTGAAACAACCAATAGCAAGGTTTATAAATATAAAGTGTTAATGAAAGATGTTATTATAGTATATTAAACGGTGTAAAATATGGGCGTTAAAGACGTAGAAGCTACAGATTTCATAAATAAGGTAGCAGAAAAATTAGAAGATGAAACAGAGAAGCCACACTGGGCAAACTTTGTAAAAACAGGCGTAGCTAAGGAAAGAGCGCCTACTCAGGAGAATTGGTGGTTCATTAGATCAGCTTCTATACTAAGAAAATTATACTTGAAACAGCCTTTAGGCGTTCAAAGACTTCGTAAGATTTACGGAAGCGCTAAAAACCTAGGGCATCAACCACATCATCACAGAAAAGCTTCCGGTGCTGTAATCAGAAGAATTCTTCAACAGTTAGAAGAAAAAGGTTACATAGAAAAAAGAGATAGAAAAGGAAGATTCTTGACACCAGAAGGAAGAAGTTTCCTAGATAAAGCTGCTAAAGAAGTTGAATCAGCTTAATAATTATGTCCGATATAGAAGATATCAAAAAGAAGAAGCTGGAAGAGCTTCAAAAGAAAGAGATGAAACAAAAACAAAAAGCTGTCAAAAAAGCGGCAATATCTCAAATATTAGACAAAGGTGCAAAAAGGCGCCTAAGTAATCTTAAACTA
This sequence comes from uncultured archaeon, assembly GCA_964418905.1. Classification (GTDB taxonomy): domain Archaea; phylum Aenigmatarchaeota; class Aenigmatarchaeia; order CAYQNF01; family CAYQNF01; genus CAYQNF01. The sequence goes on along the minus strand of CAYQNF010000041.1, from coordinate 4,575 downwards.
ACAAAGCCAGAAATGGCCGAACAGATAGAATCATACTTAATACAGATAAAAAATACAGGGCAACTTCAAACTCCTGTGACAGAGTCACAGATGGTTGAGATATTAAAAATGTTAAGCCCGAACAAAGAATGGAATATAAAAAGAAAGTGATAAAATGGGTTCAAGAAAAACAAGAAAAGAAAAGAAGAAACTTGCAAAATTAGGAAAAATTAAAAGAGCTCCTAGATGGGTAGATATTAAGAAATTCGGCCTTAAGCGTGCTCGTGGAAGAATGGTTAGAGTTAACAAGACTAAACATTGGAGAAGAAGTAAGCACAAGATTTAGGTGTAATTTATGGCTGAAGAAAGAGTTTATACTATTCCATTAAGAAAAGCTAAGACAACGGCTAGAAGAATGAATAAAACGCCAAAAGCAATGAGAGCTGTTAGAAACTTCTTAGAAAAACACATGAAGACAAATAATGTTAAAATTGGATCCAGTATAAACGAAGCTATTTGGTCCAGAGGAATCAAAAAGCCTCCTACAAAAATAAGAGTAGTAGCAAAAAGAGAAGATGGAGCAGTTTATGCCGAATTAGAAGGTCATGATTTCAAAGAAGTTGAAGAAAAGCCAGAACCAAAGAAAGAAGAGAAACCAAAACCAGAAAAAACTGGAGAGAAAACAGAAAAGGATTCAGTAAACTATGAAGAAATAGTCTCTGGTACAATAAGTGAAGCTAAAAAGGAAATAGACAAAATAGATAACCCGGATTATAATCAACTAATTAAAGCAGAAAAAGATAACAAGAACAGAGACACTCTATTAAGCTGGTTGGAAAGTCAAAAACCTGAAGACGACACTGAAGCTAAAAAGAAAGAAGAAATAAAGAAAAGGCAAGACGAAGCTTCAACATTAGGTTAGATTTTAGTTTTCTATTTATAACAACACTTTTAAAAAGACAAAACAATTATTCTAAATTCAAGTATAATCTAATTGGTGGGACATATGCATTGGAACGGAAAGATGATAGCAAATTCTATAATAATTGAAGGTAATCCTACGAAGATTAATCCAAACGGAGTGGATATAGGAGCTTCTGAAGTATACAGAATACCAGAAGATGGCACTGTTACAATAAACGGGGCTACCAGAGAAGTTTCTCCAGAAAAGCAGAAAATAAAACCCGACAATGGATTTTACAAGCTTCCTAAGGGAATTTACGAAATAAGAACCGATGTCAAGGTAAGGATTCCTCAAAACGCAGTGGGAATAGCTGTTCCTAGAAGCACTTTAAACAGACTAGGAGTAATAAAAAGTGAAAGCGCGTTGTGGGACTCTGGTTACGAAGGATATGGAACTCTTACTGTATATGTAGGAGTTAAAGAATTAGTTATAGCAGAAAATGAAGCATGGTTCCAGTTCACAGTAAACGACGCACATGATGCTGATACTACTTATGATGAAGTATCCGGGCATTATCAGGATGAAAAACCGGACGAAGAGTGATTCCAATGAAACAAATTCTAATTGATTTTCGTGGAGATGTAAACGTAGGTATGTATGGTCTTATAACAGATCACTACGGAGTACTGTCTCCTTTAGTAATAAAGAAAGATCTTGAAGAGATGAAAGAAATCTTCGATGTTCCTATTATACAAAGCCGTGTCACAACTGTAGATATCCCAGGTATATTCTTAGCTGGAAACAAGAACGGAATAATAGTTCCAAAAAATATAAAGGCTCCAGAAATAGAGAAAATAAAATCTCTAGGTCTGAATGTACTTACTCTAGACAGTGATTTCACTGCAATAGGAAATCTAATACTTTGCAATGACAAAGGAGCTGTCATTTCTGACAATATAGAAGACAAGAAAGAAGAGATAGAAAAATGTCTGGAAGTTCCGGTAAAGGTTGGTACAGTAGCTGGATTAACCATAGTTGGATCATGTGCGATGACAACGAATGAAGGCTGTATAGCCCATCCAAACACAACTGAAGAAGAAGCTCAAAATATAGAAGAAATATTAGGGGTAAAAGTCGACATAGGTACAGTCAACTTCGGTTCACCGTTTCTCAGAAGTGGTATATTGGCAAATGAAAATGCACTAGTATTAGGAAAGGTCACATCGGGTCCTGAGATAACTAGAATAGCAGAAACTTTATACTAATAACATAAACATAAAAGCTTTCTCGACGTAGCTATTGAAAGAGGTTAACTTATGGCATACATAACTAACGAAGGCAAGAAGTCTGAAAAGAAAGAGGACAGTAAAAAGCCAAGTAAAAGAGGTTATAGAATATCTGGTTCTATAATGTCTGGGAAGAAGTTTATACAATTCACAAAAGAGATAAACGCAGAATCTAAAAATGAAGCTGTTTCAAAAGCCCTTGAAGCTTTAAAGGAACAATACAGAGTAGCAACCTATCAAATAATGATAAAAGAGATATCAGAAGGCAGAGCAATTTAATTTATTCTAAGCTTTAAAAATATAGAAAACTAACCTGAAAGATAAAATAAGAGGATGATAATTATGGCAAATAAACAAAATAAAGAACAAGAAGTACAGCAAAAATATGCAGAATTTCAAGCATTGCAGCAACAATTACAGCAAATAAATCAACAAATTGAAGAGATATCAGCAGCAATGGAAGAAATAGACCTAGCAAAAGAAAGTGTTGAATATATTAAAGATCTAGAAGAAGGAGACGAAATGCTTATTCCTCTAGGAGCAAGCTCTTTTGCTATAGGGACTCTAAAAGATACTGAAAATGTAGTTGTTGGATTAGGCTCTGGAGTTCTTTCAAAGAAATCTATAGAAAACACAGACAAGGTAATGAATGAAAGAAAGAACAAATTCAGAGAAATACAAGAAGATCTCCAAGGTAGCGTCGAAGAGCTTCAATCTAGACTACAAAAGCTGCAGCATGACATACAACATGCCCAGCAGTAATGTATTTTTATTCTGAGATGCAACTAATTCTTAGTGGTATGAATGTTCAAGAAGCTAAAAGATAAGCTGAAGGAAGCAAAAGATAAGCTTACCGGCAAGGTTGAAGAGAAAGAAAAAGAAGTACAAGAAGAGTCACAGGAAAAGAAAACAGAAGAAAAAGCAAAAGCTAAAAAAGAAACGAAGAAGAAAACCGCTAAGAAAAAAACTAAACCAAAAAAGACTGAAAAGAAAATAGAAGAAAAACTAGAGGAAGAGGAGAAAGTAGAAACTCCAGAAAAAGAAATTGTAGACAAAACACAAGAAAAGAAAACCGGACTTCTAGCAAAAATTACTCATACTGAACTTGAAGAAAGTGACGTAGATCCGATATTACAAGAATTAGAAATGGGACTAATTGAATGTGATGTTGCGTTTGATGTTTCAGCAGGCCTTACTCAATACCTAAAAGAACAATTACTGGGACATCAAGTAAAGAAAAAGAATATAGATACTTTCATTGAAGACAAAATGGAAGAATATTTACTTTCTATTTTTGAAGAAGCTAATGATATAGACTTAATCGAGACTATTGAAAATTGTAAAAAGGAAGGAAAGCCTTGTTTGGTAGAACTTCTTGGGTTTAACGGTAGCGGAAAGACTACAACAGCAGCTAGACTAGGGAAAATGTTGAAAGACAAGGGTTACAATGTTGTATTTGCTGCCGGAGACACTTTTAGGGCTGCTGCAGTTGAACAACTAAGCATACACGGAGAAAACCTAGGAATCAAAGTGATTAAAAATGAATATGGTTCAGACGCAGCTGCAATTGTTTATGATGCAGTAGAACATGCAAAGGCTAAGAATGTGGATGTTATACTAGCTGATACTGCAGGAAGAAGTCATGCTAATACTAATCTAATGGACGAGCTAAAGAAGATATCAAGAGTAAACAACCCCGATCTTAAAATTCTAGTTATAGACTCATTGACAGGAAATGATGCATTAGATCAAGCGGAAAGCTTTCATGAAGCCGTAGGCGTTGATGCTGTAATATTAACTAAGATGGATGTAAATGAAAAAGGCGGAGCTGCTCTTTCCGTTGTACATTCAATTAAGACTCCAATTCTGTATATAGGAACCGGTCAAGATTACGAAGATTTGGAATCTTTTAACAGAGAAAAATTCGTTAAGGGTTTGTTTGAGTAATGGCAAGTTTATTGATAGAAACAATAGGTTGGGTTGGTAGTATTCTAATTATTTTAGGTTATTATCTAATAACTCATGGAAAATTAGACGCAAGGGATTTTGAATATCATTTAATCAATTTAACCGGATCAATACTTTTAGGTCTGAACGCTTACATAAACAACGCATTACCGTCTTTTGGAATAAATATAGTATTTATTTTAATAGCTCTCTACGGCTTCTGGATAATCTTTAGAAAAGACAATAAATAGAGTTTTTATCTGTATAGAAAACAAACAATTTCTATGAAAGTAGCTATTGTATCTCCGAAGAAGACGAAGGATCTTGAAAAGATGCTGAAAACTAAAGGTTTTGAGATAGACAAGAATGATCCAGAGGTTGTTATATCATACGGAGGAGATGGTACAATTTTATACACAGAACGAGAATATCAGGGAATTCCTATTCTTCCTATCAAAA
>CAYQNF010000040.1:0-6976 GCA_964418905.1 uncultured archaeon | reverse complement strand
TCCGTGAAATAAGTCATTGGGCATAAACGTTCAGGGTGCGGTATTCTGTGTCCAATATTGAAATATTGCCATCCCTCTCTGTGATAACCGAATTCCCAATGTATGGCCCAATGATTGTCTTCGGGAATGGATAACCAGTTATTCCCGAGCCACTCTCCTCTTTCTACTTCATAACCTACTTCTATATCAGGATTCAATTCCCCGAGATGAGTATAACCTATAGTATATTCACCACTTCTAACAAATACGTCATAAGTACCTTCGTAGTTTCCTTCTTCGGCAAATATTACCTCACCAGGAGCTGATGCGAGTATTTTAACCTCTTCTCTCCAGAAAAAATCTATCCCGGCGTGAGGTTCTCCGTCGTGGGTCACATTCTCCCCCATAGGAACTAAATCATAAGGATATTTTTCAAACGGGGCGGTTAGGATTATACTTTCTTGAGTAGTATTTTCCTTGGTATCGATTGCAGTATTGTTTTCGTTAAAAGTTTTGGTATTTTCTGAGTTCAGATCTTCTAGATTATCGCTAGTGTGTAACATATCACCAACAAGGAAAACAGAAGCAGCAACAGCTAAAGTAGCCGCGATAAACAATCCAACCAGCTTATATTTCATAAAAATATTAGAATTTCAGTTAATAAATCAGTTCAAAATCCCTTCTATTGTTTCCGTTACCAAAAGAGCGGCATGTGAATCAACAGAAGCATGGTGAGCTCGACCTTCTGGCCATTTCAATCCCAATGAATCAACGGCATCGCTTAGTTTTTTCCTGGTTCCGAAGTGTTCATTTGCTTGAAGCATAATACAATTACCCCATTTCCATTTCAAGTTCCATGGATTGTTTTCTAGGAATGGCCTATCGAATCCGTTGTTGTAAGCTCTTAACTCTATAGGATCTGATTTATCCTCTTGTATTGAAGCGAGTTTCCTTTTCAGGTCCTCAGCTACCTTATGATCGGGATCAGCTTTGAATATGTCTCTCATTTTTAGCTTGTTTACACGAAGAGCGTGGTACGCTCTTCCATTTCTGAAGTATTGGCGTCCGGGATTGCATATCTTATCCCAGCGGTTTACATCCCCGTTATCGTCTCTCCATGCTATACCTACCTGTACTACGCCATCATTTACATGAGAGAAACCTGTAGTCTCTGTATCTATAACGACAATATTATGAACCATAACTGAGATGAATTTCTGATAAAAATAGTTTTTTCTATGGTAGAGGATATAATTTATTCCAGTTTGTTCTGAAGCTTTGTAATTCTTTCATATGCTTCTAGTCCGTCCGATGTAGGTCTGTATTTTTTCTTTCTTTTTTCTCTTTTCTCTTCTACCAATCCTAGGTCTTTCAATCCGGCTATGTGTATTGAGGTCATGGTATGTCCCAAATTGACATTATCGGATATGTCAAATATAGTAGAATCTGGATTTTTTGATATTTCTCCCAGCACGTCTGATTTTAGATCAGAAAATGATACCTTTAATTTTTTCAAATCCTTTCTGGGCGTTTTAGGAGTCCTGTATACGGTTTTACCGTTCATTTCTTCTTCTATCACATAATCGAATTCTTGTAGTTTCTCTAGGTGCCTTTTTATGGATTTTCTGTTTATAGTTAGATTCGGTATGCTCGCTATATCATCAAAGCTTGCATAGCCCAGGCTATCCATAGCATCGTATATCAATTTCCTGTTTTCGTTGTCCAAGATGTTTCCTTTATTTACTCGCGGCATAACTAATACCAAGAGAATTCAAGGTATTTAAATCTAAAACATAGATTTGAAAAATTAGCCTATTCTTTTTTCTATAATATCAGCTACTTCCTTGAAGCTGCTCACTCTATCTTTGTGGTCGATATGTCTGTTCCACGGCCTGTCGAATAATATAGTCCTATCCGGGTCTTTTTCTGCGTGTTCCGGATTGTCCTCAATTATAAAATCATAATCTAGTTCATGTTTTTCTTTATGATGAAAGAAGTCGTGATGCTTTATTTTATTCTTTTTTATCAATTTCTCTATGGCTTTAGTATTCTCGTTTGCTGTAACTATCATTATTTTGTTATTCTTGGAAAGATTCTCCAGAGTATCAGTTATATGGGGACATGATAATTCTATCTCATTCCATTTCTTATCCCACAGCTCTCTCATTAGTATATTACACTCCTCGAACTCCAGACCTGTAGCGTTTCTTACATTAATGAATCCCCATGTCAAGTCTTCTATATTTAGATTAGTACCATATCTAGCGTTTACTTCTTCAATAAAATGCTTGTAAGGGCTAGCAGCTACTCCATCTACATCTATAGCTATCTTTAGTTTCATGTATTAGATAAAAGAACAATAAATATAACTTTATATTTGTGGTCACCCAAATAATAGCATGTATATAGAAGAAAGAGAGGTCGGTAAGAGAACTAAGTATTATCTTGTTCATTCATACAGGGACAGGGATTCAAAGGTGAAAAAGCTTAGAGTCTTTCTCGGGTCCAATCTCTCCGATAGGGAACTAAAGAAGGAGAGAAAGCGTGGAGAAAGAATACTAAAAGAGAGAATAAAGGCGCTTGACAGAATAAACGATCCTTTTTATCATAAACTTACCGAAGAAGAAAGGAAAGATATAGAAGCTCTTGAAGATAAGATAGATTTTGACATAACTCATCTGTCCGAGGATGATTGGGAGAACTTTACAGAGGAATTTTCCTACAATACGAATGCCATAGAGGGGTCCACAGTAACAGAGAGTGAAGTTAGAGATATACTGGAAAGTAATAAGATCCCAGAGTCAAGGAGCGAAGAGGAAATCCAGGAGACTTATGGAGTTTCCGAAGCCATAAGCTATATACGCGGAACCAAAGAACATATTTCCATTGAACTCATCAAGAAGATTCATCATGTAATATTCAAAAAGTCAAAGGAATTTGCCGGGAGTTTCAGAGAGAAAGGTCAGGAGGTAGGCATAACCGATTCCGAGGGAAATATAATACACAGGGGAGCCCCTCCCGAGGAGATCGAGAATCTTCTCAGCGAGATGGTCGAATGGTACAGTAAGAATAAGAATAAGTATTCCCCTTTGGTCCTGGCCGTAGCGATTCATAATCAGTTTGAACATATACACCCGTTTGCAGATGGAAACGGGCGTGTTGGTAGATTGCTCCTTAATAATGTTCTAATAAAACACGGGTTTCCTCCTGTTGATATAGAGGTTGAGAATAGACAGGAATATTACAAGGCATTGAGAGATTATGACAAAAACAGAAATATACGTCCTATGATGGAGCTTATTTTGAAGGAGTATAAGAAATTGAGAAAGATTTTGGGTGACCACAAAAAGTAGAAATGTGGACACCCGGTGCTATATCTGATATTTTCAATACCTGCAATATGGTTATAAGACTTGATTCTTAATTTTATTTGTGGTTGGGATGGATAAATTAAACATAAATCAGGGAACAGTCTTCAAGATTTTGAAGTATGTTCTTATTTTGGCATTGGTTTGGTTCTTCAGACCTCTTTTCCACTCTCTTTTCATGTCAGTTTATATTAACCCGATAATGATTGAGGTTGTAGTAGTTTGGTTCCTTATACATAGATTTCTCATAAGACCGAAAGAGTCGGCAAAGAAGCAAATCGAAGACGAAGACGAACTTGAAAGTGGGTATTACGATTCAATATATGCAGTAAAGACAGTAGGGTCGTTTATTATTCTCTTTATTTTAGTTGTAGCAGCTGGAGTGTTCTCTCATATAATGCCTCAGGTTCACTTAGTTAATGAACTCGAATATAATAACATAGACACGCTCCCGGAAACGAGGGAAAATATAAGACTGATGCCATATGAGGTAGCAGAGAGATTCTCAAAAGATTCATTACAATTAAGCCAGTTTAAATTAGGAAAGGAAAATATAGCTGTAGTAAATGATTCACTCGCGTGGACATTTCCTCTCGAACCGGATGGAACTGTTCTAAAATTCCTTATCAAGAACTACGGAATGATACACATAGATGCTACAACTCAGTCAAGAGTTTCAGAACTGACTAAGAAAGATCTGGAAATAGGAGAAGGGATGCTTATTTTCGATAACTTGTGGTGGAATGTCTACAAGGATAGCTATAACGTAGATTATGACAGAACATACTACATACCTCACAATGGTGAAGTTTATACTGTAGCTTCATTTACTGATTACGACTTCGAGAACAAGTTTGGGTTATTTTATACAGTTCCTAGATTTGGCGGAGTTATGTTGATAGACTCAGATGGAAATATAGAAAGACTTAGTCCGGAAGAAGCGGCAAATCATCCGGTTCTTGAAGGAAATAGATTATTCCCTGAAGATCTTGCTAGATATTACGGAGAAGCGTACAAATACAATGAAGGTGTAATAAACAGATTCTTCATACATGAGGATCAGATTAAGATTAGAGACGTTCCCGGACCTACTCAAGCCAATAAACAGCCGTTCCTTATGGATACGGAAGACGGACTTAAATGGTTTATATCAGCTGAACCTGCTGGAGAGAGTAGAGGCATATTCAAGATATTCTTATTTGACGCAGAGACTGGAGATATTGAACTATTCGAACTTCCGGTTGAAGATACGCTTACGGGTCCGACGAGAGCTACTGATTTCGTAAGAAGGGATAACCCTACTGTTGATTGGAATAGATTCAAGATGGTAGAACCATTACCGTTTATTAGAGATGATGTATTATTCTGGAAGGTTGTAGTTATCCCGGGAGATGCTGCGGGTATAGCATATCAGGCTTTCTTAGATACTAGAACTAATGAGGTAACTAGAATAAGTACAGACGAGGGAGTTGCTAAGTTCATTAGAACTGGTGACGTAGACGAAGAGCCTATAATAATAGACAGAGCTGCTACAATAGAAGAGATAAAGGCTAAACTAGTTGAATTACAAGAATTAATCGAGAAATTAGAAGAAGAGGAAAGTAGTTAGAGTTTATTTTATAATTTCTAATTCTTCCAAGTCCAAAACATCTACTTCTATCATCTCATTGTCATTTGTATAGAAAATAGAAGGTATAATCTCTTTATCCGGATAAGCCTTATTAAGAACATGATAATAAACGCTAAGCTGTTTTACGTATTCGCTTTCCATTGACTTGTCCACGTCAGTCTTCCAGTCTATAATTCTTACAGTGTCTCCGTCTATGTTTATTAGGTCTATTACACCTTCGAGTACTACGTCACCAATAGGTAGGAAGCATCTCTCTTCTGTTATGATATCACCATTAAGGCTGTCTATGATTCCCTTTACGTTTTCTTCGTCTTTATTCTCCGGTTTTTCACTTTTATCAAAAACATACCTCTCTGCGAAGTTGTGTACCTTATTTCCGAATTCCTTTCCTCTTCCCTTTTCACCGGAGAAGTCTTCCATTATGGAATGAACTGATATCTTTCTTCTGTTCTTGTAATCTTTACTCGAGAGCTTCAATCTCTTACCTTCGCTCTTTTTAGTATCACTTTTCTCCAAATCGATTTCAACTTCTTCTGCTTCAACTTCAATATCAAAGAAAGGGCTTTCTTTTCCTTCTTCTGAAGTTATGTATAGATAATTCTTAGCTCTGGTCATGGCTACGTAGAAAAGTCTTCTTTCTTCGTCATATTTACCATCAAGACACTTGTTAACCAGTTCGGTCTTCCAGTTCCAGTACGGGTACGGATAAGGATCCTCGCTAAAGACTTTCTTCTGCCTTAATCCAAGTGTTTCGTCGAATAGTATAGTATTATCAGAGCTGTTGGTGCTTGGGAATCTTCTTGAGTTTACATCGGATACAAAAACAACTGGATATTCTAAACCTTTCGCATCATGTATCGTGTGTATCCTGACTACATTCTCCTCTTTGGAGTCATCTACTGAGTATGTCTGCTTGGTTTCTATGTTATCCTCTATGAATCTGATAAGCCTTCCGAGATCCATGTAGGATGTTGAGAATACTCTGTATAACGTATCTATTATCTTGTCAGCGAATCCGTCCCTTATTCCGTATCTGTCAAAAATAATTCTGGCTTTATCTGTAACAAGTCTGGTTTTCTTTAACTTTTCCCTGAATTCCATGAGATTCTTCGGATATTTCCTTTTCCAGATTATGTGTCTAATCTCATCCATATTATATCCGGCTTCATCTAAGATAACAGCCCATCCTCTCTTTGAGTTCTCCCAGAGAAGAACACGCAACCAGGCTAATAATAAAATAGCAGGATCCGTCTTGAATAACTCTATACCTCCGGTGTAAGCCATCGGTATGTTGTATTTTTTGGCTTCTTCCTGTAATTTCAGACCGAATGACCTGGTTCTCGTAAGAACTGCCATATCCTCGTAATCCATTTCACTTGACAGTTCCTGGATCTTTGATAATATAACCTCTATTTCATCCTCTCCGGATATCTTCCTTACGATCCCGCCGGGACCGTCATTAGATTCAAGGGATGTAATTTCTTGTCTAAGTTTATCCTTGTTTAATTTCTCATCACTTTTCCCTTCGATAAGTAAGCCTAGCTCAGCTTTGTCAAGAATTTCCTGCTTGGATCTATAGTTCTTCGTAAGATGGATATTCTTAACGTTGTCTGGTTTGTAGTTTATCTTATCTTTTAATTCTTCACTGTAATCGTTTAGTCGCTCTTCGAATTTTTTGATATTATCAACCGATGCGTATTGGAATGAGTATATACTCTGCTTCCAGTCTCCCACTACGGATATATTACCCCTTTTAGAAAGAAGCAAAGCCAGCTTGAACTGTATCTCATTGGTATCCTGGAATTCATCTATCATAACATAATCGAAAGCGGTATCCTTTCTAAGGTCATCGTCTTCATGGAGAAGTATAAACGCAAACATCAATAGGAATGAGAAGTTGAGGTAGTTCCTTCTTAGAGTATACTCAATATATGAGAAGTAGATATCATGAATAAACTCTTTAAGCTCCTCACGGTCTTCGTCAAACGCATCAAGGAAA
>CAYQNF010000039.1:0-7241 GCA_964418905.1 uncultured archaeon | reverse complement strand
CACAGGCCTTCGGTTTCGAATTACCGGTAGAAGGTACAAAACTTAAATCATCAAGTCGTCCGGGTAATCCTGAATTAATGGAATTCTTCAAGGAATTCACAAAAGATGGAATATTTAATGGATCTGTAGTAGTAGGAAGCCCTGTGAACCATGGGCCCTACCTAACTGCTGCAAGGGACGGTCATCATGCTGTTCAGCTTAGTATGTTTCTTGGTTCTATGATATCTCTAGAGGACAGGTTTATTGTTAAATTAGATACAGAAGTTAAATCGGAGTCCGCAGAAGATAGGAATATGATACTTATAGGCGGGCCTGTTACAAATATGATTGCAAACGAACTGAATGAAAATTTGAAGATAAGATTCAATTGGGATAATAGCTGGTCAATAAAATCCAAAAAGTCTGGTAAATCTTATAACAATGAAATGGACGCCCTCATTGCAAAAGTAAAAAATCCTTGGGATGACAATAAATCAATAATATTATTATGCGGTCTAAAAAATGAAGGTACCAAAACTGCAATATTGGCACTTACCCAAAGACATGAAAGATTACTAAAAAACTTCAATAAGGACAAGGATTTCTATGCACTTGTACGCGGTTTGGATAAAGACGGTGACGGTAAAGTAGATGATATAAAAATTCTAGAAACTATTCCTTAACTTTTTCTACTTCTTCCTTTAATATTTTATTAACAAGGGCTCCGTCGGCCTTTCCTCTAGCTTCTTTCATTACATCTCCCATTAGAGGACCTATATTTCCTTTCTTCGCGAATTCCTTGTTATTCTTAATTACTTTCTTAACTATTTTCTTCAATTCCTTTTTATCTAAGCTTCCTAAACCAAGCTCTTCTATAGATTCCTCGACTGAAGATTCTTCTTTAATCACATGCTCCAATATTTTCGATACTGATTCTTTGGCGGTTTTACCCTTCTCGACGGCCTTAAACAAACTATTGAAAATTCCATCGTCTAGTTTAGAAATATCTAAACCTTCCCTACTCAGTTCCTTAATCGTAGAAGTAAGGGTACTTGCAACTAAGTTTTTATTATATCTATCAGACAATGTCTCATACAATTCCAAATATTCAGATCTTACTATCTGATCTGCCAGATCTTCAGAGAGTCCCTCCTTCGTTAACCTTTCTTTTAGCTCTTCCCATGTCTCTGGTAAATTATCCTTCAACTCTCTTATCTTACTTTTCTTTATCTCAACGGGAGGTACATCAGTCTCCGGATACATTCTAAAAGCTCCGGGCAACGGTCTTAGATAATCGGTAGACCCATCGGGATTAGCCCCTCTTGTCTCTTCGGGAATCCCCTTAATGGCAATTTCAGCTCTTTCCTTTAATTCCTCGGCTGCTTCTTTTCTTCCGCCTAATACTACAATAACACCATTCTTCTTGACTTTGAACTTCTTTTCTAATTTTTCAAATTCATCTTCCAGTTTGTATTTGGAAACGTCCTCATCAGTATGGAAAAATCCGGGAACCCCATGAACTTTAGTATAACCGACCAGTTCCTTGGCGAAATATTTGCCTTCATGAAGGTCTTTCTTCATCAATCCGGAAAATCCTCTCAGAACTAAAGCGTATACCTTTCCAAAGTCTCTAATAGATTCCTTTAAAATTTTATTATCAGTATCTTTGAATTCGTCTGTTACATCTTTTATCTCTGAAACTTTTGCTTTCCTCTCTTTTAATTTCCTTTTAATTTCAAGTAAATTGATTTGTCTTTGGACCTCGTTCTCTATAGTTTCACCTATCATTCCGAGTTCCTGAAGTCCCTTCACTTCAACACGTGCTCCGTCTTTTATTGATACGTTTACATCCTGTCTAATTGAACCGATGCCTCTCTGACTCTTTCTTGTAGATCTAATAAGAGTACCCAATTTTTCAGCTACTTCCTGAGCATGCTCCGGATCCTTGATGGAAGGATCTGTTCCAATCTCTATAAGCGGGATTCCCAAACGATCTAATCTATAACGAGTAAAGGTCTCTCCTCTTTCTACTATACCTGCACTTTCTTCTTCTACTGAAATATTATCTATATTAACATCGCCTTTGCTGGTTTCTATTTTACCATCTCTTCCTACGATAGCAGTTCTCTGGAAACCGGATGTATTAGATCCATCTATTACAATCTTTCTCATTGTATGAACTTCTTGAGGTATTTGAGCATCTGTCATTATAGAAATAGTAAGTGCTGTATTCAAGGCCTCGCTGTCTATCTCGTGAGGAGGTTCTTCATCCAACTCAACTAAACATGTATTATCGTAAACATCATAAACGAACTGTTTTCCCTTTCTCAATTCATGAACAACAGCCGGGTCAAGACCGCCCATCTCTCCTGCCACTGGTCTAAGCCTTCTTCTTATTGAATCTGTAGGTCCTTCTTCTAAAATTTTAGGTTCACATGAACAGAATAGCTTTTCTTCTGTATTCAAACGATTATGGATCTCAATACCACACATGAATCCTAACTTTTCATAATCCATAGAAACCACTAATAATCAATATCTTGTAAGTTTAATTTCTCGTTCAGTTCTCCGGACAAGTTCTGATAAAACAAATCTCTGATCTTTCCTGTATTATTCTCATTCGCAAGAACCCACATGAGTTTAACTAAAGCTGTCTCAGGATGCATATCCCCAGAAGACATTACTCCCAGACGTCCTGTATCTCTTCCCCTGTCATATACTTTCATATTAACACGGCCGTATATACACTGAGTCGCCATAGCTACGATGATACCATCATCTATACATTTTTCTATTTCTTTTAGAACGCTTTCGGGCACGTGACCCATTCCGGTTCCTTCAATTACTATTCCCTTGTATCCCTCGTCTCTGTATTTCTTTAAAGATACACCATTATAACCAGGATATGTCTTGACTAAGGCAACTTTACCTTCAAAGCTGGTCTCAAACGACTCCTCGTCGCCGTTCTTGAGCTCATCTATGTACTCTATCTTACCATTCTTGATACGAGCATGAGGATTTTTGTTCACGGACTTAAAAGCATCTCTTCGAGTTGAATGCATTTTCCTCGCCTTGCATCCGGGTATAATAATAGCTGAAGTATCGTCCACAGTTTCATGGAAGCATACAAAAACTCCTGGTTTTCCTTCTGCTGCATATAGAACAGAAGAAGTTAGATTAAGAGCTCCATCCGTACTAGGTCTATCACTACTTCTTTGGGCCCCTGTTAAAACAATAGGAATGTTAGGATTCTGAACTGCGAATGACAAAGCTGCTGATGTATAATGCATAGTATCTGTACCATGAGTTATAACAATACCATCTACTCTATCCTTGTTTTTCTTAATAGTTTTTGCAAGCTTGGTCCAGTATTCGGGTTTCATATCCTCTGAGAGTATATTAAACGCCTTTTCTGTTTTAATGTTGGCAATTTCCTGTATTTCTGGCACAGATTCAATTATATCTTCAGGATTATATGCAGGGTGTACTCCCCCAGTCCTATAATCAATTTTAGATGCTATTGTACCTCCAGTATGTATTATCAAAACGGTAGGCTTATCGGGATCGTGTTTAATTTTACCCTTCTTTGTCTTTTTCTTCTTTTTTGATTTCAATTTCTTTATTCTGGTTCCCTTTTCCACTTTAACGCCTATGTTATAACCAGATTCTAATTTTAGAACAATAGTATTGGGATCTCCATGAGTTCTGGGCATAAGGATACCCTCTTCCTTTCCCACCTTTATTTTATCTCCTACAGAGATCTTCTTGTCCTTAAATTTATTTTCGATTTTATCTGAATACATGAAATCACTTTAGAGTAACATTTAACTGAACCTTATTATTAGATATACCCTCATTCTTTAATATCAATTGATAGTCACCCTTACCAAAAGTAAGATTCGATACCACGTCTACTATATCATATTCTAGCCAAGAGTAATATTTCTCATCCTGACTAAATGAATAGCCAAAGGCTCCGGAGAAATCATCTATATCGTCTATATCTGCATCATCTATAGTAGAATTATCTCCCTCGCTTATTATATAATAAAATCTGTTAGTTGCTTCAGATTGTGTCATATTAAGTTGGTAATTACTTGAATCAAATGTTCCGCTACTTTTGTCCAGAGGAGTACCGTCTTCCAAGATGCCTACAACTGTACTGGTATTATCAGCTGATATGAAATTGTCTCCGTTTGTTATTGTATCTGTACTCGAATCCTCTATAGCAAATGATAAAGTACCGGTTACGTTATTTTTATTCCCTGTTATGTCAGTAACTTCCATCAAGACATAATCCGCATCTGATCTAAGCGAGAATGTTATAGTATAATTAGTCCCTTCATCGGAGAACATATGAACCTTGGCCTCTCCGACTCCATAAAGACCGTCCTCGTATACTAATTCAGACCATCCTGTCCCCGTATTAGTGTTAGGCAAACCATCTATGAAAACCGATGAATCTGCAAATGTTTCATTATGAGGTTCGTCTTTATTTCCTAAAAGAATTATCATATCTGTTGTATCGTAAGAAGACAAAGGAGTAGTCTCGTTCACCCACTTTATTGCAAACCAAGTATGACTATTCTCTAAAATAAGGGCGTCCTGGCTATTTACCGTTCCTGTATAAGCTTTAACGTCCCTCCTAGCGGCTGTGAACCTGTTACCGTCCTTGGTCTGGGAAGATGGTTCTATAAATCTATCTTCAGTCTCTAAGAAGAATTCTATATAATTGTCCTCGCTATCTACGGTATATTCTCCGCCGCTTACGGTTATTGGAATAACTCTAGTGGAGCCTGATCTCTCGTATATTATCTCCCTGAGAACTGAATCCACTGTATTGAGAATTGACTTTGATTCCGATATTGTGGCAGCGGCTTCGCTTCTATCAACTATAGGATTTCCTATAAACAGAACGGCTCCTATACCCGCTAGTATAATAGCTATTGTAAGAACAAATGAAATCAGTTCTGCTGCTCCTTTCATAAAAATAGTTGTAGCTTATTCAATAAAAGCATTTACTAGGACTGTTCTGCTAGTTCAGAACCGCTTAAATCATCTCTGATACTTATTGATTCGCATTTACCAATCAATCTCACATTGTCTATGTTATCAGCATCCGACTCTATTACATCTGAAGTTGTCATAACCCTTTCTCTTTCCGGGTCTAGATCCACAGAAGTTTCTGGACTTGAAGAAATGGAAGTACCGTTGGTTAATAATACATCAAATTCAAAATCAGTTAACTGAATCGTTCCTGTATTTTCCGCAGTAACTGTAACTTTCTGACTTGTTGTGTTGAGCTCTCCGTCCTTTATTCTCATTGCTGCATTTTGACACTTTATCTTATCTCCAGCAGTATCACTAACATCTTCTACTCTTTCTCTTACGAAAACATTACTCCAATTAGCAATAACACCAGATATAGCCAGAGTTATAGCTACAACAATAACAAGTGCGATTAAAGGAGAAAGTCCCTTATTTGAAAACATAATCATCAATTATTCTTTTTCTACTTCATGGAAAGCGCTATTAGGACAATTTCCTGCAACGACCCTCACAGTGTGACCAGCACTTATACTCATAGAGCTATTGCTTATAGCCCCAGGCTGCTGAGGTGTGAGTGCATTAGTAGACGAATTAAACTGGTCAACGGGATAACTAGTAGCATTTTGACTGGATTCGTTTATAACAGTAATAGTAAATTCCCAAAGATTAACATCTCCAGTATTTCTAATAAGTACTCTGGATGTTCCTATATCATCAGTATCAAATCTTAAACCTGCTCCAGCGCAGTTTAGTGTCTCTTCCGCGCCTTCAGAAAGTTCTCCTGTTTTACCTCTAGAAAAAGTAGTTACCCAAGCTCCTATTATGGCACCGACTGCAATAGTAAACGCAATAAGCAATACTACGGCAATTAATGGTGAAATACCCTTTCTAGATTTCAAATAAACACCTATCTATAATTTATTTTAGGGGTATATAAAATTCCTTAATTATACCTCAAGCTCATAAAACGAATCTGGACAATTAGATGGAACTATCCTTAATTCCAATATACCGGTAGTATTACCTTCCGTTTTAAGTCTTTCAAGCTCTCCCTGGCCTAATGGATTAGATTCATTTCTTTGACCCGAAGTTATATTAGCCTCTATGACATCTACGTCTTTGATATAGAAAGCTGAAAAATCATACAAACCGGTTTTTCCTTTATTTTCTATAGTAACATTCAACGCATCAGAATCATATATTATATCATCTTCTGTGAATCTTAAATCTGCATTTAGACAATCTAATTTCTCTCTATCCTTGTCTATACTTTGGGTAGTTTCTTTCTCATGGGTTATTATCCAATTACCTACTATACCGGCAACTGCTATAGAAAAAGCTATCAATAAAACAACTGATATAACAGGCGAAAGTCCCTTTCTCATAGAAAAAATTAGTAAAGATCGATTATAAGCTTTACAAGTCTACATTCCAGCCGGTTCCAGGACAATCATCGTCCGCTCCAGTAGCAACACGAGCATTCGTTACCTTAGAATCGTTGGTATGTGCCCATGTAAGCTGTAATTGTCCTCCGGGTTTTAGAGTCTCGTTATTATTATCCACGCTCTCGTTGGTACTAAGATCTCCATCATCGTCAGTAAGAGAAACTTGGAAATCGGTTTGGTTTACTGTGCCTTCATTTGTTATTGTAATTTTGACATTATTGCTTTCTGATTTATTTATTGAAACATCGCCTGCAGCAAAAAACAATTTTGACTCAGCGCAGTCTATAGTAGTGCTTCCTGTATCACTAAGTTGTTCAGTTTCATCTCTAGCAAAAGTAGTAATCCATGTTGAAATAATTCCAGCAACTGCTAGTGTAAATGCTATAACGAGAACAACTGCAATCAATGGAGAAAGTCCTTTTCTATTCATATTACCAACTAGTTTTTATTTCGCTATTATATAAAATTTTACATATTTACATCCAAGAAGACATCCGGACACTGGGTTGTTATCCTGACTAAATCTGGTTCTGTTGTAACTCCTGTTATTGTTATTGGGAAAAATGTACCAGGCTGAATAGTATTATCGCTACTGGAAACTGTAGCGTTTATACTTTCTCCGTTTACATCAACTACAGAAGCGCCCCAATCCGTAAGAGCAACTCTTCCATTGTTATCTATTATTCCTTTAATTTCGTCTGTATCTGCGTTATAATTAAGATCCTGAGCCAACCTGAATCCACCTAATCGGCATTCTCTTTCTTGTTC
>CAYQNF010000038.1:0-7538 GCA_964418905.1 uncultured archaeon | reverse complement strand
GTGTAAAGAATAACATTTATATACTAGTATTTACTATATAGTAGTAACATAATTACCACTAAGAAGTGGTAATGTTATGCCGAGTGGTGGGGAAAATGAATAAAGAAATTTTTGAAAAGTCTATGATAGAGGAAATTAAGCCTGGTGTAAAGATTGGTGGAAGAGCCTACAAAAGAATATTTGATCTTTTGAATGAAGTTTCCCAGGGAGAGGATTATGTACAAGAAAACTTTCCTCAGATAAGATCTCTTGCTTATGAAGCGGCTGGGGATCTTATGAGACTTGAGACCGAGGATAAAATTCTTGGTTACAAAACAGCAGAATTGGAAGAATTGAAGGATTTTGGTAAGATTTCAAACGAAGAGCATAAAATAATACTAAAAAGAGCAGGTCTATATGAGAACATTTTAGAAAACATAGGAGAAATAAAAGACAAATACCATGATACCTTAAAAGAATTTGACTTTTCAGAATCTGCAAAAAATGCATTAAGTGTTTTACAATGCAGAATGGAAATGGATCACGATTTTGCAGACAAAATAAATAACATAATTAAGGATGCAGAAAAGGACGAAAATCCGTTATTTGAAGAAAACAAAGATAGCATAAAAGAATCAAGCGGCATATCTTATGGTTATAACGGTTCCGTTGTTGAATCGGAATCTAGTGATCATATGGATTACGTTATTTAGTTTGGGAGTATCTATATGTTTTTAGAAAGTGATGATAAGAGAAGACTTAGATTGGTTAAATCTTTAATAAGAAGAGCAGCTGATATGAAAGAAAGACAGCATCGTGCATTTATTGATAACAGAAGCTACGAATGTATATATGATCCTTTTAAAGTTGATGAATTTATTGGAGCAGCTCATGATATTTCTTATGGATTAGAAGCAGATTACGAAGAGATAGATGCCATGATGGATTGGTATAAATGGAAAGAAGAACAGATACAAGAAAAATTTTCTTTACTTCCTTGGCCAACAGGGTTTGATACTAAAAAGAAGGTCGATACCAATGATATATTAGATATTAAAACTAAAACAAAAAATCCAAATTATAGTTTAGAAGAAAATTTTTATGCAGGGAGAAATTAATTATGAAAAGTATATTTGAAGTTTTAGAAGAGTCTTTACAGTCATTTGCTTACAAAATAGATAATGGCGATCCTGATTTTTGGACCAAAGAGGGTAAGGTAATATTGGGTCCGTTTTCATATGAAAAGGGAGCGTCTTTAGAAATAGAACCATATAGGTTTGAAGAATCTGAAGATAAAAGTGTCATAAGTCCCTTGGTTGGATTTAATGGGTTTTTCCCGAGTAGGTTATCTACTCCGGCTGAGAATGTAAATTATTTAGAAGAAGATATAACATCAGCAGTTGATTATATTACAGATTTTATTAGAGGAAGTCAAGATTCTTTAGTCTTAGATGTACCGGAAAATCTTGATAGAGTTGAAATGGATAGCTATCTCGGTATAGACGATAATGGTTTTATTTTATTTAATTACAAAGACGGTGAAGAAATGTTGCCTACAAGAATTAGACCTGAATTACTTGATGTAATGTTTCCTCATGCTGGTATAGTTAGCAAGTTTATTAAGGATCAGAGCGAAGAATATTAAATCCCCTTACCGCTCTTTTTTCCGGGTTCAAGTTCTACTTCAGCATTTTCGAATTTATTTCTAATTCCGTTATAATTCTCTAAAAACACTCCTAGCGCTGCTACTTCAGAATGTGGTTGGTTACCAATTGCTATATTATAATTAGATAATTCGTATATTTCCGGAGGTACCTTTTCTCCTCCTAATATGATAAGAATATCATCATCTTTGGATTTTATTTCTTTCATTTTTTCTTTGTATGGATGTCCATACATTGTCAAATGAACTATGGTTCCATCAAAGTTTTTGACTATATTTCTCCAGGATTTTTTATATTCAACTTCAAATGGTCCTCCCCATCTTTTTGTTATGTCAGTCCACGTGTCCAGGACCTTTTGATCCTTTTCGCCGCTTAATATTATCTTATCTGCTCCGAATGCACGTGCTGTAAGACCCACGTGAGTTGTTATTCTTTTGTCTCTTGCTATCCTATGGCCTAACCGAAGTACCCAAATGCCCATAATATCACTAAGAATACAAAGATAATGAAGAAATTACCAAAAATTATAAGATATGTAATTTTTCTCATTTTTTGCTTGTGTAAATTTGCTATTTCCTTCAACTGTTCTAAATTTTCCTCAAAATCCTTTTTCATATCTTTTCTCATCTTTTCAGAAGTCTTTTCATTTTTCTTTGTCATAATAAGATATATTTGATTAAATTTTAAATAATATAAGCAACGACAAAATTATATTAACTCTAAACACATTTTCTATATGGATTTGGACAATTTTTTCAGCCCGAAATCTGTTGCAGTAATAGGAGCTTCAGCTACTCCCGGTAAAATAGGTAATTCTATTTTCAAAAATCTCTTGCATAGATTTTCTGGTAAAGTTTATCCCGTTAATCCAAATGCTGAAAAGGTAGAAGGAAGAGAGTCATTTAATTCTGTTTTGGATATAAAGGGAGACGTTGACTGTGCTATAGTTGCAATACCAGCCAAATATAATCCTGAAGCTGTTCAAGAATGTGCAAAGAAAGGAATAAAAAATGTTATTCTTGTAGCCGGTGGGTTTAGAGAAGTAGGAAGAATGGACCTCGAAGAAAAAATAAAGGATATAGCAGATAAAAGTAGGATGAGACTTGTAGGTCCAAATTGTCTAGGTACTTTTGATACGTCTAGTGGTATGGATACAATGTTTTTGGCGGGGGATAGATTAGGAAGACCGAAAAAGGGTAATATATCTTTCATATCACAATCCGGTGCAGTTGGTTCTGTGATATTGGATTGGCTATCTGATGAAGGCATAGGACTTAGTAAATTTTGTTCTTATGGTAACGCTTTGGACGTAAATGAAACCGATCTGATAGAATACATGGAAGAAGATAAGAGCACAGAGGTAATAGCCTGTTATATTGAAGGAATCAAAGCAGGTAGAAGATTTATTGATGTAGCAAAAAACTCAAAAACTCCTATAATAATTTTAAAGTCAGGAAAAACTCAGGAAGGTTCTAAGGCAATTTCATCGCATACAGGCTCTCTTGCTGGAGAACACGAAGTGTATCAAGGTGTATTTAATCAAACCGGAGTAATAGAAGCGGAAACGTGGGAAGATCTATTTGACTATTCTAAAGCCTTCTCAATGCAACCTATCGCTAAAGGAGACAGAGTTGCTATAATAACAGATGGCGGAGGTTTTGGTATATTGGCCACAGACGAAGCCCAAAAACAAAAGCTAAAATTACCGGAGCCTTCGGCTGCTCTGAAACATAAATTTAGTTTCCCTGATCATGTTATTACCCATAATCCAATTGATCTTACGGGAGATGCTACTGCCGAAAGATATTCTAAGGCTGTAGAAGAATGCGTGAAAAGTCCTGAGTATGATGGAGTTATTGTAATATTATTGACACAGATACCTACTTTAGATAATGATAAAGTGGTTAAGATGTTATCCTCTCTGAATAAAAGATATGATAAACCTATAATATGCTGTTCTGCCGGAGGAGAATACGCTCAGAAACTGAACAGGGAATTAGAGAGTAAGGGAATACCCGTGTATGATACACCAGAAAGAGCTGTAGAAGCATTTTCATCTATGGTCAAATATAGTAAGAGGAATAAATAATGCATTTTCATTTTGACCTCGAGAAGATAAAAAATCTAAAACCTGAAGGAGAGTTAGGAGAGATATTTCAAAATATAGCCCTTAAGAATTTTGCACTTTCTATGGTTTCCATTTTCATACCAATCTATCTTCTTGAGCTGGGTTATGCCTTGCAAACGGTTTTCTTATTTTTTATCGGAATCTTTGCGACACAGGCCATATCATCGCCTTTTATTTCTAGCATATCATCCCGTATAGGACTTAAGCATACTATTGCAATATCCCTGCCCATTCTGCTATTATTCTTATTGGGGTTGAATTTTCTTGGAAGTTTGAATATACCCCTATATCTTGTAGCGTTCTTCGGCGGTCTTTCCACTGCTATGTATTTTGTTCCGTTTAATGCGGATTTTATTAGATCCTCTGACGATGATAAAGCTGGAAAAGAGGTTGGTTATCTAACAGCAGTCGCAAAAATATCTCTTATATTTGGACCAATTATTGGAGCTCTTATTATATCTCAATACGGGTTTGGAGTTCTCTTCGGTGTTGTTATAACTATAATTTTATTTTCTATGGTAACTTTGTTGAAAAAAATTGACATAACTCCTGGAGATAGGTTCTCTTGGAATTACATGTTCACGAGAGAGCATGCTAAATATTTCTTTGTTTTTGGAATACAGGGGTTTGTAAATGCTGCGGAGGCTATAGTATGGCCTTTATTTATTTACCTTTTCATAAGCGGTACTGGTGGAGTTGGTACTGTTGGGGCCCTGATAACCACTGGAATAGTTATATTTTCTCTGGCCGTTGGTAAGCTAAGCGATAAGATTTCTGTTAAAAACATAATAAGAAGCGGAGCAATTCTTTATTCTTCTCTTTGGATAGTTAGACATTTTGTAGATATACCATCAGTTGCTTTTATTTCATCTTTCTTTGCAGGAGCTTTCTTGGTTCTTTTAAATATTCCTATAATGACAATGGCAGTTCATAGTGCTAGTAAAGAAGGAAAAGAAACGGAGTTCTCTACTATGAGGGAAATAGGATTGAACTTTGGTAGAATAGCTTTGATGTTACTTGCGATATTTGTTGTTGATATTACAGGAACATTTTTGTTTACATCAGGACTATCACTTCTTTTAGTTTTCGTTTAAAATTATGATTTAAGCTAGTTTTATATAAAAAATAAAGAAAGATTAATTTGGAGGTTGAATATGGCATTGATTGAGTTTTATGGTACAGAATGTCCGCATTGTAAGGACATGGAACCTTTGATTGAAAAACTTGGCGACGCAGGTCATGACGTAGAGAGACTAGAAGTTTGGCATGATGAGGAAAACGCCAAGAAAATGAAAGAGTTAGATAGAGATAGATGTGGTGGAGTTCCACTATTTGTCAATACAGAAACAGATGAGATAATCTGCGGAGCTGTAGATTATGAAAAGCTAAAGGAATGGGCTGAAGGCGGTCCAGGAAACATGTAACAACGCGAACAAAAATTGGCTAAGCTTCTAAAAGAAGAAGCCGATGCCCATCATGATTATGAGAATGGATTGTAGAAACTAAGGTGATCCAAGTAACATTTAATGTAAATTATTTATTAAGTGGAAAGAAATTGATATTATGGCAAGAAAAGAAATTGCAGATTTTAAGATAGAGAGACTTGAGATACTTGACAAAGATGGTGAAGCTGACGAAGAATTAATGCCGAATTTATCCGAGGATCAAATCAAAGAAATGTATTATTTCATGGTTCTATCCAGAGAATTTGACGATAAGGCCTTGAAACTGCAGAGACAGGGCCGTTTAGGTACATATGCTTCCGGTCTGGGGCAAGAAGCTTCTCACGTTGGAACTTCTTATGCTTTAAACGAAGATGATTGGATGACTTCAGCTTTTAGAGAAAATGCTTCTTATATAACCAGAGGAATTCCTATGGTTAAAATTTACCAATATTGGGGAGGCGATGAGAGAGGTAACGCTCTTGAAGGTAACAACATGCCGGTTTCCATTCCAGTTGGGTCCCAACCTTTACATGGCGCAGGATTAGGTTGGGGATTGAAGCTTCAAGGAAAGAAAGCCGCTTCGCTTATATATTTTGGAGATGGTGCTACCTCTGAGGGAGATTTCCACGAAGCGATGAATTTTGCGGGAACGTTCAAAGTTAATTCTGTCTTTGTTTGCATGAATAACAAGTATGCTATATCAGTTCCAAGAGAAAAACAAACTGCTGCAGAAACTATTGCACAAAAGGCCGTTGCTTATGGTTTCAAAGGAATACAAGTAGATGGAAATGATATTTTTGCCGTTTATTCTGCTACACAGGAGGCACTTGAAAGAGCAAGAAATGGAGAGGGCCCAACTTTAATTGAGTGTGATACTTACCGAAGAAGCGATCATACAACTGCGGATGATGCTTCTCGTTATAGAGATGAAGAAGAAGTAAAGAAATGGAAAGAGAAAGACCCAGTTGATAGATTAAGAAAGTATATGATAAATAATGAAATCTGGGACGAGGAAAAGGAAAAAGAATTATTAGAGAAAGTTGAGGATGAAGTTGCTAAAGCGGTTGAAGAATATGAAAGCGTAGAGCCTGCAGATCCTACAGATATGATGAAATATTTGTATGCTGATATGACTCCGCAATTGGAAAAACAGGCAGAAGAACTGAAAAAATACAGCGATAATCTAGAACATAAAGAAGAGATAGCTGCAAAGGGAGAAACAGGAGTTCACGAAAAAGAAAGCGAGAGGGAAGAACATATAGAAGAAAGCGAAGAGAGATCTGATAATGAATCAAAAGAGGATGAAAGTGTTTCTGTGGAAGAGTCAAAAGGTGAATGATTATGACAGAGATGAATATGGTAAAAGCCATTAATTCCGCATTGAAAGAAGAAATGGAGAGAGACAAGACTGTAATGGTATTAGGAGAAGATGTTGGTGCAGATGGAGGAGTTTTCCGTGTTACTGATGGTCTTATAGATCAATTCGGGGAAGATAGAGTTGCTGACACTCCCTTAGCGGAATCGGGAATAATAGGATCTTCTATCGGACTTTCTATTTCAGGATTAAAACCAGTGGCAGAGATTCAATTTTCAGGTTTTATTTATCCAGGGTTTGATCAATTAATTTCACATGCGTCTAGAATGAGAAATCGTACACGTGGCAAGATAAATTGTCAAATGGTAGTACGTGCTCCTTATTCTGGAGGTATTCATGCGCCTGAGCATCACAGCGAATCAATGGAGGCATTATATGCACATACTCCAGGACTTAAGGTTGTAATACCTAGCAATCCTTACGATGCTAAAGGTTTACTTCTAAGTGCGATAAGGGATCCAGATCCGGTTTTATTCTTGGAACCTAAGAAAATATATCGTGCAGTTAAAAATGATGTTCCAGAAGGGGAAGATTACACAGTTCCAATAGGAAAAGCAAAAGTGGTTAAAGAGGGAAAAGATATTTCGATATTTTCATGGGGATCAATGCTTCATGTAGCTAAACATGCAGCAAAAAAAGCGGAGGAGAAAGGATATGGATGCGAAGTTATTGATCTTAGAACTATTAGCCCTCTTGACGAAAAAACGATCGTTGACAGCGTTAAAAAAACAGGAAGAGCGATTGTCGTACAAGAGGCGCCTAAGAGCTTTGGCCCAGCTTCGGAAATAATAACATTAATTAACGAACAAGATCTATTATATTTGGAAGCGCCAGCGGCTAGAGTCACAGGCTGGGATACTATATTTCCATTGTATAAGATGGAGAATTATTATCTTCCTAATACGAAAAGAGTACTAGATGCGATTGAAAAAACTATGAATTTTTAA
>CAYQNF010000037.1:0-7594 GCA_964418905.1 uncultured archaeon | reverse complement strand
GCCCTCTATAGCAAGACCTAATCTATGGTCATCTCCTTCTTCTCTGGAAGCGTGGAATATGACATCCTCGATTTCCATTCCGTCTATCCTATTAGCTAACTTATCTAGACCTTCGACAATACGACCAGCCCTTCTATCTTTTATTCTCCCTCTATCGTTTACATGGGAAAAATTGCATCTGAAATATACCCAATCCTTTTCTATAGGAAGTCCTGATCCTATCCCGTCTAGGAAACCGCGTCCGGGATATTTATCGTATCCCAACATCTTTAGTGTGCATGTATCTGTATCGGGTATTCTTATTTTATAATCTACATTACCGAAAAGACCCTTCTTTACTAGAGAGTTAAAAGTAGGTTTCTTGGCCAATTCTAATGGAGTTTTTGGATTGGATTCAGTTCTTATGTCTGGCATTCCGTCTATGTGTATAAGTAATATTTTATCCTTCATTTTACACCAACGATAATAATGTCAATAATACTAAAACTATACCTGCAGTTATCAATAGTTTTATTTCTTTTCTACTGTCGCTCCATACCATACGTACGAAAAGGTATGTTATAATTGCAAGAATAGGTGCCGATACCAGCAAAGACCAGAATCCATATATCTGAAAATAAAAGATAGATGAAGTTATTAGTTCCCAGAAAAGTATTGCTAGATCTTTTATGGTTCCAAAGGTGTTTGATATAACCAGAATTATCATGTCCATTATTATTTCTAAAAGAGGTCTTGCCATATCATCTCTCCAGGAGCATCAATCTTTTGTTCACTTTACCCACTTTTTCTATTAGGACTTCTTTTTCAAAGTTTCTTATTATTGTAAATGGTTTTATCTCTTTTGCCAAATCAAGCGCGGCTTTTCTTTTATGGTCTTTCTCTGCGAATATTTCAAAAATAAGTTCGTCTGTTCCTACTCTTTCTCCTACCTTGGCGTGTAACAATACACCAGCTCCCTTGTCTTTAGGGGCTCCTGCTGCTCTTGCTATTGCGGCTATTTTTTTATTGTCTATGTGATAAACTAATCCTGATTTTTTACTTTTTACATCAACGGGCTCTCCTACGTTTATGTCCTCGACTCTTATTCTGGGGTCCCCTCCCTGAGCTTCTATTATTTCCCTAAATTTCTTTTCAGCCTCTCCGGATTTTAATATCTTATAGGCTTCAGCTTTACCATTCTTTGTTTCACCTATCATCTCTAGTAGTATTCCTGCTATGTGTGTAGCTTTCTCTACTTGATCGACCTGTTCTTTGCCATTGAATATTTCTAATACTTCTCTGACCTCAAGCGCGGGTCCTATGGCTCTACCTAAAGGCTGTTCACCGTTTGTTATAGCGCATCTGACCTCCATATCTAATCTCTTACCTAGTTCTACGAAATTATTTGCGATGTATCTCGCTTCTGATACATTTGAGAATTTAGCTCCTTGTCCGCATGGTATATCTATAACAACATGAGTTGAACCAGCACATTTCTTTTTGCTCATTATACTTGGAAGAAGCATTGGATCTATAGCCAGTGGATATTCTACCTGTATGAATAAATCATCTGCTGGGGCTAGTTCTACTGCTCCTCCCCAGACCATACATCCTTTAGTCTTCTTTACGGTTTCTCTTATCTCTTCTAAGGATAGATCTACGTTGGTAATCACTTCCACTTTATCAGCAGTTCCAGCAGGACTTGTTATGGCCCTAGATGATGTCTTAGGGATATAATGCCCGGCAGCTGCTATTATAGGAACAACTAACATTGTAGTCTTATCTCCAGGAACTCCTCCTACGTTATGTTTATCTAAAATAGGGCCTTCTATTCCAAGGTCTAATGTTTTGCCTGTTTTTATCATTGCCTTAGACAATCCTTCAATTTCATCCATTGAAAGACCTCTAATTTCTAGAGATGTTAAGAATGATGATATTTCTATATCGCTTAATTTTCTATCAACGACATCTTGTACTATATGTTCAATCTCCTTTTCGCCCAGTTGTTCTCCTTTTAATTTATGTCGTATATGTCTAATACTTTCAGGCTCGCTCGCTGGACCTATTTTAATTTTATCTTCTGGGGATATTTCTAAAAGTGATCTAAGTTTATCAGAAATTGCTGTTTCGTTTTCTTTTACGAACTTTCTAGTGACATCGGCTATTGCAGTTATAGATTTTCCATTGAATGAGACCTTAACTCTATCCAATGCATGTACTCCCATCTCTTCTGCATCCTTTTCATGTAGAAAAACAATGGTCTTTCCACCGGCTTCCAATTCCATAGGTTTTATTGTGAAATCTTGCGTTACATTCATTTTATCACTTTAACATATCAGGGGCATGTTGTTTTAGTATGGTTTTTAATTCTGGGTGAGCATCTGCGTGGTCTTTTAGAGGTACTTCGTTCACTGCAGCGTTTACTGCTTGTCTTACTGCCTTTGCCCCGGCTTTAGTACCGTCTTTGTGGGAATGTATGCCTCCTCCTATTTGAATACATACGTCTCTTCCGAATATATCCAATACGTCAGGTATATGTCCGGGATGTAGTCCCCCTGAAGCTACCGGAAGAGTTGGTTCCATATCATCTATTGATTCTTCTAGAGCTTCTTTGTTTTCTATTACTTCTCCCCGTCCTTCTGACATTTTACCTACGCCAGTTCCAACGTGGAGTTGATCTCCTCCCATGAGTCTTGTAATTTTCGAGATAACTTTCATCGATACTCCATGTTTTGGATTCTTTGTAAAAGCAGCATGGAATGCTCTGTGACAATGTATTGCAAAATCATCCAAGTTTCTAAGCATTTGTAATCCGGCCCAGCCCGCGGTTAATATGTCAATCATTATATATTCTCCGCCTTGGTCCTTAACTAGATTAGCCCTTCTTTCCATTTCTTTTGCTTCGGCTGT
Organism: uncultured archaeon; assembly: GCA_964418905.1. Classification (GTDB taxonomy): domain Archaea; phylum Aenigmatarchaeota; class Aenigmatarchaeia; order CAYQNF01; family CAYQNF01; genus CAYQNF01. Next base: position 4,705 of record CAYQNF010000037.1, on the reverse strand, counting down.
TACATTTATGAAGTAAACTTTCTTCTCTCCTGTTTCTTCTTCGGCCCTGTCTCTTAATTCCAGACCTTTTACTACGTTATCTTCAAAACGATTGAAAGACTGATCTGCCATGTTTTCATCGTGTTTTAGGAAATCGCAACCTCCGGTCCATGCCTGGTAGCCAAAATTAAGATAATCTTTAGTTTTCAGACCTAACTTCGGTTTTATTACGGTTCCTACTATAGGCCTGTCGTATACTCCAAGTATGTTCCTAACTCCATCAATTCCGAACTTAGGTCCCGGGAAAGTTTTTGCTAGTTCAAGAGGAAAGTGTATATCAAAAAGTCTTAGATTTTTTATTGTTCCTAGGCCAAATACATTACCAGCTACGCTGCTTAGTATGTTTGGCATGTTCCCGCCTTCGAAAAGCTCAGGAGGATAGGCTACTCTTATTTGATTTCCGTTTATCTCGAAAACTCTGGCGTATAGATCTTTCATGTAATCTAATCTTGTTGTTAATTCTGTCCATGTGCCTGTACTACTCTCTGCTGCAACTCCACCGGCTACATTTTCTATACTCACTCCGTCTATTGGTTCAACAAAGAAATCACAGATAAGTTCATTTTCTTTAGGTTCATACTCTAAATCGATAAAATCTTCATATTTCATTACAATCACTCCTATAATCCAAGCAAGGCTTCAGTTTTCAAATGCTTCATAATAGTGTTAACATTCTGGGGTTTAATAACTCCATCTTCTGTTATTATTGATTCTATGTACCTGGACGGTACCAAATCAAAAGCAGGGTTTCTTACGGTAGATGAAGTTTTTCCTTGGTATATCTCATTCGGATCTCTTTCTTCTATTTTTTCTAGCTCTTCCATTGTTCTTGGATCGAATTTTAATTTAGATGTAAGACAATAAACGGGGATTTCGTACTCTTTTGCTATTATAGCAATCCCCAGAGTTCCTATTTTATTTACAATAGACCCGTCTGCAGTTACAGCGTCCGCTCCTATAAGAACGGAATCACATTCTTTCATAAAATGAGCTGCTGCAGAATCCACTATGAGGGACGATCTAACCTCTCCCTCTAAATCTTTCATTGTTTTGTGACCCTGGTTCATAGGCCTTGTTTCAGTATAATAGACGTGATTTACTTTTCTTTTGTTGTTGATTATGGAATTGGTTACCGTAGAACTATGACAATGGGTGAATATGTTATCGTAAACGTAGGGGGAAGCCTCTTCTGATATCTTATTTTTTATTTCTTCTAAGTTTTCTCTTATTTCTTTAGATTTTTCTTTTAATTCTTGTTTTAAGAGCGGTAGATCTTTGTCTGAAGTGGCTACATCATAAAGCAGATAAGCCATCGAATTTCTCAGTGCTGGTTCTGTCGGTCTTGCTAAAATTAGCTTTCTAGCACTGTTTTTGACATCGAGTAAAAATTCCTCTTTGTTTTTGTAGTTGTTATCTCCTAATTTCCCAATGGCCTTTATTCCGGCGTTTGCTATATTCTGAGCCCCTTGAATTTCTAAACTTTCTATCTTTTTTATCGTATCTTCAATGCTTAGCATAATATACATTGAATTCCATTAAATAAAATTATGGACTCTAACAAAAATCTAGTCAAAGGTATGAAGAAAAGAGGGACGATCAAAAGTAAAAAAGCAGAGAATGCGTTTCTAAAAACAGATAGAAGGAATTTTGTACCAAAAGAATATGAGGATCGGGCCTATGGAGATTCCCCTCTTCCAATACAAAGTAGTCAGACTATAAACCAGCCTTCTACTGTGGCTATGATGACAGAACTTCTTGAAGTAAAAAAAGGTCATAAAGTGTTAGAAGTGGGATCAGGTTCGGGATATCAAGCTGCTATTTTATCTAAGTTAGTGGGATCAAAAGGTAAGGTATTTACAATAGAATACGACAGGGATCTCTCATATGAGGCTAGACATAATCTAGAAGACACAGGAGTTGGAAATGTAACAGTTATTCGCGGAGACGGGTCTAAAGGATATGAAGAACAGTCTCCGTATGATAGAATTATAGTAACTGCAGCAGCTCCTGATATACCATCTCCTTTACTAAGTCAGCTGAGGCCGAAGGGAATATTAATTATTCCAATAGGAACTGGCAAAACTCAGGAAATGCAGAAGATCACAAAAAATAAGAAAGGGTTTAAGAGAGAAAGCTTCGGTCTATATAGATTTGTTCCACTCAAAGGCGAGAGCGGTCAAGATGAATAATGTTATAAGCAATGTAAGGTAAAGTTTAATATGAGCAAGTTGCTTAATAGATATTCTATTATCACTTTAATGATAGTAGCTATAGGTTTAGGTATAATATTATCAAATCCTTCTTCCAATGATCCATCAACAAGCCCACCGGAGACAATTCTCCTTGCCGACAGTAAAACAATACAAGGAGCCGAAGGAAGTTACTGTTGGGGTGATGGAGATAGTGCCGTTTGTGTTGATAAGATTCCTCCATTTGATTTATTGAAGCATGAAGGGATAAATTCCACTAAAGTAAGTGCAGATTCAGTTTTTAGATTCAATACTATAGACTATCCAGAGCCTTCTAACTATAGTTACAGTATATATGATGCAGATCAGTACTACGATAGTGGGGAAACTGTTATTGCGGATAACGGTACAGTCGGCGATAGCTTTACACTTGATCTTGATAATGGCAGATATTTAATTAATTCGAGAGCTAGATGGGATAATGGAGATTCTAGTTATATTTTCTATATAGAAGTAGTCTAATTACTTAAACCAATTGTCCAGAGAACTTTTTCTATCGGTTTCTGCTTTGTTTATTCTGTCTATAACCTTCTGTATACGATCTTCAGAAAATTCATGCTCGTCTATTAGTAATTTCTTCAATTTTTCTTCGTTTGGTCTAGACCATTCTAGTTTGTAATCTTTAGATGTCGGGGGATCCATGAAGAAATCCACAAGCTCTGCGGGTTCCATCTCATATGACCATTCTATTTCTTTCATTATTTTATCTAATTCCTTTTTATTTTTTACTAATTTTAAAGACCTTTTGGGGCCTAGGCCCGATATCCCTTTTGGATTGTAGTCCGTTCCTATTAACGTTCCCATTATAATTAATTGCTTTCTTGTTAAGCCAAAATGATCTAAAACGTCTTCAAGTTTTATCACTTCTGGGTTAACTTGTACATATGATTGCTTTCCGGGAAGTTTTCTCCTTCCTGCTATTGTAAGATTTTTCTATAGAATCGGGGTTCCGAATAGTAATGAGTCAGCATCTTGAGATGCGGTTGCATAAACATCTCCTTCTCTGTTCATGAAAGCTGCTTGAGCTTCCCCTTCGCTTGGTGCCTGTATCCAAGGCATACCCATTGCCTCGATTAATTTCTTAGAGGAATCTAGAATTTCAGGCGTTATTCTAGAAGTTCTTTGTGCATATTTTTTGGCCTTCTTTTTATCTCCTTCTTTCGTTGGCTCTTCCCATTTTTTCTGGGCAGCCTGTTTTCTTTCTTTTCTTTTTTCTCTCGTTTTCATTTTCCATTTCGGCGGTTTACCATCAAAGACGAACGCAGGAAGAACGCCGGCCTCTAGTACATTAGTTATTCTATAGAATAATCCGGATAGGTGGGAAGTGACGCGTCCCTTAGAATCTTTTAATGGAGTTCCATCTCTTTGTCTAATTATACTTAGAAATTGATGTATAGTGTTATATGCATCTACCGCAATTTTCTTTCTTTGTAGTTCTTCTAAATCTACTTCGCGTTTAGGTAAGTCTCCTAAAGATAATCCCATAGTATCACATTTATTATACTAAATACTTATTAATTAATAGTGATATCTATGACTCAATGTTCAATATGTGGAAAGGCTGGACCAAATGTTCATACATGTAATATGTGCGGGGCTAATGTTTGTCCAATGCATTACGATAAAGAGAAGAGAATGTGTACAAAATGCTCTGCTACCAGAGGCGGAAGAACATAATAAAGTTTTATATAGAAATCAAAATTAATTATAATTAGTGATATAATGACAAAAAAGAAAAATCAATTAGATCCTACTAACTTTGGACTATCTTTTGGGACAGTTACGGCAGTATCTTTACTTTTACTTGGACTTTCTGCTTGGTTGTTCGGTATTGGTAATGGAATAGTAGAAGCATCGTCTTATGTTCATTTAGGTTATGAAGCAACATTTGTAGGGAGTCTTATAGGGACTTTCTGGGGATTTGTTGATGGATTTGTAGTAGGATTTCTACTAATCTGGTTATACAATTGGTTTGGACAGGTTAGAAAGAAATAATTATAAGAAATATAATTTTATTTTTTAAGAAAATATTAAAATCAAACTAGGGTTACATCTTCTACTTTTACGTCTTTGACCCCTTCTATAGACAAAACCTTTTCTTCGTATGGATCTGTATCGGTCTCATCCTCAGGAAGAACCACTAAGAATTTCAAAGCCTTTAATCCAAAAGCTACTTCTTCTATTTGCATATCGGACGCGTTTACTTTTTCTTTTACTAATTCAGCCACGTTGTCCGCATCTACTTCTGGACTTTCTAAAGTTGCTCTAAAAGTTGCTGCTGCTTTTCCCATTTATATCACGGTCCTTCGAATCCACAATTTCCGCATTCATATTCGTTGCTGTGAATCTTACATCTTTTGCATCTAACTATGTCTTCTTCGCCGCAATCTGGGCACTTGAATTTAACGAAAGTCTTT
>CAYQNF010000036.1:0-7862 GCA_964418905.1 uncultured archaeon | reverse complement strand
CTACGTAATCGTATCTAATAAACTCTGAAAATAAGTCTACGCAGCTACTGTTCATTAGTTAAAAAGGTATTTAAGCTTTGATTTGGCCTGGAAATAGTTACAAATTTAAGTTTTGTTTTGTTTTTATAGATATGACATTAGCAGAAGAACCAAAAACAGATATTGAAGAAATTTTATCCTTTTACAAAGAAAGGTTTGATTCTGTAAATGGTCATAATTTTGGTTATGAATCAAATCTTCATCTTAAGAACCCTTCTATAGGAGATGACTTTAGAAATGAAATAAAACCAAGAGAAGAAAAAGACAAAGCTCTCCTAAATTCTTTTAGTAGGTTGGTTAGATTAAGCGAAGATGGCTCATATGAACACGAGGTAGATCCAGGATCCATGGGATCAGATGTATTAGAAAACGGGTTTAAATATGAAGTAATTCATCGTATTAGCTCACCGTCCACAGGAGCACTGGTGGGAATATATGTACCAATTGAGCATACGACTAACGGTTCTAGATTTTCAATAGATGAACCAAACTTTGAATTCCCAAAGGGGAAAGGTTTAAGCCTCAAAAAATCAGTTGAAATTACTGAGGATTTGGGCGAGGATCCTGTGAAGATACAGGCTCAATTATTTGATAGATTGTCTGGTATAGCTCTGCAAATTTAATAATCGGATGATTTATTCTGACCTTCGCGGAGAAATGTAATAATTCTATTATCTGACTATTGTTTAATGGGGAATGAATTATGAAAGGGAAAACTATCAATATAAGAGATCTAAAAATTATATGGCCAAACGTTGGTTCTGGGAAAGATGAAAACGGGATTTCTCAATATAAATCCATAAGACACGTTCTTAACGAAAATGGGCATAATTTTGATAGCTTGGAAGGTTATACTCTAGGACGTGTAGCTGATCTTATAGAAAATCTACCAGAAGGATACTATGAAGGCACTGCTATAGAAAAAGTGTTCGAATATAGAAACGGCGGCAAGGATTACATATTTACCAAAGAGGTCATGGAAAGAAGTTCTGAGAAAGGAAGTTCTATAGTGATCTCAAGGCAAAACGGGGATCTGATATTAGTAGAAGGATACCATAGAACTCTTGGGCTTCTAATTTCCGGAACGAAAAAGCTAAAAATAGACAATATTTTTGTAAGGTTCTACGAAAAGTTTGAAAAAGTCGAATGGATTGAAATGTACGGACAGGAATAATTATAAAGAATCTATGATTTTATTATCTCAAACAACTCTTTTTCTTCAGCTTCTCTCTCGCTTCCGAGTTTGAGATCTTTTAAGGTATATTTACCTCTTTCTAATTCCTTTTCTCCTATTATTACTGCGTACCTAAATCCTGTGTTATCTGCATGTCTAAGCTGCTTAGACAGTCCACGATCAGATATATCATAATCGCTTGGGATTCCAACATCTCTTAGCTTTTCAACTAAATTGAAAACATGATCTCTGACTTCATCATTAACTGCTACAACAAAAGTTCTGTTCGTTTCAATTTCAAGTAAATCTCTTTCCTTTATTATTTCAACTATACGATCAATTCCAATAGACATACCAACTGCGGAAAGATCCTCACCTCCGTATAATTTAACAAGACCATCATAACGACCGCCTGCTGCTATAGATCCTATATCCTCGTCTCCAAGAGACATTATCTCGACAATAAGACCGCTATAATAATTAAGTCCTCTGACAAGCGATTGGTCTGGTATTATTTTATCCTCAATTCCGTAATTTTTAGCTTCTTCTCTAAAAGATTGGATCTCCTCACATCCTTCCTCTTCTTTGTCCCAACCTTCCTGTAAATATTTTAGTATTTTATCTCTCTGTTTCTTTTTAATTCCTCTATCTTTCAGTTCCTTTTCTACACCGTCTCTTCCTATCTTATCCAGTTTATCCATCGCAGTGAAAGCGTCTTGTTGTTCTTTTCCTGATTTTAACCCTATCGACTCAGCGAAGTTAATCAATGATTTTCTACTATTTACTCTAACTGATAGATTTGTAAATCCTAAAGATTTCAATGCGTCCAAAAGTGCAGCTAAACATTCAACGTCAGCCTTTTTGGAATCAGATCCTACTATATCAACATCCGCCTGCCAAAATTCTCTTTTTCTTCCTTTACCTGGTCTATCATATCTCCAAACACGATCTATACAATATCTCTTAAACGGTTTGGACAGATCTCTTTTTTCTGCCATTATTCTAGCAAGTGAAACGGTTAAATCGAAACGTAATCCAAGAGGCCTTTCGCTTTTGTCTTCAAAATAATAAATTTCCTTTTTGATTTCTTCTCCGGCTTTCTTAGTAAGCGTAGGGAAGTCTTCGAAAGCTGGTGTACTCATCTCGCGGAATCCGTATTTTTCATAACTAGCTCTAACAATATCTATTACTTTTCTTCTCAATTCCTGTTCGTCCGGAAGATAATCTTCCGTTCCTCTTGGAGCTGACATATGTTACACCTATATTATCATTCGGAGAAACTTATTAAAATAAACAATATTACGCGTAAAGCCCTTCAGCGAGTTTAAGGAAATTTTCAAGGATTTTGATCCCGTCATTACCTTCAACTACTTCAGGATGGAATTGAACTCCATAAATTATCTTATCCGGGTGCTTAAAGGCCTCTATACAGTGTTCAGACTTTGCAATTGGTATAAGGTTCTTTGCTTCTTTCATTCCCCATTCATGACTTTGAAAAACTTTCATTCCTTTCTCGAACCCAGAGAACAAAACATCATCTTTTAGTATTTCTATATTCTGCGGCCCCTCTATCATAGAATCTAATTTTACAATATTCTCATCAAAAGCTCTTCCGATAATCTGAAGTCCCAAACATATACCTAAAATAGGCTTTCTGGAATTTCTTATTATTCTCATTTCTTCCTGGAACATGTCCTCATTTTCCATGACTTCAAATCTACTTCCCCCGGATAGTATAATACAATCAAACTCATCTAATCCTATGATACATTCCCTATCAAAAGAAGCAACTGTTACATCGTGATCAGAAAGTCTACCCTTTAAAGTATCAAAGAATTGACTGTAATTATTGATCAGCAATATTTTCATTTTATCTCTTCTCCAAGATCAACACAGACTTCGCATGCATTTAAAATTGAGTCGTCGAAATCAACTTTACGCGTAGCCTTTCTGGTAAAACAAACATCACAGTCCATATTTTTATATAGATTTTAGATATAATTATATTTGGTGCTTAAGGTGAAGATTTATATTATCCTTGATTAGACCACTAATTTTAAAGCTCTTTAGCTCTCATTCTATTAAATTAAACAGGTGTACTTATGGATCATAGAAAGATGAAAGAAGTCGAAGAAAAAATACTTGAAAAATGGAAGAAGGAAAAGACCTTTGAGAAGGTCAAAGAGTCCTTAGAAGGAGAAAAAAGATTCTTTTTCTTAGATGGTCCTCCGTATGCAAACGGGGAAATACACATGGGACACGCATGGAACAAATCCCTAAAAGACACCTACATAAGATTTCAGAGAATGCAAGGGAAAAATGTATGGTGCCAGCCAGGGTATGATACCCACGGGCTTCCGATAGAAAACAAAGTCGAGGGGAAACTGGACCTAAAACAAAAATCCGATATAGAAGAATTCGGGATAGAGAATTTCATAAAGGAATGTGAAAAGTTCGCAACAAAACATATAGACGCAATGAACCAAGAGTTCAAAAATCTAGGAGTATGGATGGATTGGGATAGACCCTACATAACACTTCATAATGATTACATAGAAGGCGCTTGGTTTACTTTCAAAGAAGCTTACAAAAAAGATCTTCTATACAAAGGAAAGTATCCTGTTCATGTCTGTCCTCATTGTGAAACAGCGGTTGCATATAACGAAATCGAATACATAAACAAGAGCGACCCTTCAGTTTTTGTAAAGTTCCCGGTTAGAAACAAAGAAGGGGAATATTTAGTAATATACACCACAACCCCTTGGACATTACCAGCAAATACAGGAATAATGGTAAACCCTAACAAAGACTATGTATATGTTTCAGCAAAAGGCGAAAAATTAATTCTCGCTGAGAACTTAGTCGAAGAAGTTATGAAGAAATCCGAAATAGAAAACTATGAAATAGAAAAAACTGTAAAGGGAGACGAACTGGTTGGAACAAGATATGATAATCCTCTCAAAGATTACCTAAATTACGAAGATGAATTGGAAAATGCTTATAGAGTTATACCTTCAGATCAACACGCAAGCGTCGAAGAAGGTTCTGGTTTAGTACATAGCGCTCCTGGGCACGGAAAGGAAGATTATGAGGTAGGAAAGGAACATGACCTTCCCATACTCTCCCCAGTGGGATTAGATGGCAAATATACAGAAGAAGTGAAATCTCCACTAGCAAACGTTTTCGTAAAAGACGCAGACGATAAGATAAAAGAGATGTTAGACGAAATGAATGTTCTTCTTTACCAAGGTTCTATAACTCACGAATATCCAAAATGCTGGAGATGTGATACTCCTCTGCTTTTTGTAAGCGTTCCTCAATGGTTCTTTAGAGTAACAGCTTTCAGAGACAAGCTTATTGAAGAGAATGAAGAAATAAACTGGATGCCCGACTGGGCAGGTTCAAGATTTGAGAACTGGTTATTATCATTAGGCGACTGGCCAATATCAAGACAAAGATATTGGGGAATACCGTTACCAATATGGGAATGTTCTACTTGTGATTCAATAAAAGTAATAGGATCTTCCGACGAGTTAGGAGCTGAATTAGATGATTTACACAAACCTTTCATAGATGTTGTTAAACTAGACTGTAATTGCGGCGGAGAAATGAAAAGAATACCGGACGTATTAGACGTTTGGTTTGATTCAGGAGTAGCTCCGTGGGCTTCTCTTAATTACCCAAAGAACAAGGAACCATTCGAAAGTCTATGGCCAGTAGATCTAGTTATAGAAGGTCCCGACCAGATAAGAGGCTGGTGGAATTCTCTTATGATAACAGGTCTAGTCACCATGGATAGAAGACCAATGAATAATGTAATATTCCACGGATTTACTCTAAACGAAGGAAAGAAAATGAGCAAGAGTAGGGGCAATGGGATTTCTCCTAAAGAAGTAATAGACAAATACGGAAGAGATGTATTAAGATTTTACTTATTATCTAAGCCTCCTTGGGAGGATTTCAACTTTTCTTGGGATGAAGTTGAGGATGTTAGAAGATTCTTCAACACGCTAACAAATACTTATAATTTCCTTGAAACGTACGGAGAAGATGTAGAAAAGGTAGAGGATCTAAACACAGAAGACGAATGGATACTTAGCAAATTAAATTCATTAGTCAAAAAAAATAAAGATCTTTATGATAAACTTGAGGCCCATAAAGCCGTAGGTAATCTAAGAAAGTTTGTTCTAAACGATCTATCCAGATGGTACATAAAGATCATAAGAGATAGAATGTGGCCTCAATACGAAGGCGATGACAAGAAAGCGGCATTCTATACTCTAAACAAAGTATTCGAAACCCTAGCTAAAATAATGTCTCCGGTTGCTCCTTTCATAACAGAAGAAATATGGTCATCTCTAGGTAACGAAGATAGTATTCACCTAGAAAGATGGCCAGAAGTTGGAAGCATAGATGAAAAGCTTGAAGAAGATATGAACATAGCAAGAAACGCTTTAGAATCGGTAAACGCTGCCCGCTCAGACGAAGGAATAAGTCTAAGATGGCCAGTTAAATCTATAACAATACATGGATCCCAAAAAGTTGTAAACTCAATCAAGGCATTGGAAGATATACTATCAAAAATGGCCAATGCGCATGAAATAAAAACTGAAGTAGAGTCGGTTGACTATGAGGTTAAGCTAAATTATGGATCCGTAGGTAAGAAGTACGGATCTGCTGTTAAACAGATAGAAAAAGATATACAAAAAGAGGATCCAGAGGAATTGAACAAAACTCTTGAAGAAGACGAAGAAGTGAAGATTGGAGACCATGTTCTTGATAAAGATGATATAGAATTCAGAGTACCTGAAGGAGATTACTCATTCCTAGGAGGGAGAGTTGAGATAGACACAAGCCAAGACGATTCCATAAAAAGAGAAAGACTATACAGAGAATTGATTAGGAATATACAAGAACAAAGAAAGGAAAATGAAATGAATGTAGAAGAAAGAATAAAATTAACAGTTAACTGTTCTGATGATTTCAAAGACTTTCTAGAAGATCAGGATCTTGAAACATCGGTAGGTGCCTCTGATCTTGATTTTAGTGACTCGGGCCAAGAAAACGAGACGAAATACGAAGATCTTACCGTTTCTTTTTCCTTTACAAAGAAATAAAAACGTTCTAAATGATGATTAGTTATGACAGACAAGAAAGCGAAGTATAAACTAGAAGATCTATTGAAAATAGCTGAAAAGATTGAAGATGATATTCTTAGAGGCATGACTACAGAACTAATGAAGAATCCAGAACTTAGCAATGACAATTTCAAGAAATGGGAAGCCGTTTCTTGGGAAGAATGTCCAGCTGGTCCAGAATCATTCCATCACGGATACCCAGGAGGATTAATCGATCATACTTATTCGGTAGTTAATCTTTGCATCAACACGGCCGAGAAGATGGAAGAAGTTTATGATATCGAAATAAATATGGATACTCTAATAACATCTGCGCTTATTCATGATTTCGCAAAACTATACGAATGGAAATGGGAAGACGCTGTAGTTCATTCTGGATTAACTATTGACCATACAATATTCGGAACTGCGGAATTATACGCTAGAGGATTCCCAGAAGACGTAGTTCATTGCGTGGCAGCACATGCCGGAGAATTCGGTACAACCGAACCAAGAACTATAGAAGCTAAAATTTTACATGAAATGGATTACTTTGATGCTAAGTTTGACGGTTTTGTTAATCCGGGAGCAGCGCCGCCTATGATGTTCATGGAGTTTGAAGAGGATTAACATGTTTGATGATTCTGAAGAGTTTTACAGAGCGGTTAAGTTTGTAGAAAACCTAAACAACCAGGACTCAGTCTGCGTTATACACCACGATGACATGGATGGAGTAGGTTCCGGAGTTATAGCAATGAAGGCTCTGAAACAGCTAGGTTTTGAGAATGTGAAAGGCTTTACTTCAAGTATAGACAATGTTCAAAATGTTATAGACGATAATTTAGACGACTTTGATGTTTTCATGGCGCTAGATTTGGCAGTTAGAGAACTAAACATACCAGAAGAAAAGAAATGTCTCCATATAGACCATCACCCAACCCGTTCTGATACATCATCTGATAATATAGTACATTACAATCCAGCGCTAGAGACTGGTTATCCTTATCAACCCGGTTCTTATCTTACCTACAAGGTATTTAATGAAGTTACTGATATCAAAGACTATGAATGGTTACCGGTTTTGGGCTGTATAGGAGATTACGCATTTGAGGACGTTAGAGACATAATGGACAACTGGATAGACGTAAAGGACAAAGACGACATGTTCAATACCGAAACCGGAGAAGTGGAAAAAATGATAAGTTCCTCCTTATTTGAATTGGATTTCAGCGAGGTAAGACAAATACTATTAGACGCAGAAACCTTGGAAGACGTTAGATCAAATAAAAAATTAAGCAAAGTTTATGAGACCTTCAGTAAGGAATTTGAAAGATGTAAAAGAGAATTTGAAAATAGTGTAGAAAAGATAGGACAAATCAAAATAGGGAAAATAAGATCGAAATACGAAGGACTTGCCTCTAATTTAGCAACTGCGATATCAATTGAAGACCCTGAGAATATATACATCGTAGCAGAGAGAAGAGATAATGCTTACAAAATATCAGGCCGTGCGCAATTCGATGGAATTGATT
>CAYQNF010000035.1:0-8022 GCA_964418905.1 uncultured archaeon | reverse complement strand
GAGAAGGCAGTCTTTTTTGATTCCAGATCGTTCTCAAATTCCCCGGTCCCAAGACCGCTTGTGAATTCCATGAGAAAATCAGCATATCAAGGCAGGGATATCGAAAATCTTTCCTTGGGAGTTTTGTACCTGGATTCTGTCAGGACTCCATTTACAGATAACATAAACGCGCTTTCTCTCTTTAGATTAGAAAGATTATTAGCTGAACTAGAAGGATGAGTCGTTGTCATATAATATATTCAGAAATCCTATACAGTTTGATGTTATGTACTCTTTTTCACCTAGTGATATGCTTTTTGAATTTAAGGATTTTAATAAATCTAAATCCTCTTATGATAAGCCATTGTTGTCTCCCAAGACGAAAACGGAATCGTTTTCCAGTTTTATATTTTTATAATTTTCTCCGTCTTTGTTTAATGTGTATATTTTTCTTCCTTGGAACTCCTTCAGGAGAGACTTGAAATCTAAATCCAATTTCTCGATTCCTGGATTTATATGAGTTTCCTCTAAAATTTTCTTCGTCCAAAGGGTTATACTCCTCTCGTCAGGATTCAATTTTTCAATATCTGGTGTGAAATGTAGAACTGTTTTTAATGGTTCTAAGACAATACAAATTTCAGCATTTTCCCTTATCCCGTGCGAAACCCATAAGGCGGATGAAATACATCTCGCGGCTAAGTCATATCTCCCGGATCCCGGAAGGTTTTTTATATTGATCTCAGGTTTAGAATTATTCATTTTTACTACAAAAGTCCTCATTTATATCAATCCAGTAAATTCTCAGCAGATTTGCGTATAAACCTGCCTCCCTTCTCCGGGTCAAGTTCGGTAAGTTTTCTTCCCTCTTCTTCAGTTCTTAATTTAGTTTGCGCGTCTACCGAGAATTTTTTACTCCCGAGGCTTGACTCTGTTTTCTTTATTGCTTCCTGTACATTTCCACCGTATAGACCTCCAGATATACCTATCGTTGCATCTAACCTCTTCGAGAGAAATTTTAATTCTTCCGATGTTTTTTCCATGTCCATTTGTAACCCTCTGCCTCTTGATGGGTCTAGAAGAATATAGTCAATATTTTCATAAAATCCCGGGCCTCGAGGTATGGTAGTACTCTCCCTGAAAATATCTTGAACAATGTTTGGGTGTATTGTAAGTATAATCTCTAGTTCTGGGAAATCTCCTCTTATAATTTCTATATGTTCTTTAAATGGAATACTGTTGAATTGAAGAATCCTACATAAATCATCATCATATATGTCATCTAAAGAAAACAATTCTTTCACATCGTCTGTGAAATCCCTAAAATTTTTCGTATGATAGTGAAGTGCATTGCTTACATCACTGGCTTCCAGAAGAGGCCGCAAATTATTTTTTCTAACATTTCTTCTATCATCTGACCAGCCACGATCCATAACCTCGTCGGTTATAAGAAAGCCGAGCATCCCTATATGGGAACTATATTCGTCAAATCCGGCTTCTTTGAAATAAGCGGATAACATTTCAACATGGTCTACTTCAGTTGGACCTGTTACACATACATAGGGCTTACGTTTCATCTCTATACGTTACCCCCGAAAGAATAAAAATTCGGCTTATAGACCGGGAATATCATCAAGATTCATATTTTTCATTATTTTCTTCATATTTCCTCTTGGCTTTCCGCCTTTAAACATCTTCATCATCTTCTTAGATTGCTTGTATTGCTTCAATAATGTTCTAACATCGGTTTCAGATGTGCCTGACCCTTTTGCCACTCTTTGTATTCTAGACTTGTTTATTATGTCTGGATTTTCTAATTCCTCTTCCGTAAATGAGTCTAAAATAAATTTGAATTTTTCTAAATTCTTTTCTTGTTCCTTCATTGCGTCTTCAGGTATCTTATTCCCCATACCTGGTATCAGATTACTTATCTTACTTAGGGATCCCATGTTTGTCATTTGTCCCATCTGTTCTTTAAAATCCTTAAGATCAAATTCCCCTTTCATCATTCTTTTGGCTTGGTCTTCATCTATCTCTATTTCCTTGGCCTTTTCGAGAAGAGCTTTGAGATCTCCCATACCGAGAAGACGACCAACGAAACGTTCAGGTTCATATAGATCTAAATCATCTACGCCCTCACCAGTACCGATTAATTTTACAGGGGATCCAGTAGCATGACAGGCGCTTAATGCTCCGCCGCCTTTTGCTGTAGAATCTAATTTGGTCACAACAACGCCTGTTATATCCAAAGCTTCTTTGAATTTCTCTGCTTGTTTCTTAGCACTTTGTCCTATATCAGCTGGTATAACTAGTAATCTTTCTTCAGTATCTAAAATTGAATCAATGTTTTTTATTTCTTCTATTAGATCTTTATCTAATGCGTCCCTACCGGCAGAGTCCACTATTATAACTTTAGAATCTTTCAGTTCTTTTAACCCGTCTTTTAAAATCTTAGTTGGGTCTTTTTCATCCGCGTCTATGTAATAATCAGCATCTATCTTTTTTGCATTTTGTTCTAATTGTTGGGCAGCTGCTGGCCTGTGTACATCTACTCCTATAAGTCCAGGCTTGAGACCTCTTTTTTGGTAGAATTTAGCTATCTTAGTTGATGTTGTGGTTTTACCTGCTCCGAATAAGCCTAGTAATAGAATACGGGTTGGCTTTATTGGCATTTCTGCTGGCTCGTCTCCCAGTAAACGAACTAATTCATCATAAACAGTCTTTATTACATGTTCCCTTGGAGTCATTCCTTCAGGAGGCTTTCCTTTGGCTGCTTCTTTTATGTTGCTTGTCATTTCGTATACTAATTTGACCTCTACATCTGCTTGTAATAATGATCTTTGAATATCTCTAATAATTTCATCTAACAGAGCTTCATCTATATGACCCCTTTTTGTGATCTTGTCTATTATTCCTTTTAGACCGTCTCCAAGCTTTCCTAACATTAAAACACCTATTTAGAATTAAAGCTAAAGATATTAAAATTAAAAGAAACTAGGGATTTTGGGTGTTTA
Source organism: uncultured archaeon (assembly GCA_964418905.1). GTDB lineage: Archaea > Aenigmatarchaeota > Aenigmatarchaeia > CAYQNF01 > CAYQNF01 > CAYQNF01. The sequence goes on along the minus strand of CAYQNF010000035.1, from coordinate 5,032 downwards.
TTCTACTTGTTCTATTGTCCCTTCTTTTCCTAGAGAAAGTTGTTTATCTCCTCTAAACTCTTTTACATATGCTTTTGTTACTTTTACTTTAGTTCCTTCTTCGACTTCGTGATCGTCTCCCCAGATCGCTAACTCAATTCTATCTGTGTCATCTTCTAGAGTAGCTTTTGTCAAGTTTACTTTAGTACCGAATTTTGTGTTTACTGCTGTAGGTCCGTCTATCTTAACAACGTTAGCTTCTAGTTCTACGTCACCTTGTCCAGGCTTTAGTTCTGCTATTTTCATCTTAAATCCTCCGAATTTATTAACATGGTTTGTTGTATTGTCTTATATAATTATTTGAGAAACTAAAAACTAGCTAATTTCTTAACTATGTCTATTTTGGATATTACTCCTTTCAGCTTTTCTTTTTCATCTACGACAAGTATTCTTGTTATATCGTGTTTGTTCATTAACTGCAACGCTTTTTCTATTTCCTCGTCTTCGTGTATTGAAACGGGATTACTTGTCATTATATCCTTTGCTCTAACTTCTTTCGCGCTTTTCATTTCTGCTTCTAATTTTTCTAGTTCATGGTTTTCCAATCTACTTAGAACGAAAGCAAACTGCGGTACTGATGAAACATTGATTTTTGTATGTACGTCCAAGGCGTTTAAAATGTCAGTATCACTTACGATGCCTAGTAGTTTACCTTTTTTTACTACAGGACAACCGCTTATTTTGTTTTTAGAAAGAGTTTTTACAATCTTATCTACAGTATCGCTGGGACTCAGTGTTATTACATTCTTTGTCATTACATCTTTAGCTTTAGTTTCTTTGACCATGTTACACCGTCTATATTTAGTTTGTATTTACTCTATTTGAATGTTTTTATCTTATTTTCAAAGTTTTTTAAATAAAGCTTATAAAGTATTTTTATGGCTTTAAATAAGAATATCGTAGTTTTAGCCTTGATTTTATTTACTTTAGGCAGCTTGGATATTGTAGAAGCCGAAGCTAGAATAGAACTTTCTAATCCTTCTGATTTTATAGGTTCTGTATCTACGAATGACGGAATAAAAGAATATACGAAGTGGTATTCCGGTAGCGTAAATGCGGAATTTTATTGTGTAGATGATGGAGGAGTACCATGCTATGACATGGGTTATAAGGTAGGAGGCTATTTGTCTGGGGAGAGCATGTATTGTGGATCTTTTTATAATGATTGCTATGATAGCGATCTTAATCATAATTTTAACGGTGAGGATTATACCGAAGTGGTTTTAACATGTCCCGATGGAGAGACGTGTGAGTGGGACGTTGAGTATTGGGAAAATCCGTGGGAATACGAAAGACAGACAAGTACAGATGACTTAGATTTCCGTTATATATCCATAGATAATCGAGTTCCTTATGTTCAAGTTCAAGGAAACCCATTAAACGCGGGAGAAATAAGGATCTGCGGAGGTTATAATGATCACGGGGGTTCCGGAGAGAGTAAATACGGATGGTCAGGCAATAAGGTTTTATTTTCTGGTCCGGGTAGTCAGCAAACTGGAGGATGGGTATCTAAATGTGACACGTTTTTAGGCTTTGAACCAAACACTGAGTATTGTGGATTCACCGCGGATGCTAGAGATTTAGTAGGTAACATTAATCGCAGTTCAAATAGTGTATGCGTTTGGACGTTGGCTGAAACTCCTGCAAACCCAGTTATATTGGACAAAGGACATAATTATATTAGAATAGTTCCTTCTCGAGATGATGAAAATCCAGATCATACTAGATATAAAATATCTGTCGGTAATTCAGAGGACTCTTTTAGTAAAATAGTTACAAAAAATGAACTTTATGATTCGGATGGCGTTAAGATAGAAGGATTAAAAGAAAATACTGTTTATGGTGCTAGAATACGTGCTATCCAAGAAGCAAATAAATATCATACCAGAGACGGTAATGGTGGAAGTATTAGTGCATATAAAATATCGCCTGAAGTTGCTTCATTTAGAACACTTTATAAGCAGCCAACTAATATCAACATAACAGCAAGTACAGAACTAAAAACATTAAAAGAAACAAGAGAAAAAATCCCATCATGCGGAAACACGATTTGCGAAGAGCATAAAGGAGAAAATGAAAATTCTTGTCCGTCTGACTGCAGACCTGACGTAGGTCCTTGTAATCAGGACGGTGTCTGCGATAGTCTAAGCGGGGAGACTAGTTTAAGCTGTCCATCCGATTGCGGAATAGACGGATCAGATCTTCCCGACCCAAGTGAAGTTGAACCGGGTGAAATTGAGCCATATGCGAATGAAACTATTGGGAAAATCGATCCCGGATCTAAATTAGAATATAGTGAATTTGTTAGCGGCGATGATTATGTTGATGTTATCTTTAAACCGAGCTTGGAGTACAGTGGAGTTGATATCAGAAAGTCTGTTTTTCTTCAAACACCTGACGGCGGAACCGTTGTTGTTGTTTTGAGAGGAGATGAACCTGGCCAAAATGTAATAGTACCGCTACGTTATTATTTCGATGGTAGAATTGTTAAACACGGTATAGAAGATTTGGATAATGAGTATGGTATAGAAGGAACATGTTTTGATTTTAGCGACAGTGTTAGGACAAATGATTTTGAAATTGAAGTATACGGTGACATTCAAGGCGCAGCAGCGGATGGCGATTGGGTTATTAAGAAGCATCAGGAGAAGTTTACTTATAACGACTTACTAAGAAATAGTTTCATCGGGCTAAATATTCAAGGAAAAACCTACACAAATGAAGATGATTGTCAAGGAAATGATGATAGTGATTATAACCCAATAACAATATGGGACTGGAAAAACGATCAGGAGAAAACTAACTTAGAATCTTACATAAAAGAAAAGAAAATTTCGGCGAGTGGAGTATCTCCGCAAATCATACTTCCTACTCAATATTACAAACCAGACGGGTCAAGTGAGTATCGAAACAATTACATCCGCGGATGGATTAGCAGAAATAATCCAATAACTATTACATTCCCAGATCTATCTACTATGACAATAACTTGCAGAGAAAGTTATTGTCCAGACGAAGAAAGAAAATATTTCAGTCTTAGTCTTCCTTTTGAGTCTGATCAGGAAATTTTCCACCCCGATCTAGAGATTGACGGTACTATCATAGACAAACCTCTAGACGGTACTATGATAATAGGACATGAAGAAACAGAAAATCATGAAGGAGATCCACCGGAGCTTTATGGAAGAAATATCGGTCCAGGTAATGCAATCGAACTAAATATAAGAGATAAAACATTCGCATCTACTACTGTGGCCAACTGTGAAATAGAAGAAAATATAGAAGAGGATGCTCAGGGTCAGAATAAAGTGACGTATTCAGGAACTCGTTCATCTCTTTGGAATTGGCACGAGACGGAAGAAGGATCTGATTATTGTGAATATAGTCAACCCGGAATAGGCAATGTAGGCTTATATGAATCAAGCGAACCTACGGACCCAGAAGTAAGTCCAGAAAATTATAAATTTTATTTATTATATTCCGTCGGGGAAGGCGTCCGGAATGCTCTACTTAGTTATTTTGAAACTACCGCCGAAGGAGTTATAGGAGGAACAGGTCTAATGACTAAAATTTCAGAAAAGATTTTACCTTTTTATTCTTGGGTAGAGAATTCATTTCTCCGCTGAGATAAAGAACATTTCAGAGAAAAGTTTTTTCTTCTTTTCTATTTTTATGTTTTTGAATCCAGATCTTTTGAATAGACTTTTCAACCTTTTTTCATTTTTTAGATTATAAGGAGCGGGTACTCCAAACGATTTCCCAAAACTTAATACGGAAATTTTACCGTCTTTCTTGAGTATTCTATTAAGATTCTTCATTTCTTTTATTGGATGTTCCATATGTTCTATCATTGAAACTAAAGTTATCCCGTCAAATGTGTTTTTCTTAAACGGTACAACATTTTCTTCTTTTACGAATATTATATTATCTTTATCTCGCATTCTAAGCTTGGCATATTCTAATCCTTTTCTTGAAATATCAACTGCAACTACTACACCTTTTTCTCCTACGTGTGCTGTCAAGTCTTTTGTTGTCATCCCTGTATATGAGCCATAATCCAATACCTGGGAGCCTTTGTTTATGTCTACGTTTGCTATTACTTTGTTTCTTTCTTCCTCTCCGTACCATAACGGAAATAATTTATCCCAGAATATGTAAAATTTATCATAAAATTTTTCAGCAAATTTCTTATCGGCTATTAATCTAACTCCGAAATAGGAAGGTATACCCAATACGATAAAGGCTATTCCTAGTGAGAATACATTGGCGGCTCCGTGTATTGTAAACATCCATATTCCAATCAGGGTCAGGTTAAATAGAATTATCAAAGTTGGTCCGATTATAGGGAATGGTGCATGGAAGTATCTTCTTAGTTTTTTATCTTTGTCTGAAATTCTTAATTTTATCACATCCGCCATTACTACGGAATACATTATCAAAACAAGAGGTACTAGGAGCTCCAAAAGTGTCTGATAGCTTCCGAATCCCATTACCATTATTAATGACGCTATAACGGTCTGAAGTATTATAGCGTTGTAAGGAGTTTTCCTTTTTTTATGTATCTTTGAAACTGCCGAGAAGAATAATTTATCTCTCGACATTGCCATAAGTAAACGTGGTGATGAAACTATCCAAGCTGCGGCAGCTCCCATTATCACGAAAAATATGCCGAATAGGAAAATAGTTTCTCCTACGGGTCCAAATATGCTAAGCGCCATATCGGTTAGTGGGGTCGTACTTTGTCCTATCACTTGCCAGTCAAATAATCCTAACAATACGAATGTAAGCGATATACTGATCAGTGCAACAACAGTTGTTGCTATAATCAAGGCTTTGGGTAAATTCTTTCTTGGATTTTTGGTCTCCTCTGCTAAAAACGTAGTGGTTTCCCATCCGAAGAATGTTTCTGCTATAAAGAATATAGCTATGTAAATAGCAGGTAACGGTGCTACAAAGAATGGATCAAAATTACTTAAACTTACATCAAATAAGC
>CAYQNF010000034.1:0-8154 GCA_964418905.1 uncultured archaeon | reverse complement strand
ATTTCTTTAAAAAATAAAAAAGAAAGGGGTTGGAATAGCTTTAAAGCAAAACTATCAACGATCCTGGACCTACCGTAAGCAGCAACAAAGCGGCTGCAAGAAGAGCTAGGTCAAATTCCCATCCCATTTGATCTTGGGCCGAGAATGGTACCTTCCATTGGAATATTTTGAAGAATAATGCTCCTAGCATTATAACTCCTATACCCAACGCTCCCCATCTTGGATAAACTCCAAAAAGTAGAGACAGTGATGAAAGAACTTCTACAAGTCCAATCAGAACTGGTCCAATCGTTGGCATTTGCATATTTTTGGCCATTCCTTTAGGGCTTCTAAGTTTTGGAAAACCGTGATACAAAAACACAGCTGCCAAAGCAACCCTAAGGGCTAAAAAGCCCCAATCGCCATACACTGATAATGCTTCTAGTGCCATAACAATGATATAATTTCTGTTGATATAAAAACATTATTTAGGGTATTTATTTTGTGAGGTGTTTGCCCAATTCTTCAATTCCGTTGGACAAAAGTTCTTCCCCTGTTTCCGTTATTCTGAAAATAGGCGTTGTTTCTCTTTCTCCTATTTTGTGCTGTCTATAATCAACTATATTTGCTTTTCTGTCTTTAACAAAACTAGTCGTTCCCATAATGTCACTTCTTTCTTTAATTCTTTCTATATTAACACAACGATAGTCAACTAAAACACGACCCAAATGAAAGACTTTACTCATTGGGACATTCAATTCTTTTTGTAAATCCTCATAAGTAAACTCATTTTCTCCTACACTCGTCAAGAATTTGTATGCGCATGTAATATCTCTACCATTTAAAGAATAAGGATTGCTTTCTTTTTCTTTTAATTTTTCAGAAGCTTTTTCTTTTGACATATTTACATCTCCACCTAATAATCTTTTGATCCAATCTGGTATCATACCGAACAAAATTTAGACTATATGTTTTTATTGAACTTCTACAACTTTTTCTTTAGAAGCCCATTTGAATTTTCTTGGATCTCTTTTATATTTCAAAACATTATCTTGACATTTCTTAGAGCAGAAAAAGAGAGTCTGTCCTTTATTTGTCACATGCATTTTTGCTACATTTTCACTATTACAAAAAGAACAATTAGCCATATTATCTACCACTTGATTCCATTTCAGTTTCTCTAAGCATTAAAATGTCTCCCTTTTGAGTAGGACCATTAACATTTCTAACAAGTACTTTTCCAGAATCTCTTCCTTCTAGAACCTTACATCTAACCTTATGAACGCCCTTAAAGCCCGCACGTCCCAATAATTGAACAATTTCTGCAGGAACAGCATCCTGATTAACATCATTAGATGATTTATTCTTTCCTTTTTGTTTATTTTTTGACTTACTTGCCATAATACTCACTTCAACTCATTATTCTTAATTGTAAGATATTTATAAGTTTCTGTTAGATCAGAAATAACTCCTATTTCAAAAATTCAAGTTATCGTTATTACAATGTTCCCAAAATTTCTTACATTGGTCACAATAACCGTTCCATCCTAAAGACTGTAAATGAATAAAGCAGTTCATCTAATACACCAACCAAGCCATAAAATGATAAAAATAATTAACATATGAGATATTTAAATGATAGTTATATATTTTTCCTAAAAAGAACTTCTATTTCGTCTCTATCCTTTTCTTCTTTGCTTCTTTTTCGCCTAAAAATTCTTTGTTAACATACTCGTAAGCTGCCCATGCCGCCATACAACCCTCGGCTGCTCCTATTATTGCTTGTTTAAATTCATCATTTACTATATCGCCGGCAGCGTATACACCTGGGACATTGGTTTCTGATTTTCTATTGATATCTATCTCACCCTTATCAGTCAGCTTAACATCCAACTGTTTTGCTAAATCGTTTTGAGGTAGATGTCCTATAGCTATAAACAACCCGTCAAGCTCAAACTCATTACTTTCATTATACTCTTTATCGAAAATAACATGAGACATCAAATTGTCTCCTTTTATCTCAGTAACGTTAGTATTGTTTATTATCTCAATCTTGCCTTCGTCTATTTTATCCTCAATTCTTTTCATGTTAATAGGCTCAGGGTGAATTTCTTCTCCTCTGTAAATCAAGTAAGTTTTTTCAGCATACTGTGAAATTAATAAAGCCTCTTTGGCAGCGGAGTCAGAACCTCCAACTACTCCAACCCTTTTATTTTTGAATAAAGGGGCGTCACATGTAGCACAATAAGAAACTCCCTTTCCGTAGAATTCTTCCTCTCCTGGTATATCCAATTTTCTATGCTCAGTTCCTGTAGCTAAAAGAACTGTTTTAGTTTTGTACTCTCTTCCAGAAGAATCTTTTGCTATGTAATATTTTCCGTCTTTTTCTATATTTGTTATTATATCATCAACTATAGGGAGGTCATAATCTTTAACGTGTTCTTCCATGGCATCCATTATTTCAGGCCCAGTTGCCGCAACAACTCCCGGATAATTCTCAACTATGTGAGTAGTTGTCAAAAGGCCTCCGCGTTCTTTTGTAACTACGACCGTATTCATTCCAAATCTTCCTGCATAAACTCCTGCAGGGTAACCGGCTGCTCCTCCGCCAATTATTAAAAAATCTAAATCTTGAATAAAATCTTCTACGTTCTCCGGTGGGTTATAGTCTCCTCTTGCTTTGAAGTCCATAGCTTAAAATAGTACTAAGAAAATATATAAAACATGGCTTTAACAAAAATAGGAAATCTATACAAGCCGTATTCGGTTTTCGCTGTTAGAATATCTTTAGGTATCCTATTTTTCTATTACGGAATTTTAGCTTTAATGGATCCACAAACTCAAGGAATGTTATGGACAGCATCGTGGACAAGAAATATCATAACAAGTATAATATCACTAAAGGCTTTCATGTTAATATTCGGAATATTAGAAACGATTATAGGAGCTGCTCTTTTGATCGGTTATAGAACAAAAGAGGCAGCATTGACGGGTTCGTTTTTACTAGTTGGAATAATTCTAAACCTTTATCAAATAAATATAGAAATCATGATAAGAGACGTTGTAATACTAACAGCTTCACTTTATTTATGGACAAAGGGTTGCGGAAATTATTGTTTAGACAACATTTATAAAAAATAAAAACTATCGGGGAACGCTATCCCCTTAAACTTTACATGTTGTGCAGTTTGCATTCAGAGCAACCGCTATGCTTTAGCATTTTACCAACCACTAGAACCAATATACCGACTGCGTACCAACCAGTAACTGGCCACCAGGTAGCTCCATCAAATTGAAGTACAAGTCCCTGTACTGTCAGATAGACACCAATAGCAAGTAATGCTATTCCTCCCAACATAGAAGCTAGATCGCAGGAACATGCCTTGCCTTTCTTTTTAGCCATTAAATTTTACCTCCAAGGATTTCTTTAGAAATAATTATACTTTCCTTATAAGTTTTGCTATTCTAAAGTGATTATATGTACAAAATAGAAAAAACGCATGAGTTGAAGGATTTAGTTACTTTTGGACCAAATAAAGGAATACCTATCTATAATTGGTTCTATTACAAAGAAGGGTACTCGAGAGATTTTGTTAACTATTTTATAGACGAATTTAATATAAACAAAGATGACACTGTTTTAGATCCGTTCATGGGGACAGGAACAACGCTCTTAACATGTAAAGAAAACGGCATAAACTCCATAGGCGGAGATATAATGCCTTTACTTGTCTTTGTCTCCAAGGTAAAAACCAGAGATTATGACACTGAAGAATTAAGAAAGATGAGAAAATGGATAAAAGCTCAAGAATTTACAAATCCTGATTTAGATATAAGCGACTACGTAAAGAAATTCTATCCTCCTCGCGTTTTAGAAGATATAATACATTATAAAAACATTGTAGAAGAAATTAAAGACGAAAAAATTAGAGATTTTTTCAAATTGGTTCTAATAAATTATGGTTTTAAAAATTCATGGATATATAGAGACGGTGCCGTTACAAAGGTTAGGAAAAGACCAGTTGCCTCATTTAAAAAATCATTCAGTAATGGATCCCTCAGAATGATTAAAGACATGGAAAGAACCGAATTCGGAGACTGTAAAACTGAAGTAAAGGAAATGAATGCAAAAAACTTGGACGTAGAAGATGAATCTATCGATTACATAATAACATCTCCTCCATATTTAGCAAAAAAGGAATATTCAAAAATTTATGATATAGAAAATGAGCTATATTTTGACAATAAGTTAGAATTTGACAAGAATATAGTAGGCTCTTCAGACGAATACGAGGATCCTTTCCCGAAACAAGAGCTTCCCGGCAACAGCAAACGTTATTTCTATGACATGTGGATGACCATAAGGGAGATGTATAGAGTCCTTAAGCCGTCAGGAAAGGTCGCTCTTAACATATCAAGCGGTGTAGTGGACGATTCTATAGTTGTATCCGACCTATTTCTGGGAAAACTAGCAGAAAGAGAAGGGTTTGAAGTAGAAAAAATAATAGAAGCTAAAACTAGAGTAGCCACAACAAGTGAAAGAGAAAAAATCGGAGAGATTAGAGAAAGCGTCTTGATTTTGAAAAAGAATTAATCATCTTTCCGTGCTCTTCCTATCAGATAAGTAGCGGCCATAATTATTATAGCTCCTATGATCTGCATATTGGTCATAGCCTCTCCTGCGAACACTATGGCCAAAAATATTCCTACTATAACCTGTAAGGACAAAAACGATGATATTATCCAAGGCTTGACCGTTTTGAAAGCATAAAAGAATAAAGTAATTCCTATTACATTGAATGCTAATAATCCTCCCAATATTAGTCCCCATCCTGTTAAGGATATATTAAACGCCGGACCTGAGAAAATAAGCAAAGCTATAACAGTCAAAAATATGCCAGAAACAAGATTTGACACAGCCGTCAAGCTCAGAGCATTTGATTTCTTAACTATTTTCTCAGTTGGTATATACGAATAGGATAAAGATGCTAACGCTGCTATTATCATCAAGTCTCCCACATTGATAGCACTTATAGGATCATTTGGAGATACTACGAACAATGTTCCGATTATCAAAAGTCCAACTAAAATGAACTTCTTAACTGTACTTTTCTCTCCTAATAGGAAAACGCTCCATATTAATACAAATAGAGGTTCTAGTCTGAGAAGTAAAATTGACTTAACTAAAGTAGTGGAAGTAAATCCCCATACGATTAATACTTGACCTATTATAGAACGGAAGAAAAGGACTTTGTAGAACGGGATTTTTAGATTAGTAAACATTTCCTTGAAAAATAGCTTTTCCTTTGATACCCATAAGATGGGAAATAAGAACAGGATAGAAATTAAAGGTGAAAGCGCCGCTATTAGAAATGGATGAGCATATTTACCAGCAAAATTGACAAACATAACCGCTATTGCGATAAATATTGGAGCCAGTATAGCTGAAACGATGCCTCTGTCAATTTTTGTCATAATTAATTAAAGTGCCAACGCTTTAAAAACGTTTTATTAGAATTTTATGAATAGACGGGAGAAATGCGTTAACGTTCATCATAATTAGCAACTATAGTTAATTCATCTTTTAGAATTATGTCCCTAGGATTTTCTATTGTTTGATTATTCACTGTAACTGTAAAACTATGCGTTTCATTTTCACAATACTCGAATATACATTCACTAGTCAAGTTTTTCTCCCAAACATGAAAGAAATATCCAAGGGTCAAAGCTTCTGGTTTTAACTTGGGTTTCTGGTTTTCTACATGTAAAAGACCAGTTGCGTCATGGGTATGAACTGGAGAAACTGGGCCCCCACTTAGATCATTATCTATATTTTTTCCTATTTCTATACCTACATTAGCAGGTATTCTGGTATTATTTCCGTTTATTTCTATAATAAGTCTAGGATGCCAATGAACTGGTTGATTAGGTATTTCGCTTTCATCTACGCTAGAAGCAGATACTCTAGATATTGATAGATCAAATTGATAATAATTGACAAGAATAACTAGCGATATCATTACTGCTAGTATAACATAAGGCGTTTTTGACATAACAATTACTTTAGAACTTTAGTTTATTAACGCTTCTCTTTAAAATAAAAAAATGAGATTTATTGGGAATCTTATTCAGATCCGCCAATTGAAACAAGCTCAATCTCAAATGTCAAAGTCTCACCCGCTAATGGATGATTAAGATCAAGTGTTATGGTCTCATTGTTGAAACTTTTCACTGTTACCGGAACTGGACCCTTCTGGCTTTGCATAACAAGTCTCATTCCTTCTTCAAGTTCAGCGTCTTCAGGTACCTGATCTCTTGGTATATCTTGAGTCAAGCTTTCGTTATAAGGTCCGTATGCTTCTTCAGGCTCTAATGTAACTGTCTTTTCTCCGCCTTCTTTCATACCCACAACAGCTTCGTCAAATCCTTTAATCATTTGACCCGCCCCGACCTCAAACTTCAAAGGCGCATAATCTCTTTGTTCGTTGTATATATCTGCCTCTTTAGCTTTGTCTTCGTAAGAAGTATCAAAAACATCCCCGTCTTCAGTTGTACCTACGTAATTTACTTCTACTGTATCTCCTGATTCTACTGTTTCTTTAGTCAAACCTAGTCCCCCTCCATAATATGCTAACGATCCAACAGCTAAAAGTAAGAAAGCCCCAAGCACATACGGTATGTACTTCTTATCTAAAGAAAAACTAAATCCGTTCTTGGATTTCTTCTTCTTTGACTTCTTTTTCTTAGCCATAGTTAACAAGTTACCTTAGAACCGAAGCTTTATAAAAGAAATGGGATTTAGTTGGCCCTGATTGGATTTCTTATAGGAGTCTTTTGCTTGTTTGGTACTATATTTCTATCTCTGTAAACTAATCCTTTTTTGCCTGTAAGTCCTAATTTTCTAGCATCTCTATTATCTTCGATAGGAACTCTCCATTGTGTTACACTCATTCCATGATCAGTTAAATCAGGAAGCTTAGTAGGGCCTTTAGTTAATCCACAATAAACTGTTATAGCTCTTTCTTCGCTTCCGTTTGATCCTATAAGAGTGATTGGAATAGCCTCTCCCTCTCTTACGGGCTTATCTGTAAATTCTCTGACATCCTCAATATTCAAAGATGCGTTTTCTAAATCATCAGTAGTTTTTACTTTATCTCCTCTTAATATACCATTTTTAACAATTGCTTCTCCTTTCTTTCTTCCTCTTTTAGCGAAAGGCTTTGTCGTTGACACTATAACCTCTCCGACTCTTTCGGGTTTAGATGCAACGAAACTAGTATTTCCTATATTAGTAGTTTTTACTTTCTTACCATTCCCTTCCAACCTCTCCAATTCTGGAGATATTTGGTATATTTCAATCTCTCTATCAGTAAGACCTGTTATAGATCCTCCTGTCTGTAACTCCTCTAACCTTTCTCTTGCTTCTTCTGTAGATCCTGTTATAGTATGATTTCCGTTTATTCCGACACTTTCTTTACTTTCCCATCCGATCTCGTCTATTTCCTCTCCGTTTTTCTTGGCGTCTCTTTCTATATCAGTTTCTTTTTTAAGACTATGAATTAATTTTCCAATTCCTGCTGCCGTTCCAGCTCCGAGAGAAATTTTAGTTCCAGTACTTAGACTTTCGCCCCAGCTAAATGTGAGTGGATTACTTGCAAGCGTTTTTAAAGACTCTACAACTACCTGACCATCATTTATTAGATCCGTATCCCCTGTAAAACCTCTATAAAGTGCGCTTGTAATAGCTGCCCCAGCTACCGCAGTAGCTGCATATAAAGATCTTTTAACATTTCTTTCACGTCTTCTAATCTCATTCATAGAAACTTCAACACTGTTTTCCCTTAACCAAGAAGAGCCATTTACTCTTCCGTGTGATTTTTTGATTAAATCTGCAACATTTTGTTTGTAAGTACCGCCACCGTATATATCCTCTAAATTAATATCATAATTTCTTTCTCCAAGTAGTATCTTTTTCTCTTCTCTCGCAAGGTTAACTACACTATCCTCCAATGACTCAAGTTCAAACTCTAGATTAGAAAGCTCTTCTTTCACTTCATATGACCTAACAAGATTTTTATTTAGGTCATTTTCAGCTTCTGTTAGGTTGGATTCAGTTACCTCTTTTTCTTGTCTAAGTTTCTGTACCCAACCCCTTTGAGCGAATTTAGAATCACC
>CAYQNF010000033.1:3024-8504 GCA_964418905.1 uncultured archaeon | reverse complement strand
TCAAGAAGGATATGTGACAGGTTCTCAGATATTCTTTTAGCAGTATCGGAAGGAACGGAAAGAAATCTAAAAAATGAAAAAAGAAAAGCTAAGATAATAAACACCGGAAATACTATCATAGATTCTATACATTATACACTAAAGAAAAAACCTAAGATGAAAATTCCAAAGGGGGATTATTGTTTAGTAAATTCACACAGACACGAAAACATAAAATCCAAAGATAGGATGAAGAAAATTGTAGAAATAGTTGAATCTACTAATATTAAAGTCCTCTGGCCGATGCATGATAACACTAGAAAAAAATTGGAAGAGTATGAATTATATGAGAAACTCAGAAAAAATGACATTATAGAAATAACAGGTCTCATTCCTTATGTTGACTTCGTTCATCTGATAAAGAATGCAAAATATTTGATCACGGATGGAGGGAGTATACAGGAAGAAAGCCTTGAGCTCGGGGTCCCATGTATCCTGATAAGAGAGTATACGGAAAGGGATGAAGGTCTAAAAAGCGGGATAAATTTCTTGACTGGTTTAGATGTAAAAAAAGCACAGAAAACGATAAAGAAGATAGAATCAGGGAAACTGAAAAAGAAAAAATTCAAGAACCCCTATGGTAAAAAAGGCGTCAGTAAGAGAATCGTGGACATTTTATCCAAATAATCGTTCCAAACACCGTTTCACTATAGTGAAACGTTCCATTTTCATTAAACCCGTAATATATAAAGGGCTAATTTCTCTATTTTTACTATGAAGGTATCAGTCATAGGACTAGGTTACATAGGGTTACCGACATCGTTACTGTTAGCGAGAGCTGGACATGATGTAACTGGCGTTGATATAGACGAAAATAAAATAGACTCTCTCAGAGATGGGAATGTATACATACAAGAGAAAGGTATACCTTCTCTTTTCGAAGAAGTTAAAAATAATATATCATTTTCCGATACGCCGGAGGAATCTGACATATTCATAGTGGCCGTTCCTACTCCTATTAAGGACAAGAGTCCTGATCTATCATATATTGAATCCGCTATTGGTTCTATAAAACCAGTGCTAAACAACGGGAATGTTATAATAATAGAATCGACAATACCTCCAAAAACTACAGAGAGATTTGAATCCTTACTGAAGAGCGAGGGCTACAACGTAAACTTAGCTTATTGTCCAGAAAGGGCTTTCCCTGGAAATCTTCTAGAAGAGCTAATACACAACGATAGGCTAATAGGTGCAGACGAAGAAACCGCCGAAAGAATAAAAAATTTATATTCATCATTTACAGATTGCGATTATCGTACAACGGATCCAACAACAGCCGAGATTGTAAAATCGGCCGAGAATACTTACAGAGACATTAACATAGCTTTCGCAAATGAGCTTTCTGATCTATCTGAAAAGGTCGGAAGCAATGTATGGGATGTTATAGAGATGGCAAACATGCATCCACGTGTCAATATACACAAACCTGGTCCAGGGGTAGGGGGACATTGTATACCGATAGATCCTTGGTTTTTGAATGACTTGAACAGGTCTAATATGATAGAAAACGCTAGAAAGGTAAATGACTCGAGGCCTGCTAAAATATTTGACATGATTTTAGATACCACTAAAGATATAGAAAACCCTAAAATTTGCATCCTTGGGAAGTCTTACAAAGGGAACGTAAGTGACTCCAGAGAAAGTCCTTCTTTGAAGATAAAAGAAATTTTAGAGAAGAATAAGATAAAATATAGTATACATGATCCATTTGACAGCAATATTGATTTAGATTCTGCTCTCGAAGATTCTGATTGTATAGTTCTTGTCACAGACCATGATCATTACAATAACATAAGCCCTGATAGGATATCCGAAAAGGTAAATACAAAAAATATAATAGACACGAGAAATATCTTGGATAAAAACAGATGGGAGAAAGCCGGCTTCAAATTTACTCTAATGGGAGAAGGAAAACGAGAAGAAACTAAAATAATAAGAAGTGATGTTCATGACTGAATTTGCACTGACTATAGGAACAAGACCTGAAATAATCAAAATGGCTCCCGTAATAAGAGAAATAAAAAAACGTGGTTATAATCCTCTTCTTATTCATACAGGCCAGCATAACCTAGACAGTTTAATGAAAGATTTAGAATTGCCTGATTTTGACATAGTTCTAGACAAGCCACCTGAAACCGCAGGAAAGTTTGCAGGAAGTCTTACAAAAGGAATAACAAAGGCGTCCCATTGGACCGTGAATATAGCCAGAAAGATAAGAAAAATATGCAAAGATCGTGATGTTGAATCTCTACTTTTCCAAGGAGATACGTTAGCAATAGCATCGGCTTCGGTCGGTGGAAGACTTATGAAAAACCGTCCTGTTCTAGGACATGTGGAAGCCGGTATCAGAACTCATGATTTGTTTAACCCGTTTCCCGAAGAGTTGTCTAGAAAGATAGCAGACAGAACAAGCGATCTTCTATTCGCCCCTACGCAAGAAGCAGTGAATAACCTAAACAATGAAAAAAGAAAAGGGAAAATATTCCTGACCGGTAATACTATAGTAGACGCGGCTCAACAACATCAAAAAATGTCAAATGGAATAAAATTAAATGTTCCAAAAAATTATGGGATTTGCTTCGTACATAGGCAAGAAAACGTACACTCAAAAGAAAGTATAGAAAATCTTCACAAATTATTGAAAAACGTAGAAGAGAATGTAGTCCTATTGAAACATCCAACATTCATGAACCAATTAAACGGAAGTGAGAAAAAGTTCAGAGATTTAGATAATGTCTATTTCAAAGATTTCTTTGATTATTTACCATTCCTGAAATTGACCAAAAACTCTCAATATGTTGTAACAGACTCTGGAGGAATGCAGGAAGAATCATCTATATTGAAATTCCCTTGTCTGGTCTGGAGAACAAAGACAGAAAGACCTGAAGCTCTCAGGGCCGGAACTGCTCAATTAGTAGGAAATGACTGGAAGAAAGCTATAGAACATATAGAAGATTATAAGAATAAAGGCGATTTCTACAAGAATGTAAAGAACTCAGATAACCCATTTGGTGACGGAAAGGCATCAAAACGGATAGTAGACGCAATTTTGGATGAAATATCCAAGAGATGATATATTTATATTTAAAGTTTCAATAAACTTCTAAGTGAGTGGTTGATTTTGAAGTTAGATTACTTGTTCGATAAGAGGTTAGTAGTTATCCCAGTAGTTATGATAATTCTGGCTCTGTTTATACTTGGATCCAATTGGATCAATACCGGTTTTCCAATAGAGAGGTCGATTGAGCTTAAAGGCGGTACTCTAATCACAATAACAACTTCTGATCCTTTAAGCTCCAATGATGTAGAAAGCCTCTTCCCTGGCGAGGAAATATCAGTGAGGGAAATAGGCGGAGCATCTTCCGGTGTTTTAGTTCAAACTGAAGTTGATCCTAATACTGTTATAGAAGAAGTAGGTAAAATAGCAGAAATAAAAGGTACATCAGTTGAAACTGTTGGCCCATCGCTCGGAGAGACTTTCTGGAGACAAGCACAACTAGCTGTTTTATTCGCTTTCATCGCCATGTCTATTGTAATTTTCATAATGTTTAGGGAGGTCGGCCCTTCTACCGCTGTAATCGTTGCAGCAATGTTTGACATAATCATAACAGCTGCTATCATGGATGTATTAGGAATCACATTATCTCTTGGTACGTTGGCAGCTCTTCTACTTTTGATCGGTTATTCTGTTGACACCGACGTTCTTCTGACTACTGAAGTTATTAAGACTGGAAAAGGCGTAGAAAAGGGATCAAGAAGCGCATTCAAGACAGGGATAACAATGACAGCTACCACTGTAGGAGCTTTACTTGTGGTACTTTTGATACCTACCTCGCCTATACTAAATCAAATAGTTACAGTATTAGCAATCGGTCTTATTGTAGACTCGATCTTAACATGGATAATTAACGTGAATATACTTAGATGGTTACTATGAGCTTAATGAAAAAAATTGGAAAGAATTGGAAAATTTTAGTATTGGTAATATTCCTACTTGGTTCTATAGTCGCTATTAGTCCTAAACTTGGACTTGAAGGCGTAGAAGTTACTCAGCCCGGTAGCTCTGATATAGAAAAGGGTCAAATCCTAGAGACAATAAATAATCAAAAAATAAATTCGGTTCAGGATTTCCAAAAGGCTCCAAAAACTAATGTGAATGTAGGGCTGGATTCGGGATCCCTGTCAAACCAAAACTTGACCACTGCGTCAGTAAGTGATAGAGAAAGGAGCAGAATAAAACTAGGATTGGATTTAGTAGGCGGGGTACGTGTAATACTAGAGCCTCAGGAAAATGTCACATCGGATACATTAGATGAGATTATATCAACTTTACAATTAAGGATAAACTCTTTCGGCTTGAAAGATGTAAAATTCCAGAAACTGGAAAGTGGTGACCAGAAATTCGTACAGGTCGAAATGGCCGGAGGAACCGTAGAAGAAATAACAGAACTACTAGAGAAAGAAGGTAAATTCGAGGCCAAGATACCGGTATTTGTTTCTGTTGGAAATGATAACGAAGGAAGATTACAACTCAATCAAGAACATGCATTCACAGCAACAGAAAAATCACTCACGTTAGAAGGAGAAACAATAGAGGCCAACTCGACCAATACGGTAACGGTCGAAGGAATAGAATTCGAATATGGTGGAATACAAAACGGTGACGCCGTGTTAATAGCAAACGTATTCAATGGGTTGGGCGTTGAGAACGTATTAACCGATCCTCAAAACAGTAGGATAAGTGCCAGACAAAACGGATACGAGTTTTCATTCGGGCTTGTAATTTCACAAGAAGCTGCCGAAAATATGGCTAAAGTTACACAGAGTATACCAAACGATCCTTCCAACGTAGGATATCTTGAAAGCGATCTTCAATTATTCCTGGACGGGGAAGAGATAAGCTCATTGAATATAGCATCATCATTAAGAGGAACTGAAGTAAGAACTCCGAGCATATCAGGATTCAGAGAAACTGAAGAAGAAGCGGTACAAGAAAAATTATATTTACAATCTGTAATTAGGTCAGGTGCCTTGCCTGTAGAATTGGAAGTTGTTAAATCTGATGTAATATCTCCTTCACTCGGAAGAGAGTTCTTAAGATCTACATTAATAGCGGGGGTAGCAGCATTACTCACAGTATTCTTTGTAGTATTCGCACGTTATAGGAGCCTCAAGACATCAATGACAATGTTCCTCATCAACGTGGCAGAAGTTATAATCATTCTAGGTATAGCAGCTACAATAGGATGGACTATTGACTTGGCTGCAATAGGTGGTATAATAGCAGCAATAGGTACAGGAGTAGACCATCTAATAATAATAACAGACGAGTCAAGAAAGAAAGAGAAGACATCGCTTAGACAGAAAATTAAAAGGGCATTCTTTATTATATTTGGAGCAGGTTTTACAACAATAGCCGGTATGGCTCCGTTACTGAT
>CAYQNF010000033.1:0-3014 GCA_964418905.1 uncultured archaeon | reverse complement strand
GATAACGATACTTGGCGTACTATCTGGAATATTGATAACAAGACCTGCTTACGCGCACATATACGAGAACTACATACAGTGAAATTATGGCTACGTTGTTATTCGAAATATTATTAGTAATACATATCATAGGCGTTACTATGGGTGTTGGAGCCACTAACGTAGCAGACTATTTTCACATAAAGGGTATGTTTGATCATAAACTAGAAAAGAAGTTGATGCATACCCACGAAAGAATAACTGAAATGATATATATCGGTCTTTTTGTTTTACTGTTAACAGGCTCAGCTATGTTATATCTAAGACCTGGACTACTTAGTAGTTCTTTATTCCAGCTTAAACTTGCTCTAGTTGCTATAGTATTTCTAAACGGTCAGATTCTTGTAAATAAAGTATCCCCAAGAATAAGAAAGGATATAAAAAAGGGTCATCCCGTAGAAGATGATAAGAGCATAGATATTATATCATCCACATTCGGAACAATTTCAATAGTTACCTGGTACAGTATACTTATACTATCCCTAACTAAAGGATTAGGATATACAGTATCTCAATTTGTTCTTGTATACGTTTCCGTATTGATTTTAGCATTTATAGGAGCTTACATTTTCCATAGAAAGACATACCATAAAGACGAGTCCATCTTTGAAGGTATTACTCATATAAAATTTGATTAATCCTCTTCACTCAGTTGCAAGATAGCTTCTGCTATATCTCCAGTTTCCTCAAGTTTAGCTTTAGCTTCTTCTTCGCTGGCTCCTGTTTGAGATGTTATCATCTCTATATCTTCTTCTGAGAATTTTTCTTTTTCTTCCTGTATTGCGTCACCTGTGATCTGCCAAGTCTCTTGGCCCTGCATCTTCATCTTAGCGACCTGAGGATTTGAAATTATTATATTCCCTTCGCCCGTTTCTATTGTTACCTTAGAAGCGTCTATGTCTTCCATCTGAAGACCCATCTGCTTCATCATTCTCTGCATTTTTTTATCAAAAAACATACTCATTAACCACCTTTGTTAGTTATCAGATTATATACTGCCTTATAATTTAAATAAGTTCGATGTTAGCGTCAGTTATAGCAATATTCTTAGGAGTATTAACAGGTATAGTAACGGGTCTTATACCGGGCCTTCATGTAAACACCATAGCCTTTTTCATGTTAGGTCTATCATTGACCTTTGATCCATTAGTTTTGTCGGTGTATATACTCTCTATGGCTGTTACTCACACTATTGTGGATTTTATACCGTCATTATATTTAGGAGCCCCGGAAGCGTCGTCCGCTCTTTCGATTCTCCCTGGTCACAAATTTTTACTAGAGGGTAGAGGATATGAAGCATTACTACTAACAGTAGGAGGCGGAATTTTTGGCACATTTTTCTTTTTGATGTCTCTACCCTTTCTTTTTTCAATAATTCCTATTTTCTATGAAAAGTTTAGATATCTTACCTCAGTTATTTTGATTTGGATAATAGGCTTCTTGATATACGGGGAAAATAAAGAGAAAAGACTCTATGCTTTTCTAGTTGTGTTTTTAGTATCAGTTTTAGGCTTTGTATCATCTTATTTATCTACACAATCCCTTTTCCTTGGTTTTACAGGACTTTTCGGGATAAGTACTCTCATTTATTCCATGGGAAACTCCAATTTCCCGGAGCAGAGCCAAAATAAGCACAATATAGGACTAAAAGAGACTGCAAAAGGCTCTCTAATCGGGTTGATTTCATCCGTTTTCCTGTCCGTATTTCCTACTATCGGAGCCAGTCAGGCAGGTATTGTTTCTCAAAAACTCTCAAAAGGGGACGATAGACAATTCTTAACCTCTTTAGGAACCATAAACACGATAGTAGCACTAATGTCGATAGTTAGTTTATACTTCATCTCGCGTGCAAGAAGCGGAGCTGGAATAGCTATAGAGGAAATATTAGGCATTCCTACATTTGAACATGTTTTGATTTTCGTCGGCTCCGGATTAATAGCGGTAGGATTATCTGCTTCGATAGTAATACTAATGGGAAAATCTCTCGAAAAACTACTCTATAAAGTAGATTATAGAAAAATCTCAGTTTTTATCATATCTTGCCTCATCTTAGCTTCTGTAATAGTTTCAGGTTTATGGGGATTTGTTATTATAATAACGTCGACTAGTTTAGGCCTCTTAACAAACTCGCTAGGATTGAAGAAATCGCACCTAATGGCGTTTATTATGGTACCTATGTTATTGTTTTTAATCGGCATTTGACGTATTTATGAAGTTGACGTGTTTTCCATGTGAAATAGAGGGGTGTCTATTTATCGTCGTCGTTTGCACGTGAAACGAGGGGTGTATCGACACCCCCTCACTTCATTTGGAAATTCACGTGAAATGTAAGTGATTTTGTGAAACTAAATCGTCGTTAATAGCTAATACGACGACAAATTAGATCTTTCACATGAAGAAACGTGTAGATAAACGTGAAATGAAGGTATGTTTATGAACAAAACGTGAAAATGAAAGTGCGTGAAACTACACTTTTCGTACATTTGAAGCACTTTTAGAAAAATATGAAGTTCACATTACTTCATTTAGGTTCACGCGGGCCCAATATCCTATAAACGATCCTAAAATTAGTCCTCCTATTATATCTACAAGATAATGAACTCCTGATAACCATCGTGTTAAGCCTACTGAAATTGAAAACAAATAAACCCACCAATTTTGTGTCGAGAAAACATATGTTCCCATACCAAAAGCTAAGGCAGCGTGATTACTCGGGAAACTAGGAGAAGTAGGACCAAAAGGAACGTCGGGTCTTTCTATACCAGTTCCGTACTTGAAGCCGTAAGCGAAAAGTGTTATTAAAACAAAAACTATGAGAAATTTCCTCCAATCTCCGCCCCTTTTCCTGTCAATTAAGAAAAATATCAAAACAGAAAGATAAAGAAGTACATCGCTTAGTATTTCAACCCATAACATAAACAAAATTAAAACTCAGGATTAAACATTAATTCAAATTATTTAAAGCAGAAAAGAAT
>CAYQNF010000032.1:0-8537 GCA_964418905.1 uncultured archaeon | reverse complement strand
CGTAGCGTTTTTCATTAAGTTTGATGGATTAACGTCTTCTATGCTTACGGGTTTAGTCATAGGCATGTTGTTGTATATAACGACCAGAGACTCGATTCCATTAGGGAAACATGGAAGACCTGGATATTTCTTAATAGGAGTTATTTTATATTCAATTTCAATTCTAATTCTTTGGCTTATCTAAAGAGAATATAACCATTCTAATATGATATTATTTAGATCAGAACCTATGAACAAATCTGTGCCATGTCTGTCTCCTGGATAAATTTTTAATTTTGAATTATTGATTAGGTTATCTAATTTTTCGGACGATTTTGCTGAGTATTCGTCTCCTTCTGACGCTACTATTAATACGGGCGTTTCTATTTCCTCTGCTGGACCTTCTGTTTCCAACCCTTTGTAGTTTAAGCCCGGTGATAATAATATAGTTGCTCTAACATCTTCATCTTCGGCCGCATGTTCTAATGCAAGATTGGCTCCTATACTAGCCCCCATTATTATAATCCTCTTAGTATCTGCTCCTTGTTTTTTTAAGAAATCTTTAGCTGCCTGTACATCAAAAATCATATCTAGAAAATCTTCTTCGTCAAACGTTTTCCAATCTTTGTTGCTTTGTCCATGTCCTCTTAGATCTATTGACAAAACAGTATAATTATCTTTGTTTAATTTCTCAGCAAAAAGATTCCAAGTATTTCTGTCGTGATCTAGCATGTGTAATAATATAACAGAAGGGCCGCTGCCATGATAATATGACCCTACTAGATCTGTACCGTCCTCTGCTTCAAAGGTTATTGTTTCTTCCATAAGAATAGTTTACTTAGAAACGAATATTAAACTAAGTGATAAACGCCTTCTATTATGAACTTCATGCTTATCGATACTATAGAAATCAAAATTATTTTTCTAAAGGTATCGGAGCTTATTTTATTTAGCATGACTTTACCTGCATAGGATCCTAGCACAGCTACCAAGAAAAGACCCGGCAAATACCACAAGTTTAGAGTTCCCATGAATCCTTGTGAAAAGTAAATAGGAACTCTGAATATATCAATTAAAAGAGCAACTGCGGCTGCCGTTGCTATATATTTCCCTTTACTTAATCTGAAA
Organism: uncultured archaeon; assembly: GCA_964418905.1. Taxonomy (GTDB): domain Archaea; phylum Aenigmatarchaeota; class Aenigmatarchaeia; order CAYQNF01; family CAYQNF01; genus CAYQNF01. The sequence goes on along the minus strand of CAYQNF010000032.1, from coordinate 7,430 downwards.
GAATTTAAGAAAGCGCTTCTAACAGGGCCTCCGACTCCGATTAAGCCTTGTAGAAATCCTGATAAACCTCCTCCTATTGCGGCATTTCTTTTATTCTTTTTTAGTTTCATTCCTGAACTTGAGAAGGATGTCATTGAAAATGCGATTAATATGAATCCTAACAATACTTTCAGAACACTGGGAGATGCGTATTTTATCAATAATATACCTGCTATGGTTAGAACAACGCTGGGTATTGCGAAGGTTGATATTAATTTTTTGTCTATATGTTTTCTGAACATAGAAACCCTGCTCACGTTACCGGCTATTGCAAACAGTGCTGTAAGAATTAATGCTGTCTTGAAATCCAAGAAAAATAGCGCTAGGGAGAGAAACAGGGCTGATGTACCGAACCCTGCTACAGTTCCCAATACCGATGCTGCAAAGCCAACTACCAATATTATTGCTAACATTTTTTGTTTTAGTCCGTAATGTAGTTGTTTGTGTCTTATCAGTTAGATGATACGGGGCTTTAGTTTATAAGGATAACCCCTGTTTTGGCGGCATCTGTCTACTAATTTGATATAATCTTAGAAATAATTGATTTTGCTTTTTCTGTTGTCGTGTTTTTTACGATAGATGACCCATCTCTTAGAATAGTTAATTCAATGTCATTATAACTTAACGTAAGTGCCTCATCTGATTCGTATATTATACTTACTTCAGGTAAATTTTCTATTCTGTTTGATAGATTACTCAGAGGAGTTGAAAAGTTTCTATTTTTTATTTGGATAGCGGAGCATAACTCATTAACATCTTTTTCTTCTCTGTTTAGGTATTTGTAATCTCCTTTACATGTTTTGCAGTTTTCCCTTTTCTCGAAATTCAGGTTTGAAAAATTCATATCTTTAAAATCTATTTGAATTAGATTATAATCTTTTTCTCTTTCTAAAAGCAGGTGAACAGCCTCTGTTACCTGTATTAAACCCACTACACCGGTTACCGTGTTCAAGACACCGGAAGTTTCGCATGTGTCTAATGATCCAGGGTCTGGTTCTGGGAATAGGCATCTCAAGCACGGAGAACCGCTGATTACGGCTACCATTCCCTCTTCTTTAATTCCTCCTCCGTATATTAGGGGAATTTTGTTCTTATGACAATAGTCATTTAATAAGAATCTAGTTTTCATGTTGTCAGTGCAGTCTAATACTATATCGGAATTTAATGTTTTAACGGAGTCTTGGTTAACGTCTATAGTTTTAATTTCTAAATCTAAACCTTCTTTTTCTAGTTTTTCTTTTAGTGCTATGGTCTTGGGCTTTCCTATGTCATCTTTTGAGTATAACTGTCTATTTAGGTTGCTTTCTTCTACAGTATCTCTATCTATGCCAATTACTTTAATTCCCGAACGAGCTAAATATTCGACTGCTATGCTCCCAAGTCCGCCTAATCCTATCACTGTTACAGTTTTATTTCTTAATTTATCAGATTCTTCCTTCCCTAGTAGTATTTCCTGTCTCGAGTATATAGACATAAAGAAAGTGAAAAATGAAGGTATTTTAATCTATTTGAGAAAGAGAAAATATGGCTGATAAGGTTATAGGGCTTTTATCCGGTGGAATAGACAGTCCGGTTGCAATTTACAGAATGATAGAAGAGGGATACGAGGTAATACCTATCCATTTTCATAATTATGGCGATGACGCTCCTCAAGTGGATAAGATAATCAAGATTATCAAAAAATTGAGCAAATATCAAAAAGAAATAAAATCCTATATTATACCATTTAGAGATCTTCAGATGGATATAGTAAAAAACGTCCCAAGTAAATACAGGATGATTACATACAGGCGTATTATGTTTAAAATTGCTGATGAGATAGCAAAGAAAGAAGGCGCGATAGGTTTAGTTACAGGAGATTCACTTGGTCAGGTCGCCTCTCAGACATTGGATAATATAAACGTAGTTTACGATATAACAGATCTACCTATTTACCATCCCCTTATTTCCAGGGATAAGACTGAGATAATGGATGATGCTAGAGATATAGATACTTACGAACTATCTATAGAACCTTACGAGGATTGTTGCTCGTTTATGATTGCAAAACATCCTGCAACTCATGCTAATTTGGAAAATATAAATGTTGCTGAACAAGATTTAGATATTGATAAATTAGTGAACGAAGGTTTAAAGAAAGTAAAAACGGTGGAAATATGTTAGGAATGTACGATAAGCAAATTGAAATTGATCCCAAGGTAGCTAGGCTAGAGGATAATATTAGAGGAGTAGTTAAAAATCTTACAGAGTTTAGACTGGACGAATTCAAAGAAAAAGTAAATAAGATTGATAACTACAGGGGTTGTGGAGTAGCAGGAGATATTTATTATAACGAGTCAGGAGAACTTGATTTCTCTCTTTTCTGGAGAGTTGAGTTAGGTTGCTCAACGACTCAGATTAAGAAAAAGGACATGGATGGCCTAAAGCAATTCATAGGTATGCCTGTTAGATACATATCCCTTGAAGATGAAGAAGTGGTAAACGGTCACCGTTGATTATTTGAATATTTCTCCAGTTTCGTTTGACCAGAAGACTAAATCTAAATGAGACATGGGAATATCCAAATCTTCGCTTAATTCTTTCATCTTTTCTTCGACCTCTAAGTATTGTTTTCTAGTTGAAGGAGGCTCTTTTGAATCGATTAAACCTAAACGATGTAAGTTCTTTAAAATATGTATATCTAAAATAGCTAAATCTTGACAATAACCCGTATTCCTTAAAAAATGTGAGCCTAGTTTATATCCGATGCCATGGACGTTATCGACCAACCAGTCTCTTAATTTAATCGGGTCTCCTTTGTAACGGTTTAGGAATGGCTTGATTCTAATATCTTCTTGGGGGTTAACTAAACTTCTCTTTGAGAATTGTTTTCTAGCTCTGATTATCCTTTCAGCCTTTTGAGGAGAAAACCTAACGCCGTTTTTTCTTATAATTTCCCTAATCTCTTCTTTCGTTCCGTTGTAAAGCAAATCCTTTTCGAGAAGCTCTTCTATCGTAGCCCATGAGCGTTTTGCCGAAGACTGGGGCACGCATAAGCAAAAGCAAAGCTCTTCAAAAACACGTTTGTCGTCCATGTCTCCTATCTCATTTAATTCGGAAAGCCTTTCCTCTATATCCTCTTTACGATTTTCATAGTTCTTGATAATGTAATCAGTTTTCAATATACCCACCACTAACTAAGATATGAATTAATTAAAATAAAAAGGTTGAACTAAATCTTAGTAAATTCAAATCTTTTAACGCGGAATCCTTTACCCTTCATATGTTTTTTCCCGCATTCTTTACATTTGAATCTTAAGTCTATCTTGGTTGTAGGCTTTCCTCTTCCTGTTGGTTTTGGCCTTGGGAATGATCCAAATCCTTTTAGTTTTCTCTTGAAACGTCTCTGTGACTGAGATTCAGGATGAGCCTTACCTCTAGTCCTTTTCTTTGCTTTATCTACCCTATGTTCTGTATGTTTATTGCAAGTCGGACAATGTGTTCTTTGAGTTTTTGGCATTTTCATAATATCACTCTAATTCTATTTTTTCTGCTTTTCCTTGATCTATGAGGAGATTCGCTATTTCTTCGTGTATAGTTATAAGGTCTCCATTTTTAAGGTTATAATCCTTCATGTCAAGTCCAACGAACTCAGGTATGTCGTCTAGAACTCTTATAAAGACTTTACCAGGTTTAATCTTTACTTTTTGTATATTTATATCTTTAACCTCTTCGGTCTCTACTTCTTCTTTTTCATCTTTCTCCTCGTCTTCTGGTACCTTTAGCCCTATATTTTCCTTGTAATCTTTTATAATTTTCACAATAGTGTTCTGTATTTTCTCCTCTTTTTGCGTTAAATTGTCCAATTTCTTTGCATCAGCCGAATAAACGGAATAAAGTAGGATTTTTTTAGTTCTTATCTTTATTATATCATCTAACATTGATTTTACTTGTTTTACTTCGTAATCGTTCCCAAGTTTTGATTTCTTTTCTATGTAATTGTTTACAGAAACAAAAAAATTATCAGGAAGCTCAGCTAATTTCTGACCCTTTTCCTCTTCTCTTTTAATATTTCTTATTTTTTCCCACGTTATGAATTCTTCAGTCATTTCTTTTTCCTCTTCTTTCTGTTTTTGGCCATTCTATGTGCATAAACTAATGGATTTTTAGCATTAGTTCTAACCTCTTTTTCTATCGGTATGTTCATGTCCTTATAGAACCCGTTTGAATCATAATTGGGGGGCAAGATTTTTCTATTTTGCCTAGCGAACCATCTTAGTTGACCGTCTATATAATTTCTAGGCAGTGCTGGTTTATTTTCCTTGTTCCATTCATACAATCTTTCTTCTATTTCCTCAAAGTCCCATCCACAGCCTCTGAAGAATGTAATTAGTATGAATACTGATCTTTTTCTTCCATCTGATAATCCATCTAGTATATACTTGATTGAAGGAGGAAAGTCTTCCTCTTCTATTCTCTTTATTGGACTTTTTATCTTTTTATTTGACTTCTCTTTCTTTTCTGGTTCGTCCGGTTTCTGTCTCGAATGCCAGTCCAATGCTTCTATAACCAGTAATTCGGCCTCCCCTTCTTCTGCTTCCGGTATATACTTCCTTCCAAATTCTATATTACTAGGCTTAGCATCTTCCGTTTTAAAGTTTTTTACTTCTTCTAATTTTACAGGGTATGTAACATTTCCACTCTTTCTATGTAGAGAATACGGTAATCTGAATAAATGGCGAGCCCCCCAATCCTTCTCTACTTCTACAAACTCAAAAGGACTTAACTCTTCTGGGGTTTTTTCAGTTTCCTCTATTAATTTCCCTATTCCATGTTCCGAAAGTTTGTCCCAAAGATCCTCTTCTATCTGACTCCTTACATAATTGGCTATTATTCTAAGGAGCTCTGGATATAATAAGTTTGTATTCTTGTAATTTATTTTCTGAGGAAATGCTTTCCATGGAATTATCATATGAAATCCGCGTCTTCCGGAGAATTTTATCCCGAAATTCTTAACCCCGTGTCTTTTGAAGACTTCTGCAATTAATTCAACTGCGTATTTAGAATGTTCGAAAACCTTTGCATCTATATCTAAAACAAGGTCCCAACCTTTTCTTATCTCATCGTAATTGCCAGATTTTATAGCCATCGGGTTTGTCCAGTGTTCTACTGATCCGTGGAATTCCACACAACCATCTCTTGCTAATTGCGCTATATCATTGGGATATACTAGAACATTAGGCCTTCTTAAATATCTTCCATCTTTTAGAGTACCTACTACTTCTCTATCTTTACTCACTTCTAATATAGATTCCTGTACATCCTTTTTAGAATAATAAATTATTGCGTCCTTCGTATTTACGGCCGAACTCATTTTCCCCACATAATATAATCACGGAGAAAGAATAAAAAAGAGAAATAGTTGCTGACCTGCACGCCTAGGTAAGGAAATGCAGGTCAGCTTTGCAGCACGGCAAGAATAATTTAAGAGGGAATAACCCTCTCAATAAGACTCTATACAATCTTCACATAACCATCTTCCATTCGGTTTATGTAAAAACAGCGAATGATTTTCGCAATTCTCGCACATGTTTTCTTCAGTTTGAGAATCCCATTCATCTGTCAAAGGTATTACATTTTCAGATACTATCATGTCGCTCATTGTCCCATGTTCAGGATCTCCGAAGTTGAATAATATCTTTAGTTTTTCTGCTCTTATCCAATCCAATGGTTTTAGTTCATGGTATGTTTCATTTACGAAACAGAAGGGACATATTACCTTTCTGCTCTCTTCGTGACATTTTATGCACGTTTCTATATTGTTCTCAGATTCTGTTAGCGAATGCTCCATATTGTTCTTTATTTCTTGAATGAAGCCTCTCCCAACTCCTTCCTTCTCAAGCCACATCTCTATCGACCTTGATAGACATGATGGACATAAAGGGCTGGTAACCGGTTCTAGACAATAGCCACATATGGCCAAGTCCGATTTATTCATCATATTCACCCCACACTCCTCATGTGTTTGATTGTAAGCGATAATGCCAACTTGAACTATTGTAAGCGCATATCGCATCCCCCAAGAACCGAAAATTCAGGCTAACATAAAAGGGTTTTATAATTGACGAAGGGGGTTTATAACTCTCATACTATAGAAATCGTCATTTGCCACTCAAACTTTATTAAACGAATCTGAAGAAGATATATAAACTTGTTTAGAATATTTTTGTAATAACTAGAAAAAATTAATAATATAAGTCTTCGGATTCAATATAATAATAGCCAAAGTGGCTGTGGGGGTTATCAAATGGCAACATTATTAGAAGAAAACGGTTCAGGCTATAATAAATATAAAACTATATTCGTGGAGCCTAAGAAATTATCTGCATTATCTAATTCTATTGCACTAAGAATTTTAGAGAGGCTCTCAGAGAAACCTATGTGCGCAATGGATCTTTCTAGGGAAATGGAAATGCATGAACAGAAAGTTTATTATCATTTGAATAAATTACAGAGATCTGGTCTAGTTAAATTGATCGGTACAGAGAAAAGATATGGGATGGTTGCGCAGATGTATGGCGTAGTTGCTCCTACAGTAGCAGCGAAACTTCATTCTAATGGATCCACTAAAATAGAAAATACTGGTTCAGTAAAAGATCCAAAACTTGAGGAATTCTTACATCCCTTTGTTGAGAATGGAAAGCTTAATTGTAAAATTATTGTAGGAAATACAATGCCTCATGGTAAATATAACGAAGGCGCAAGGGAAGGGCCTTATGTAACCGATTTGGCCATGCTTTTAGGGAATACCGTGGATGATATACAAACTCCTTGTTATCAATTTGATACTCAAATAAAGGAAAATGAATTATATAACAATCTTATCTTGATAGGAAATATAAGGACAAACTCAATAATAGAGAAATTAAATAATCAACTTCCTATATATTTTGACCCGGAAAAAGAATTCTCGATTGTGAAAAGAAAATCCAATAAGGTTTATTCTCAGGACTCCATCGGAATGATATTGAAAATGGACAATCCTCTGGATCCCAGTAAGAAAATACTAATACTAGGCGGGAAAAGAAGTAGAGGGTCCAGGGCAGCTATACTTAGCGTTACAAAATATTTCGACCAGCTCAAAGAGGCGAATGAGAACAATGAAGATATAATGTCTATAATTCTTGGCTATGATAGAGATTCCGATTATGAAATAGACGATGTGGAGTTTTTGGAGTGATTCTTATGAAAAGTGGAAATGGATCAAGGGATGGATTCGGAGGAAAGATGCCTGACTCTTCTGATATTAAAATGTATGAATGGGCTGCCGAGCAGATATATGAATTGGCAGGGTCTAAAGTTTTTCTGATGAAAACAGATTACGGAGCCGGTCAGCATTGCGAAAATATGAT
>CAYQNF010000031.1:0-8541 GCA_964418905.1 uncultured archaeon | reverse complement strand
GGGATAACAATAAAGACATAATCACAAATTTAAAGGTTTTACGATAATATTTTTCATGTCAGAACCTATAGTAGAAAATTATATGAAATTAATAGAGGAATGAATATGACTTTTAATCAAGAAGAATTCAACGATTTCATTTTAGATAATAATATTCTAAAATTAAGAGAAAATTCTTTCACGTTAAAATCTGGACGGGAATCCACATTATATGTAAATTGGAGGGATATATCACAGTCTGCCAGATTAGTAGATCATGTAACGGATTATATTTTGGACTTTTCCGAAGAAAATGATATAGAGCCAAGAAGTTTTATTGGAGTGCCTGAAGGAGCTTCCTATATAGGATTGATAACTCAATTTAAATGGTATAAGAAAAATTCTCATATGTCATGGGACTATCCACTTCCTATGGGACGTGGAAAACCTAAAGAACACGGAGATCCAAAAAATAGATATTTTATCGGGTTCCCCGCTGAAGAAACTACTGTTTTAGAAGATGTTACAACAACCGGAGGATCAATGATAGATTTTATTGAACATCTACAAGAAAGCGGTGTAGAAGTCTCCACAGCCATTGGGTTAACAAATAGAAATGAAATAAGAGAAGATGGAAGAAGCGTCGAAGAGGCCGTTGAAGATTTAGGAGTAGAATACCACGCTTTGAGTCATGCTGCTGATCTAATACCGAGATTCATAGAAAAAGAATTCAAAAAATTAAAAAGAATGAAAACTTCCGTTCAGGATTATTTTGAAGAATATGGAACTAAAGAATTGAATTTTTAGTCTACTCTTCCATCTTACATTCTGGACATGTCCAATTACCTTCTACATCTCTTTCTAATTCTGTAGTGAAGGATTCACACATCTCACACATACCTGTAGTAGACTCTGCCTCTATTTGTAACGTTTTATCTTGTTCTAATCCTGTTTTCTCTGATAGAATATCAATTATCTGTGGATAAACTTTAGTCAAATCTCTTGTGGTTATCATACCTACGGCTTTTGAATTTTCGATAATAGGTATTCTTTTTATTCCGTTTTTGGACATCCTTTCTCCAATCTCCGTTATATCCTCTTCTGGATTACCTACAACTATAGGAGAGCTCATAGCGTCACCGACTTTAATTTCAGTAGGATCCATATTCGAAGCTACAACTTTATTTACAATATCTGTATCAGTTAAAATTCCTATAGGATTATCATCATCCAAAACGACAACTGAACCTGCTTTATTATCTCTCATTTTCTTAGCTGCATCTTGTATATTATCTTCAGGGCTGATACCATAAACAGTCTTATTCATAACATCAGAAACTTTATAACCAGAAGTCATTTCGATCACCACTATAGTAATTTATTTCCGAAATATAAATAATAATTTGATATCAATGAGCAAATATAAGAAGGGCGCCAGAGCTGAAAGAGAATTATGTTCCATGTTGGAAGATATGGGATATGCGATAGTACGAAGTGCAGGTTCTGGTTTAATGAAAAGTCCTGATATAGTTGCTGCAAAAAATGGTAGGGTTTTGCCTTTGAATGTAAATTCTGGAAAGGTGGAGGAAATCTAAAAGAAAAAGAAATAGAACTTCTCGACCAATGGTGTAATAAGGCTTCGGCTTATGGATATGTTGCATGGAAAGTAGCTTATAAAGGATGGAGATTTATATCAATTAATGATATGTTAGCGAATAATAGAAGTTTACACAACTCTCCGTACTCAGAATTCCATGAACTTGAACATCCGTGATTAAATGAATGAAGAAAATAACTACGATATATTGAAAGATTCCTTAGAAAAAAGGATAGCAGGAGAAATTGTTCTGGCTTCTGAACCAGGACAAGAGATGAGAAGATGGAGAGAAATATTTAAGATATCGCAAAAAGATTTATCCATTGAAATGGATGTTTCACCTTCAGTAATATCAGATTACGAATCTATGAGAAGAAGTCCTGGTTCTGGGTTCATAAAATCCTTTGTTCACGGTTTATTGGTTTTAGATAGAGAAAGAGGATCTGTTATATTAAAAGAGTTTAGCTCATTTGAGGGCCCAAGCATCGAGAACGCGATATTAGATGTTAAAAATTTCAATAAAAATGAGGATGTCCTAAACTTTCTCAATAAAACAAATTCTGAAATTTTAGTCGGGGATAATTTCCTGAAAAAGAAAATAGGCGGCTATATCATCATAGATAGTAAAAAAGCTGTACTTTCATTAGCTCCAAAGGATATATCGAAGATATATAATATATCACTAAACAAAGCTGTAATATTCACCGATATTAGAAGCGGTAAGACTTTAATGACTGCAGTTAAAATATTAGGAATAAGACCTGATATTATAATATTACACGGTGTAGGCGGATCAATTGATAGTATAACAGAAAGAATAGCACAAACACAGAAAATACCTTTAGCTGCTTGTAAATTATCATCTATCGATGACGTTATAGAAGTATTAGATGAGGAATATAAATGAATTCAAAGAAGATTTTTATTATAGGGGATATACAAGGAGAAGTTCCTATAGCTGAAAGTTTTTCATTTTTATTAGAAAAAGAGAGTCCTGATTTACTTCTAATAAACGGTGATGTTAGTAATTTTACATCATTTGATCCATTAGGATTAGCAGAAAGGGTTTTAGATAAACTAGAAATGGGAAATGTGAAAATATTCGCAGTACCTGGAAATCATGATTCTAAGGATATAAGAGACGCTTTGAGTATATACGGTCTAAATATACACGAAGATTGGAAAATAGTAGATGGTATTGGTATAATCGGGTTTGGTGGGGCCAAAACTCCATTTGATACACCTTTCGAACCTGAAGATATAGAGATGGAAGAAAGTATAGTTAAAAGTTATAATGAAATTCAAGATTCAGATGAAGAAGTAGATAAAATAATAATTCTAGCACATAACCCTCCTTACAACACTAAATGTGATAAACTAGTCGACGGTAAACATGTCGGATCTAAAAAATTAAGACAAATAATAGAAAGGTTAGAACCTGACGTTGTGATAGGTGGTCATATTCATGAAGCAGCTGCCGTCGATAAGATAGGAAAAACTATCGTCATGAATCCAGGACCTCTGGCCCATAGGAAGTATGGAATAGTAGATATAGACGATGACGGTAATATAGAAACTCGACTTCTAGAATTTTAAAATAGGTGTTTATTTTGTCGAATCACTTCGATTATCAGTCTTTTAGAAGAAAAGAAAGGTTATTAAAATCTAAATTCTCTCCGGCCCAGAAACTAGTAGTATTACTAGTCGCTTCGGCCGTCGCCCTTTTTCTAATAAAATAAAAATCGACACACCGACCCGTCGGTTTCTTTTAGAACTAAAAAACGAGTAAACGTCGAAATTTATGTTTTTATAACACTGTTATATATTATATATAGAATAATATAGTTTTATTATTATAGACATGTTTCGACTGGAAACCGACGGGTGAGGGTCGTTTCGACTGGAGTAAATTATATATAACCTCAGTTTCATATAGAGATATAACGATTGGTTTTCGGTGTGTGGTTAAATTTAAGGGGAGTTTCTCTCATTCCACTTACTCGACTGGAAATGTGGTAAGATATGACTAGTAGCGATAAAATACAAGATATGCTTTCGAAATATATGGAACAGAAATCTATTTTTGTTAATAAAGACGCTCTTACAATTTCTTTCAAACCTGATGATTTACCACATAGAGAAGAACAAATTGGACAAGTTATTGATGTATTAGCTCCTGCTCTTAGGGGAGATAGACCTTCTTCGTTATTTCTTTACGGTAAATCAGGTACTGGTAAATCAGTAGTTTCTCAATATGTTGCTAGAGAGTTAGAAAAGGCTTCAAAGAAAAATTCCAACGATTTGAAAATTATTTATATTAATTGTAAAATGAGAAGAGTAGCTGATACTGAATATAGACTTCTTGCGGAATTATCTAGACAATTAGGAAAAGATGTTCCTGAAACAGGATTACCTACTAATGTAGTTTATAAAACATTTTTCGAAACTTTAGATGAAGAGAATAGACTTGTTTTACTGATATTAGATGAAATAGATACACTTGTTAAGAAAATAGGAGATGGTATTCTTTATTCTCTTATTAGAGTTAATGAGGAATTAGAACAGTCTAAATTATCTATTGTTGGTATAAGTAACGATCTTTCATTTTCCGATTCTCTCGATGCTCGTGTTAAATCATCTCTTTCTGAAGAAGAATTAATATTCCCCCCTTATAATGCAATTCAACTTAAGGATATCTTAAAAGATAGATCTGAAGTAGCATTTACTATAGGAGCTGTAGATGATTCCGTTGTTTCTAAATGTGCTGCTTTAGCGGCTCAAGAACATGGAGATGCTAGAAAAGCTTTAGATTTACTTAGAGTATCCGGCGAAATAGCTGATAGATTAAATGATATGAAAGTTACAGAAAAACATGTGGATTTAGCTGAGGATAAAATAGATGTTGATAGGGTTATAGAAGTTATTAAAACTCAACCTAAACAATCACAGGCAGTTTTGTGGTCAATAATTAAATTAGTTGAAGACGATGATATGAATGTTATAGAGACAGGTGATATATTTGATATGTATTCATCTGTTTGTAAAAATTCAGGTTTGGGGTGTTTAACTCAAAGAAGAGTTTCAGATCTTATAGCTGAATTAGATTCGTTTGGTATAATTAATGCTAAAGTAGTTAGTAAAGGAAGATATGGTAGAACTAGGGAAGTTAAACTTGCTATATCTGATCAAGCTCTCAGAAAAGTAAAAGAGATGTTTACTAACAGTTTTTACTTTGAGTAATTTTTCGGTGGGAAAATGCAGAAATTAGTTAAGAAATATGCAGAGAAAGGGGTATTAATACCTCCTGAAATCGTTTCTGAAATAAAAGAAAAGGAAATGTCAGATGAAGAAGCTGATAATTATATTTCTGAAAATCTTCTAGATGATAAAAAGAAAAAGAAGAATCCAAAGAAGAAAAAAACTAAAAAGAAAGAAGAAAATCAGAATGAAAATGATCAAGAAGATAAGAAGGAATTTGAGATAATTGAATTATTTCCATTAAAACAACAAAGAAGGAGTATAGACGATCTTATAATAAAAAATAATAAAAGGTATGAATTTCTTAGAGGTATTTTACAACAAAAATATGGTCTAGATGATCTTACAACAATAAATAAAATCTCAAGTGGAGAATTCTCGGTAATAGGTATTGTAAAAACGGTGGAGAGAAAAGAAAACACTGTCTGTATGATTGAAGATATAACAGGAACAAAAAAGGCAGTTTTCGAAGATGATACTAAGTTCATCCCCGGGGATGTTATAGGAATAAAAGGTACAGTAAGAAAGGATATGATATTCGCTAAAGATGTTATGTTCCCTGATATACCTCTTACTAGAGAAATACCTACAACTAATAGAGATTATTTTATTAGAATATCAAACGGAAAAACTAAAAAATGTGAGAATAATATAAATCTTGATATAATATTCGGCGATAAAAAGAAAAAAGAAAATCAAGTTTTGATTCCTATTAAAGAGTCCCCAGAAAACGAAGATGGTATTAGTAATCCTTCTATGATAAAAGTTAATGGATTTAATTTAATGTCCATACCTGAAATAAACAGTTTAGGTAAAGGAGTTGAATTCTTAGAGAATGTATTAAGAAGAAGATATTATCCAACTAAATATTTCTTAAATCCTGTTATTTTTGAAGATATACCTGATATAATATTCTCAAATGGCAAAGAAACGAAAGCCAAGAACTATAAAGGTACAACAATAATATCAGTAAAACCAGAAGATTCTGTTGTTATGAATCTAAAGGATAGGGAAGTTAAGGTGTTATAATGGTTAAAGGAAAGATGCAGGTTATAGACGCTGATTATGTAAAATTAAATGATCAACCTTTAATGAGACTATTCGGTAAGAAAGAAAACGGAAAATCCGTTTGTGTTACCTATAAAGGACATTATCCTTATTTCTTCATACTTCCTAAAAATTTCGAAGAGGATTCGAAAACCCTTAAGAAGAAAATGGAAGAAGAGTTCGGCGGTACAATAAGAAATGTCAAGACCGTGGAGAAAATCCTTCCTATGGGATATGATAAAGGAAAGAAGAAATTAATGCAAGTTTTTCTTAAGGATCCTTCAAAGACTCCAGAGGTTAGAGACTTTGTAAACGAAAGCCAAGAGACTGATAAATTATACGAAGCTGATATTCTTTACAAATATAGATTCATGTGTGATCATGGTGTAAAAAGTCTTAACTGGGTCGAATATGAAGGTAAACCTCTCCAGACTAATACTGTGAAATGTGCTGTAGTAGAAGCAGATTCTATAGAACCTATAGATAAAAATGAAAATGTTGATCTTAGGATATTGTCTCTGGATATTGAGGTTGTAGCTGATGGTGGAGGATTTCCTGATGCTAATAATGATCCTATTTGTATGATAGCTCTTGCCTTTAATGATAAATTCAAAGGTAAGGAAGAAATGCTTCTTGCTACGAGGGCAGGTAAGGGAGCTAGAAGTTTTGCGGACGAGAAAACTATGTTGGAAGAATTATCCAATATTATAGATTCTTACGATCCTGATATTATAACTGGTTACAACGTCAACAATTTCGACATGCCGTATATTATTGACAGGTATAGACAAAATAGGCTCAAGACTAATTTAGGTAGAGTTAGGGACAAGAATATGTGGTATAGAGAGTTCGGTAATGATACTAGAGTTATGAATGTAGGAAGGATTATAGTCGACTCTTATGGTATTATTAGAAAAGATAGTATGTCGAATCCAGATATGAGATTCAAGAGATTTACTCTTGATAATGTAGCGGAGAAACTTCTTGGTGAGAATAAGGTAGATATCGGCGGATATAAGGAAATGATAAGACGTTGGACCGGTCCTCAAGAAGATTATGATGAATTTATAGAATATGCTATCAAAGACGCCGTGTTAGCACTTAGACTTCTTACTGAAAAGAATCTACTTGATAAATATATTGAGCTTTCGAAGGTATCTGGTATATTATTACAAGATGCTCTAGACGGTGGGGAGTCTGGACGTATTGAGCATTATATTTTACAAGAATTTAGAGCAGAAGATATGGTCCTTCCTGTAAAACCTAGTAGAGATGTTGTAGCAGAAAGAAGAAATAGAAGCAAGGACGCTTTGAAGGGAGGTCTTGTTCTTGAACCGGATGCAGGACTTCATAATGATGAGATTGTATTAGTTCTGGACTTCAAATCTCTATACCCAAGTATAATTAGAACATATAATATATGCCCTACTACTCTTGATAATGACAAAAAAGAAGATGATGAAAATGTTCACGAAAGTCCTGTAGGATCTAGATTCGTTAAACAAGATGTCAGAGAAGGTATAATTCCTAGAATTCTGAGGGTATTGTTGAGCGAAAGAGCAGAAGCAAAGAAGCTGATGTATGAAGCTGAAGGGGATATGAAAAGACAATTGAATGCAAGACAACTAGCTCTAAAAATTATGGCTAATGCTTTCTATGGATATCTAGGTTATCAGAGAGCTAGGATTTATGTTATGGATGTTGCTAATTCGATTACTGCGTGGGGACGCGGACTTATAGAAGATACCGCCGAAATGTGTCAGAAAGAGTATGATAAGTATGTAGTTTATGGAGATACCGATTCTGTTATGATAAAAGCAGGCACAACAAACCTAGAAAAAGCCAAAGAGATTGGAGATAAAATGGGTCAAGAGATAACAGATAAACTTCCAGGAATCCTTGAACTCGAATTCGAGAAGGCTTACAAATCATTTTTAATTTTAACAAAGAAGAGATACGCTGCATGGTCATTTGAACCCTCAGGGGACGGCTGGAAAGAGAAAATAGACATGAAGGGTATAGAAACCGTCAGGAGAGACTGGTGCGGGCTCGTAGGAGACACTATGGGAGAGGTTCTTAACATAATCCTGAAAGAAGGGGACCAGAAGAAGGCTATGGAATATATTCAAGGCGTTGTAGAGGATCTTAAAGACGGTAAAATAGACGTAAGTAAACTTGTTATTACTAAATCGATATCTAAAAAACCTGAAAATTATGAAGGAACTTTACCTCATATAGAAGTAGCGAAAAAGATGAAGAGAAGAAATCCAGCAGACCCTCCAACTGTTGGGCAGAGGATAGGTTATGTAATAATAAAAGGATCCCAATTATTATCAAAAAGGGCAGAAGATCCAAAATATGTACAGGAAAATAACCTAAAATTGGACCCTAATTATTATCTAGATAGTCAATTAATTCCTCCTTTAGAGAGAATTTTTGATGTAATGGGTATAAGCAGAGACGAACTTCTAGGCAAAGGAAGACAAACCTCACTTACTGAGATGATGAAAGGTAGCTCAAAGAAAGAGGAAAAAACAGATACTGCTAAACTAATAGAAGGGTATATTTGTGATGAATGTGATTCTTTCTCTAGAGCTCCTCCGTTAAGGGCAACATGTGAATGTGGTGGTAATATCTTATTCGACAGTCCACATGGACCG
>CAYQNF010000030.1:0-8675 GCA_964418905.1 uncultured archaeon | reverse complement strand
GTTTTGACCTCTCTGTTGTATTATAGAAGCGTCCAAATTAAATAATTCTTTACATGTTTCTATTATAAAATTCTCGAAATAATATTTTTCTTCTTTTGAGTGACCCGCTATTCTTAATTGAGCGGTTCTTTGAAATGATAAATTCCCGTCGCCTAGCATTATTCCAATGAACTCTGCCAGAAGCTTAGACTTTTTTGGCCTTTTTATCTCTTTTTTGTTCCCGGAAGATAACAGGCCTCCTTTTTTCTGTCCCCAATTACTTTCTTTGCGCTTTATCAAGAAAGAATCATAGTTGTCTTCTATTAGTTCACAAAGTAGTTTATAGATATCATCACGAAGCGATGTTTTTTCCTTTCTCAGCTCATTTCTTACGTATCCGGTAGATAAATCCAAATAATTGGCCAACGCTTTCCAACTTCTTTTTTTAGATTTGGCTTTTTCTATTAGTTCCCTTTGCTTACCTTTCTTCAATATATATCTCATATGGATTTAAGGAGCTGTAACTATATAATTATACTTGTTAACTATACTACGCGTGTTATTTATTATTTATTTATTGCGTGATGTGTATTAACAATTGTGATTTTACATGAGTTCTGTCGAGGTTAAAAATTTAGTTAAAAATTATAAAGAAGTCAAAGCAGTAGACGGAATAAATTTTTCTGTAGAAGAAGGTGAAGTTTTCGGCCTTCTTGGTCCAAATGGCGCAGGTAAGTCCACTACTATTAAAATTCTAACAACTTTACTAGATCCAACTAGTGGAAGTGCTAAAGTAAAAGGCTTTGATGTTGACAAAGAGGACAGTGAGGTTAGAAAAAATATAGGAGTAGTTTTTCAGGAAAATACTGTTGATGAATTATTAACAGGAAGAAATAATCTGCGCGTTCATGGATTAATGTACGGACTAAAAGGAAAAGATCTAAATGATAGAATAGACGGGGTCCTTGAATTGGTAGAACTGGACAAAAGAGCAGATGATCAAGTTAAGAAATATTCCGGAGGAATGGTCAGACGTCTTGAAATAGCAAGAGGTCTTATGCATGTACCTAAAGTCTTATTTTTAGATGAGCCTACGATTGGATTGGACCCTCAAAGTAGGGAGCATATTTGGGAATATATACAGAAAATGGCCAAAGAAAATAAAATGACAATATTTCTCACTACTCATTATATGGAAGAGGCAGAATTTCTTTGTGATAGAATAGCGATCATAGATCACGGGAAGGTTATAGCTTTGGATAGCCCGGATAAATTGAAAAAAGAGCTGAGCGATGACATAATTAAAATAAAAACCAATAAATTGAATAAGAAAAAAATAGAAAAGTTGAAATATGTAGATTCTGTGAAGAAAATAAATGGAGAGTATTTAATTGCTCTAAAAGATGCAAATAAACATCTTAAGGAGATATTAGGAAAGGTCGGAGATGTTGAATCTGTTGAGATAAAGAAACCCAATCTTAATGACGTTTTTCTACATTATACGGGACATGAATTGAGGGAGGAAGCGTAATGGGAGAACTAAGGGGATTCTTCGCCATATTTCTAAGGGAATGGAAAGTTTTCTTTGCTGAGAAGTCCAGGATAATATCATCAATGTTCTTGCCTATTTTATGGTTTATAGCATTCGGTTTTGCTATTGGCGGCGATGTATCAGTCGATCCAGCCAGCTACAGGGATTTTATATTTCCCGGAATTATAGGAATGGCAATTTTATTTTCTTCAATGTTTCAGGGGACATATCTTATAACTGATAAAAAGGAGGATTTGTTCAAAGCGATAATGGTTGCCCCGTTGTCCAGACTTACCATATTCCTAGGAAAGGCTTCTTCTGGAGTAATAAATGCTATAGTTCAGGTTATAATTTTAATACTGGTGGGACTTGCTTTTGGTGTTACCATACCGTTATCTTCTATAATACCTATTCTCATTGTAACATTTTTCATGTCTCTGATTTTTGTGTCGGCGGGCCTTATAATAGGTACTTTCATGGATTCTGTTGAGGGATTTGGACTGATTATAGCATTTGTTGTTTATCCCTTCGTTTTCTTCTCAGGGGCGTTCAACTCATTAGAAAATCAGCACTACATAATAGACTGGATAAGCACGATAAATCCACTGACTTACGGAATAGATATATTGAGAGGATTCATCTTAAACGCGTCTTCATACTCTTTCGGACTTAATTCGTTTGTTATATTAACACTTACCGTATTATTCGTTACTTTAGGGACTTTATCATTTAGGAAGCTCAGATAGCTTTTTAATTATAATTTCAAAACTATTCTAGTGATTGGATGAAACTATTACTAATACACAGCGATTTTATTGAATTCGAGGCAAAGAAGAAATCCTTTAAGGACGCGAAGGAACCTGAGACTCCTAAGGGTAAGGTAGAGGATTGTTTGGTTGCTTTTGCCGGTACTGAAAAGAAGGACGAAGGAAACCAGAAAGAGATTGCCAAAAATGCTGCTAAATCTATTAGGAACGTAATGGACCAGGTAAAAGTCGATAAAGTTGTTCTATATCCTTATGTTCATTTGGTTCAAGAGCCTTCTTCTATTCATTCCGCCGATAATATTTTAGATTATACTTTAAACGAATTGAAAAACCTAGACGCTGAGGTTACAAAAGCTCCTTTTGGTTACTACAAATCATTTACAATAAAAGCGAAGGGTCATCCCCTTGCCGAGTTGAGCCGTGTAATTACAGCAGAGGGTCGCAAGAAATCCAAAAGAAAGCAGGAGAAAGAAGGAGAAGCTACAATACGAACAGACAAAGAACTAGAAGAATATGAAGAACATGATCACAGAAGAATAGGGAAGGAGATGGACTTATTCTCATTCCATAGAGAAGCGCCAGGACAACCATTCTTCCATCATAATGGATTTACTTTACTGGAAGAGCTCAGAGACTTCATGTCATCTTTAATCAAAGACGATTATCATAGAGTTCAAGTTCCTATAATATGGAATAAGGAATTGTATGAGAAATCTGGCCACTGGGAGCATTATCAAGAAAATATGTTCATAGTAGATGTCGGCGGAAACGAATACGGAATAAAACCGATGAATTGTCCGGGGCATGCTTTGGTTTACAAAAGCGATGTTAGAAGTTACAGAGATCTGCCTTTCAGGACAGCTGAATGGACTACTCTTTATAGAGATGAGTTATCCGGAGTGCTTTCAGGCCTCTTCAGAGTTCTTGCGCTTACCCAGGACGATGGTCACATTTTCTGTAGAGATGATCAGTTAGAAAGTGAAATGGAGAAAATATTTGATTTATTAGAAGAAGTGTACTCTACTTTTGAATTTGAATATTCAATGGAGTTATCGACAAAGCCCGAGAGTCACGTAGGGGACGATAAACTTTGGAACGAAGCTGAAGGAGTATTGAAGAATTTAATGGATGAGAAAGGTTTTGATTATGAAATAAATGAAGGCGATGGAGCTTTCTACGGGCCTAAGATTGATATTCATATAAAGGATTCACTTGACCGTTCTTGGCAATGTGCTACGATACAACTTGATTACAATCTTGCAAATAGAATGGATCTTTCTTACGTTGGAGAAGATGGGGATGAGCATAGACCAGTCGTTATCCACAGAGCAATTTACGGATCGTTTGAAAGATTCTTAGGCGTGCTTATTGAACATTATCAAGGAAAATTCCCATCTTGGCTAGCTCCGGTTCAGGTAGCAATTTTACCAATAAGTGAAAAGAACTCGGATTATTGTAATGAAATTTATCAAAATCTAAAAGACGAAAACTTGAGAGTTAAAATGTATGATTCGAATAATACTTTAGAATATAGGATAAGGGAAGCCCAAGAGATGAAAATTCCTTACATGTTAGTTTGCGGAGATAAAGAAGAAGAAGCAGGTACCATTTCTGTAAGGGAAAGAGACGGAGACGTTAATCACGGCGTAGATCCTTCAGAATTTATTATAAATCTTAGAAATAAAATAAAGAATAAGGAATGATAAACGATGGCAAAGAAGAAACAGGTCGATAGATCTATAGGAAATGAACCAACTTCAGTTATTAAACTTGAATCAGGCGAAGAATTTCTAGTTCCATCTGACTTTAGATTAGGCGATGCTATATCTCATATATACACGCCGGAAGTTAAGGGAGAAAGTAAGAAGCAAATTAAAAAATTACTTACCCTGGATAGGTCAAAGTCTAAACCAGATGACTACAAGATTTTGCTGAATGGTGAACATGTTTCTATAAATGCTAAAATAGACAAAGAAAATAAAGTAGAAATAGACGGAAAATTGGTTGAATAGTTATTTTTTCTTTCCGTTTCTGACGTAAAGTACTACTACAATAGCTATTATTACTATTAGTGCTATATCTAACGGTTTGGAATATTTACCTATTAAAGTCCACTTCTCTCCAAGGGCATATGAGAAGTAAAGGAGTATGAAATTCCACATGGCACTTCCTATGGCCGTGTAAGTAATGAAAGTTTCCAGTTTCATTTTTGACCAACCGGCGGGCAGTGATATAACTTGTCGCACCGCAGGAACAAATCTACAAGTGAATATTGTTATTGTTCCATGTTTTTTGAAATAACTTTCTGACCTTTCTATGAAAGAATCTTTTAAGAGGAAATATTTTCCATACTTGTCAATGAATTTCCTTCCCCCGTAAAGCCCTATGAAATATGTAAGTAGAGTACCGGCTAAAACCCCCAAAGTGGATGATATCATAACTCCCATGAAACTCAATTGTCCTTGACTTACTAGATATCCAGCGGGTGCCATTATAGCTTCTGAAGGTATTGGTGTTAGAGCCCCTTCTAAAAACATTAAGAAGAATATCATTAAATGTCCTCCATTCAATACCAAATCTGATAATATGTTAAAAATTCCGTCTACTAGTACCATTTTATCACTTCTCTATTCCTTTTTCTTTTAGAAAATTATATGAAGATTTTAATATATTTTTTGCATTTATGAAAGTTAATTGAGACATCGCTTCCTTGTATGTTAACCATATGTGATTCTGATGCTCGTGTGATATCTTAACCTCTTTAGTATTAGTTTCTCCGATTATGTAATTTACATCTTTTCTGATTGTTTGACCATTTCTTTTGAAGAAGTAATTTATGTTCTCTCTGAATCCCCCTATTAGGTTAACATCTTTTATTCCAGTCTCTTCTTCACATTCTCTTATCGCTGTATCCTTTGGGTCTTCCCCTTCTTCTATCTTACCTTTAATAAATCCCCAATGGCCGGATTCATAGTGTAGTAATAGGTATAGAACTTTATCATTCTCTCGTCTGAATAGTATTAGACCTTCTGATGCTTCACTGGGCATTTGTAGCACCTTAATAAAGTTATTACCTACGTTAATATTTAGTAATAGTGATATTTATGGACATTCTTGAAAAGGCAACTAGAGCAGAAGAGAATTTTGAATTATGTTATCATTGTCTGGGAAGGCAATTTGCTCAGCTATCCCATGGATATGGAAATGATGAGAGAGGAAAAGCTATAGCGTATGCCTTAAAGAAAGGAATAGATACTGATGATTTTGAAAAAATACTTGAGAAATGGAAGAAGAAAAATCCTAGAATGAAGAAAAGAAAGAAATGCGAGATATGTAATTCATTTTTTAAAAATATCAAAAAATACGTAAAAAAGGTCCACAAAGCTACAAAGAAATTAGAATTTGACACTTTTCTTATCGGGTGTAAACCTACAGCTAGTATGCTTGAAAAAGAAGAGCACGTGTGGGAAGAGGTTGGAATAGAGTGGACGGAACCACTTAAAGGCGAAATAAATAGAGAAATAGGAAAAAGACTTGAGGAAAAATGGGACAGGAAAGCAGACCTCAAGAAGCCAGAAGTTGCAGTAGTTTTAGATTTAAGTTCTAATGATTTGGAAGTTAATGTAAATCCTCTTTTTGTTTTCGGTATCTATAAAAAATTAAAAAGAGATATTCCCCAGACTAAATGGCCCTCTGGGAAATACAAAACCTCGGTAGAAGAAATCATAGCTAAACCTTTCATGAAAGCTACTAAAGGCGAAAGTCATTCTTTCCACGGTATGGGAAGAGAGGATATAGATGCCTTGTGTTTAGGGGGAAGACCCTTCGTTTTCGAAGTAAAGGAACCAGTAAAAAGAAAAATAGATCTTGAGAAGATGAAAAAGAAGGTAAATAAAGACAAGAGAGTAGAAATTAATGATCTTAAATTCTGTGAACGTGATTTAGTTGCTCAGATAAAACAGGCGACTCCGGACAAGTCTTACAGAGCTTTAGTCGAACTTAGCGAAGATGTAGAAGAAGAGGATTTAGAGGGATTGAAGGACTTAGTCGGTACGATAAGACAAAAAACCCCCGAGAGGGTTTTACATAGAAGAGCTGATTTACAGAGGTATAGAGAAATTGAAAATATTAAATGGAAAAAATTAGGTAAAAAGAAAATAGAGCTTGAGATAAAAGCAGAATCTGGCACTTACATAAAAGAATTTGTCTCAGGTGACGATAAAAGAACTAGACCTTCAGTTTCTGAAAAATTGGGCTGCGATGCTGTAGTTAAAGAATTAGATGTATCAAAAATTCATTTTACTAAAGAAGATATCAGTGAGTGATCTTCTCAGCTATGATTCTTATCTTAAAAAGATTCCAGCGTTGGTTATAAAATCTCTAATAACTTGGATAAGGGCTCCATATTTTTCTTTTTAGTGAATTTTGAGTAATCTTTTTTGGCTCTAATGGTTTTGCCTTCTTTCTATCCAAATTTATTTCTCTTGGGTTGTAGTGATAGACGCCTTTGTCAAAATCAAGTAATGCGTTTGGTCCGGCATATGATCCTGCTACTACTCTAGGCTTTATTTCCCTCCCGCCAAATATACGCATTTCATCAGAAGACATGTAATTTGGCTCATAGCCTTCATTTATGGCAATTTCTCTTAAATCAAGAGCATCTCTTTCAGGCAGAGCTCCTATAGCCCTAACGTCTCCTACTTTTACGCATAAGTCTATGCCTGGTCTAACTAACATATGTAACTACTTACTAGTAACATATATAAAGGTTATTATTTATGTTATAGAGAGTGGTGGATTATGAAAACTATAACTTTAGAAAAGAAAATGACAGTTGAAAACGTTGTAGACAAAAAACTTGCTAGAGAAATGATGAGCAATGCTGTAGAAGCAAGAGATTTCTGGATAAGAATGAAGAATTCTTATTTAAACAAGATAGAGAATATTAAAAGTGGTAATTAACATGTCTCATCTGAAAGATATAGAAGATTCTGTAGTTCTAGAAAGCTATGAAAATGCTGAGAAGGGCTATGAAGGACTAATCGATAGTAATGCGGAAGGAATAGAACCAAAACATTATTTTGGTATGTTAGAATCTTTATGTTGGTATAAAAATATGCTTAGAGAAGAAGTAGAAAAGAGAGAACTTCTCAAATAACTTTATTTTAATTAAAGCCTCAAGGATTATATGAGAAAGACAAATGTTTTGATTTTTAGTTTGATTATAGTCTTAGGGTTTATTCTATTTGCTTACAATTTTTTAGGTTTTAGAACTAGTATCAAAGATGGTGAATCTTTAGACTTTGTAGATTTACCTAATAATTTTAAAATCGAAGAATATTACACAGGCCTTAGTGACAATTCCTTATCCCCTCCTGGACCAAACAGAGGACCTAGATTAATGTTATTGAAAGATGGTGTTCTTTATGTCACTATATCGAAGCAGGGGAAAGTAATTGCCATTCAAGACGTTGATAATGATCAAAAAGGAGATGGCAGTACCACAATTTTGGAAAATCTAGATAGACCTCACGGTATTGATTACCATAACGGATGGTTTTACATAGCGGAGGAAGGTCAGATTTTTAGAGTTAGAGAGGCTTATGGAGTTTCAGTTGATACAGATACAAAAGAAATTCTAGTGGATGATATACCAGAAGGAGGCCACTTTACTCGTACATTGAAAATTCATAATAATTCTCTCTATTTTACAGTAGGGTCTTCTTGCAATGTTTGTTATGAAGATCACGAATGGAGAGCTTCTATGGTTAGATGTAATCTGAGTGGATCTAACTGCAGCGTTTTCGCTTCTGGTCTTAGAAATGCTGTTGGTTTCGTTTTTCATCCGGAAACTGATGAAATATACGCAACCGATAACGGTAGAGACCTTTTGGGAGAAAATATACCTCCGGATGAAATAAATCTAATTAAGGAAGGCGAAGATTACGGATGGCCCATTTGTTACGGTAACAATATTCATGATTCTAGTTTTGATAAAAACCAATACGTGAGAGATCCGTGTTTAGATAAAGAACCATCTTTAGTCAGTCTGCAAGCACATTCTGCTCCTTTGGGACTGACTATATACAACGGGAATCAATTCCCGGAGGAATATAGGGGAGATATTTTTGTAGCATATCATGGTTCATGGAATAGGGAAGATCCTACCGGTTACAAGGTTGCCAGGATAGACCTAGAAACAAAAGAAGTCATAGATTTTGCTAGTGGCTGGTTACAGGAAGATGGTAATGTTCTGGGTAGACCTGTTGATGTAATAGTCTCAGAAGATGGTAGTTTATTGGTTAGCGATGATAATTCTGGTAAAATTTATAGAATTTACTACGATTAAGGGACAAAAACCTATATAAGCTTTTTTGTTCTATATTACCTAAAGAGTG
>CAYQNF010000029.1:0-9372 GCA_964418905.1 uncultured archaeon | reverse complement strand
AAATCAACATAGAAAAAGTAGAAAAAGAACTGGACGAATTGAAAGATTATAATCAAAAACTGATCCAAGGAATAGAAGGAAAGAAAAAATCGGTGGACAGGTTAAAAGAAAGAATAGAAGAGAAGACAAAAACCCTACTAGAGCTAGAAAGTTTCGAAGAGAAGAAAGAAGAGTTAGAAGCGAAAGAAAAAGATCTGGAAACATCTGAAAAGTATCTGGAAAAAACCAAAGAAAAGATAAAAAAGATAAAAATCGATCCAGATAAAATAAAATCAGAGAGGAAAGAATTAGAAGAGCTCATATCGAAAAAGAGCGAAACTAAGGCAAAGCTAGAAACTAGTTCAGATTTATTAGAAGAGAAAGACTCAAGATTAGAAGACATAGAAAAGAAGATAAAAATGTTAGAAAATGCTAAAAACGACATAAAAAAAATAGAATCCAATATAGAAAAATTGGATTCATTTGCCAAAGCCCTTGAAGAGACCCAGGTAGACTTGAGGGAAGAATTCATAAAAGCCGTAAATGCTGTTATGAGAGATGTTTGGAGAAAATTATATCCATACGAGGATTACACGAACATAAGGCTCAACGTAAGCGACGGTGACTACGTCCTTCAGTTAAATGATGGAAACGATTGGAAAGATGTAGAAGGAATAGCATCGGGAGGGGAAAGATCATGCTCCGCTCTTGTTCTTAGAGTAGCGTTTGCCATGGTACTTGCTTCAAACTTAAAATGGTTAATTTTAGACGAGCCTACTCATAACCTAGACGCTCGTTCAATAGAGATGCTTTCTCAGGTACTGAAAGATAATGTATCCGACTTCGTGGATCAAATGTTCATAATAACACACGAACCGAGATTAGAAAATGCGGTTTCCGGATATTTATACAGACTAAATAGACCTGGAAACAAAACAGGCCCAACAAAAGTAGAACAAATAGATGTCTTAGCAAATTAAATTGCCAATACTCCTATAGTAGCTAATACTAAAAATCCGTATCTTATTACCCCACCGACTACGATCGCTGTAAGTATTAACCAGTTCTCCATACCTAATAATTTTCCTAGTATAGCTCCTATAAAAGGATCTCCTAGCGGAGGCAACGGAATAGATGAAAAGAACAACAAACCACCAAAAGCTGCGTTTCTTGCCCATGTTCTTTTTCTAAGATAGGCTCTTCCTTTGGCCTCTGCCTTGAGTATTAATTTACCGACTTTTGGTACTTTTATCAGATAGTTAAGATTTAGCAAAACAAATAGAGCTACTAAAAACTCCATGAATAAAACCCAATATCCTGCAACATAGGGACTAACCCCGGAAGCAATTATAGTGAAAAATGAGGTAAATCCTCCTGCAAACGGAAGTAAATATACTATACTAGAATTTAACAAAACTGTAACAATTTCTGGATAGAAAGGGAAGAGGAAAAACAAAGTAGCTCCTCCTATAACAAATGGCAATACCAATCTAATGAGAATAGGGTAAAATCCAATGGATCTCTTAAGCTCTTTTTCTATTCTCTTCATTTCAAACTGTTGAAGTGCCATAATTGTGACTGCTTTTGCCCCGTCTTTTACTGCTTTTGCCCCCTTTTTAGCAACATTGGCTCCTTTCTTTGCAATTTTTTCAGTTTCAGAAGCACCAAACTTAGCTATATCTACTATGTCGACAATAACAATATTCAATTCTTTTAAGAATTTTGACTTGAAATCTTCCTTTTTGGTACTCATAGAAGCCCCACACTAATTATTTAAATATTAACCTTCCTATAAATTAGTAATCTAGAGAGAACAGATACACTTAGGTGAGAATATGGTTAAGAAAACAAGAGGAACAAGAAGAGGAACAAGAAGATTACTAAGAAGAAGAGTTAGAGATAAGACTCCTATTACTAAATACATTCAAGATTTCAAAAACGGAGAAAAAGTACAGATAATCATAGATCCTTCAGCAAAGTCAATACCATTTCCAAAATTTCACGGAAAGGTTGGAACTGTAAAGGAAAAAAGAGGATCTTCATACTTAGTAAGTGTTGGAAAGAAAACTGTAATAGCTAGATCAGAACATTTGAGAAAGGCTTAAGGTGAATTAAATGGAAGTAATTGAAGAAAAATTTGTAACAAATTCAGAAGCAAAAAATATACTAGATGATGGTGTAGACAAAGACGAAGAAGAAAGAGAATATGAACAAAAAATAGCAATAGAACACCTTAAAAAATATTCAAAAATTGATGCTAAAAAAGTAGAAAAACTAAAAGAATCTCTTGTAGAAGTAGACGGACTAAGCGAAGAGCAAATTGTCGCGATAGCCGATATCCTTCCAAAAGACAGGGACGATCTTAGGGTTATATTATCCAAAGGAAGGTTCAATCTAGACGACACTTCAGCCAATCAGATTCTTGAAATCGTCTCAGATAATGCCTAATTCAAGGCAATAAAAAGCTTTTTGTTTGAATTTTATCAAATATTATTAGGCTAAAGACCGGTGAATGAAATGAAAGATGAACATGTAATTGTATTAGACTTCCTTTCAAAAGGAACAATGGGAATGAAAAAGGCAGAACCTGTAGCTCAGGTAATAGGAGAGAAATGGTTCTCTTTACTAGAAATTGTTCTGAAAGAAGATGTCAAGGTAAAACCTGGAGATAGATTATACATAGGCGAAGGGAAAAGAGACGAAGTAAAATACATAAAAGAAAGAATAGATTATGATAAATTAACTAACGTAGCTAAAGACACAGTAGAGCCTATAATAAGAAAATTAGTAGAAAGAAATGAAGAAAGGTTTGTAGATTTCTATAATAAATCAGACTCTATAACAACAAGATTACATGCTTTAGAATTACTTCCAGGAATCGGGAAGAAGCATATGTGGGAGATATTAAACAAAAGAAAGGAAAAGAAATTCGAGAGCTTCCAAGACATAAAAGACAGAGTAAAGTTAATACCGGATCCTAAGGAAGCGATAGTCAAAAGAGTAATAGATGAATTGCATCAAAAAGACAGATATCACATATTCTCACCTAAAATGGTAAGATATTGAAAATAAAAGGGGTTGGGACTTTTCAGCCCCCAACATTTGGAATTATTCAGGACGCTTACTCGTCCTCATCCCAATCATCGTCTTCGTCGAAGTCCTCATCATCGAAATCTTCATCGTCGTCAAAGTCTTCGTCATCGTTCAAATCTTCATATGATTCAAATTCGTCCATTTTTACACCTCGCATTTCGTTGGGGGTATGGGTGAACGTTTTTGTGATTTTGGTTGAAATGTTATATATGTGATCGTATATAAATAGATAAGTGTGTTAACAAATGTCTGCAATAATTAGGAAAAAAGCAATGAAAATCCAAAAAAGGCTGGGAGTAAGAATTGGATTTTCTGGATTGCTGAATAAATCGGAACTCCCAGAGAACGCTAGCTTAGTAGAAAGAATAAATGAATCTTTAAAAAAATCATATGAAAAAGGTCTTCTAGCCTACACTATACCTCCAGAAGTAATTGGAGATACTAAGATGAAGAAGGCTACTATTGAGGATCTTTACAAACAATATTATGACGGAGTTCTACAGGTAAAAGAACTAGGCTTCAAATATAATATACAGCTATCAATGAAAGCAAATGCTAAGCTTTTGGTAAATTCACCACTGGCTTCGGAAATGCTTAAAGATAGATTACACGTTTTCTTAGACGCTGCCGAGATTACAAACTCGAGAGTAGTATCCATACATCCAGGAAAATACAAAAAAGAAAAGGATGGGGCAGTAGAAGATGTTTCGCGTCTGATAAATGAAGTTCTAAAAGCTGTAAAGGTAAGGAACAAAATCGGAATTGAGACCACTGGAAGAAATGACGAATTCGGTACAATAGATGAGGCCATCGAAGTAGCAGAATTAACAGGATGTGATCCTATAATCCATTGGGGTCAGCTACATGCAAGATACAATGGCAGATTTACAGCTAAAAAAGATTTTGATTATTTCTTAAACAAAATAGAAAGATTTGATCCATATCTTTTGCAGGACATGTTCATGATGGTATCTGGTACAGAATATAATACCACGGGTCAACTAGAAGAAATAGCACTAAAAGATTCTGACTTTCCTGTAGATAAAATGTTGAAAGGATTAATGGACCCTAACTTAGGCGGAACTTTAATCATAGATAGTCCAGGAAAAGAAGAAGATGTAGACTATCTAATGAAAGTTGCACAAAAAGTTGTTAGATAAATTAAAATTGAATAGATTTGGTATCAAATCAATGATACCAACGTCTATTAAAAATATAAAAATAATAACAAAAAGAAAGAGTTTTTAGTTAACTTCGTCTTTTGGTGTAATGCCACTCTTTCTTGGTGTTGTCATTATGTTCTTAAGCTGCTCGTTAACTCTTTCTGGATAATTTGCTATTTCAAATACCCATTCATAAAGAGATATATCATTTAGAGCCGCTAAACACTTACGCAATTCGGACAAGTCATCGCACTTCGCAGTTATTACTGGAAGTGTTGGCTCAGCGTTACCCATAAAGTCGTCAAAGAATTCTTCTGCTTCCTGTTTTCTTTCTTCGACCTCATCAGCGATTTCTTGGTATTCTTCTTTGAATCCCTTTACCAGCTCTTTCGTGCTAGTAGAATCTGGCTGAATGTCCGAAATAATGTTCGTAAATCTGTAGTCATAAGTGCTTCTTAATTCCATAAGCTGATGCTTACTTCTTTCTACAAGTTGTCTTACAACATCTCCACTAATTTTCATTTTTATTTCCCCACCACGTGTATTGTATTGTTGTTACTACTATATAGTAACTGTACTATTTAAAGTTATCACAATAGATAACAATAAACAGCAAACTTTTGCAAGAATTATATAGTCGCTAAACCATACTCACAAAGAATATACTATATTGTATTACCTCCCTTATAAAGTTTACTCAATAAAATAAACCATGACTAAGTTAGTAGGAATAGCAGGACCAAGTTGTTCGGGAAAATCTACTTTATGCAAAATGGACACGTCTTTCCAGACGGTTCATTTTGATGATTACTACAAAGAAAAGGGAATTGTAGTAGAAAATGGTAGAAGAAACTTTGAGCACCCAGATAACTTTAACTTTGATGAGCTTAGAAGAGACCTGGAAAAAATAAAGTCTGGCAAACCGAGGAGAGTTCCTATTTTTGACAAAGTGAGATTCAAACGAATAGGCTACAGAGAAATAGATCCAGACGACGTAGTTCTTTCAGAGGGTTTTTTACTATTTTACGATAAAGATATTAGAAACTTATTAGATGTCAAAATTTACATAGACGTAGATAAAGAAATACAAAGGAAAAGAAGAGAAAGTAAGTATGGTCACTTTAAAAATGGATATTTTGATGATTTTGTTTTACCCTCGTATAGGAAATTTGGTGAACCTACGGGAGAATTTGCGGATTTTGAATTAGACGGTTCAAAACCATTTAATGAACTACAAAAAGAATTTGAGAATATAATAAGACAGGTGGCTTAACCCATGTTTTATTACAAGCTAGGTAACCAGATGTTAGAATTTTCCACAAAAAATGCATATGAACCAAGAGAAGACTCTAAGCTTTTGGCCAGAACTTTAGAAGACTATGATCTAAACAACAAAAAACTCCTAGATATGGGAACCGGTTCTGGTATAATAGCAATATTATCCTCCAAGTTAGGGGCAAATGTAGCTGCTTGCGACATAATTGAAAAGGTTATAGAAACCGCAAAATCAAATTCTAAAAACAATAATGAGAAAATTTATTTCTTCCAATCAAATCTTTTTAATAAAGTAAAAGACAATTTCGATATTATAACCTTCAACGTACCGTATTTACCACATGATCCAAGAAAAGAGCCTGAATCATTTGAAAATGAATCAATGCAGTGGGCCGGAGGAGAAAACTTGGAAATATTAGACCGCTTCTGTAAGCAAGTAAAAAATCATTTAAACCCTAACGGCAAAATTCTACTAGTTCTATCATCGTTATCAGAAGACTATGAAAAAATATTAAAAAACAATGATCTAGATTATAAAGTCATCAAAAAAGAAAAGATTCCTTGGGAATGGCTATACGTAATAGAAGCCTCCTTATAACCATTTATTAATATTAATCAAAAGTGATAGTTATGGATTTACCTAAAAAATATAAACCCAAAGAAGCCGAAAAGAAGTGGAACAAGTACTGGAAAGAAAAAGATATCTACAAGTTCAACGAAGATACAAAAAAGAATATATTCAAAATAGATACTCCTCCCCCAACAGTATCTGGAAATCTTCATATGGGTCATCTTTATGGCGCTACCCTACAAGATTTTGTAGCTAGATTCCAAAGAATGAGAGGAAAAGAAGTATTCTTCCCCTTTGGTTATGATGACAACGGAATAGCGTCAGAAAGATTAACGGAAAGAGAATTAGGCATAGAACGTCAAAACTATACAAGACAAGAATTCCAGAAAAAATGTAGAGAAGTTTGTGAAAAATATGAAGAAAACTTCACAAAAAAGATGCAATCTCTGGCACTTTCGATTGACTGGAGTAATACGTACAAAACAATAGATTCGGAAGTTCAGAAAATATCGCAATTATCTTTTATAGAGCTTTATGAGAAGGATAGAGAATACAGAAAACTTGCTCCCGCTATCTGGTGTCCTAGCTGCGAAACGGCTATATCGCAGGTAGAATTAGAGGACAAAAAAAAGGGATCTCAATTTTATGACATTGAATTCAGTATAGCAGACAGTAAAGATAATTTCACTATATCAACCACTAGACCAGAGCTATTACCAGCATGTGTTGCTGTATTCATACATCCCGAGGATGAGAAGAATAAAGGCCTGGTAGGAAAAAAGGCGAAAGTTCCACTATTTGGACAAGAAGTTCCTATTTTAGAAGATGAAAGGGTTGACATGGAGAAGGGTTCTGGAATCGTAATGTGCTGCACATTTGGAGACCAGACTGACATTGAATGGTACCAAGCTCATGACCTTAATTTAGAAATTGCAATAGATGAATCTGGAACTATGACATCCACGGCAGGTAAATACGAAGGCATGAAGACTAAGGAAGCAAGAAAGGTTATCGTAGAGGATCTCGATTCTGAAGGATATTTACTAGACAAGAAAGACATATCACATACCGTACAAGCACATGAAAGATGTGGAACCGACATAGAATTCTTAGTAACAAAACAATGGTACATTAAAGTCCTAGACAAGAAAGAGGATTATCTAAAAGCGGGAGAGAAAATGAATTGGTACCCGGAAAAAATGTTTACCAGGTATAAGAACTGGGTAAACGGACTTCAATGGGACTGGCTCATTTCCCGTCAAAGGGATTCTGGAATCCCTTTCCCTGTTTGGTACTGTAAAGAATGTGACAAGGAGATAATAGCTAATAGAGATCAGCTTCCGGTTGACCCAGCAGAAGATAAACCTCCGCTAGAGAAATGTCCAGACTGCGATTCTGAGGACTTTGTACCGGAAGATGACGTATTGGACACTTGGGCCACATCGTCACTTACTCCTCTCATAAACGCAAAATGGAACGGAGAATCCATAGAAAGAGAAAAATTATACCCAATGAATCTAAGACCCCAAGGACACGATATAATAAGCTTCTGGTTATTCCACACAATAGTAAAATGTATTGAACATACTAACCAAGTTCCATTCGACAGCGTCATGATAAATGGTATGGTACTTGACGAAAACTCAGAGAAGATGAGTAAATCAAAAGGAAATGTAGTATCACCTGAAGAAGTTCTTAAAGAATTTACAGTAGATGCAGCAAGATACTGGGCAGCCGGAACCTCTATCGGAGATGATTTCCCATTCAAAGAAAAAGACCTGGTAACAGGAGAGAAGTTAATAAGAAAATTATGGAATGCTTCAAAATTGGTCAATATGCTCGTAGAAGATGAAATTGATCTGGACGAGAGCGAATTAGAAGATATAGATCGTTGGATGCTTGCAAAACTAGATAAAAATATAGAACATATAACAAATTTACTGGAAAATTACGACTTTGCAAAGGCTAGGGATAGATTACGGAGCTTCTTCTGGAACACTTTCTGCGATAATTACCTAGAAATAGCTAAACAGAGGCTGAATGAATCAGAAAATAAATCTGCTCAATATACTCTTAGAGAGGTACATAAAAAATTCATCAAATTATTTGCTCCGTTCCTTGTACACGTCACAGAAGAGCTATGGCAGAATATGTACATAGAGAAATCATCAGGTCAGAGTATCCATACGGAAAGTTGGCCAGAGTCTATGGACATAGAAACTGATATAGATTCGGGCGATCAAGCAATGGAAATAATACATTCGTTGAGAAAATTCAAAACAGAAAATCGTATGGCCCTAAATGATAAAATATCTGAAATAACGGTTTACGGTACAAATCTAAAAGGATTTGAATCGGCGATCAAGAAAGTAATGCACGTTGAGAACATAAAAGAAGAAAAAGGTAATCCGGAGATAGAGACTGAGATTTCTGAAATCAGACTAAATTACTCGATATTGGGACCTAAATATGGAAAAGATGTTTCCAAAATAGAGAAATTGATACAAAAAGATGATTACGAACTATCAGATGATACAATTAAAGTAGGAGATATAAAATTATCTTCCGATGAGTTTGAATTAGTAGAAGAAAGAAAATATACTGGCGACGGTAATCTCGTAGAAGCAGGAGATTTAGTGCTAATTATAAAAGCGTAGCTAGTTCTTTATTATTCTATAACCGTTAGGTGTTATTATGGCTTCCAAATTAGAAAAATTAATAGAAGAATTGAAAGAGAAAAGGGGTAGACATACCGAACTTGTAACTGTCTACGTCCCTGCGGACTATGATTTACATAAAATAAAATCAAAATCAACTAGAAAGAATGTAATGTCAGCACTAGATAAAATAATCCAACATCTTAAAATTTACAAGAAGACTCCTGAAAACGGATTAGCTCTTTTCTCCGGAAATGTTTCCGAAGATGAAGGTAAGACAGATATACAGCTATGGGCTGTTGAGCCTCCAATGCCTATGGAGCAAAAGCTATATTGGTGCGACCAGGATTTTGTTCTTGAACCGTTGGAAGAATTGAACAAAGAAACAGAAATCTACGGACTGGTACTTTTAGACAAGTCTGAGGCGGACATAGCCTACCTAAAGGGGAAGAAGATAGTAGCCCTGAGACATATGGAGTCCATAGTGCCAGGTAAGACGCGTGCAGGTGGACAATCTAGCGCTCGTTTCCAACGTGTCCGTGGCGAAATGCTTAAAGATTGGTTCAAGAAGGTAGCAGAATCTGCAGAAAAAGCATTCCTAAAAGACAAAGACGACCTCCTCGGTATAATAATC
>CAYQNF010000028.1:0-9511 GCA_964418905.1 uncultured archaeon | reverse complement strand
TGAATTTAACGAAAGTTTTTTCGCTAATTACATTTTTTCCACAGCTATTGCATTTTAAATCTGATTTTGTCTCTGACATAACAACTTTTCTTATGTGAGAACGCATATAAATGTTTCTACAATGAGAAATGTTTATAAAATAATATCTGTTTTTTAATTTATGAATGAAATTTTAGTAAAGAGTTTGATATTGTTATCTATTTTAATTGTGATAGTTCTAGGAAGTGGATTTTTCATTTATCTAAGCGTTAACGATACTGAGGAAAATAGGGCTCTTAACCAAACAGAAAATGAAACCGGGATTTATTATGGCGACGGTGTTTATACCGTGGAGGAAGGAAATACTATTATAACAGATAATGGCTTTGAGATAAAGATAGAGAATATATATACCCAATATTGTACACCAAGAAGCGACGTCGGTAAAAACTGTTATTCTTTTTATCAGGATGGAACTAAAGAAATTAAATACGTTAAGCTTCACTTTGATAGTAGAGAGTTTACGTTGGAAGAGGGAGAATCAAGAAATTACTCAGCCTCTGTTATGGTAAGAAATGATGTACTTAAATTAACTGCAGAAAAGATAGTGGATTCTAATCAGAGCTTTGCTACTGTTTCTGTGACTTCTATTTAATCATTCCAATTGTTAAATAAATTCTAAGCCCCCGTAGTATAGCGGATAGTATGCGGCCTTGCGGAGGCTGTGACCCGGGTTCGAATCCTGGCGGGGGCACCATTTATAATCGTTAAATCTCTAATCTAGAATATGACGCTTTCAAGAGGAACCCTTGAGATGATATTGTTTGTGGAAGACGATCCAAAGTCATTTCAAGATTTTACGGAAATAGAAATCGGCGGCAAGAATCTCAGTTCTTCCACAGTTTCTAAACGATTAAAAGAATTGGTAGCTATTAAGGTTTTTAAGGAGTCAGAGGTCAGATCCAAGACGGGAAGAAGAGTAACTGGATATAAACTAACGGAAAGGGGAGAAAGAGTGTTAGGGATGTTAAAGAAACTAGAAGAAGAGTTGAAATCTAACGGTTTAGAATAGTAAAGTAAAAATAATCACTTTTTTATAGCTAGTTAAACTCACTTTTTAATATGACTAATAAACTATTAGTGCAAGTTATTGGTGTCGTATTGACGCTGGTAGGAATCCTTGGATTTTTCAACGATCCAGTCCTTGGACTATTTGATGTAAACGCTGCGCACAACATTGTGCACCTGGCAACAGGTCTTATAGCGCTTTATATTGGGTTCGGGGCGGCACAATATGCTGTAGATTTCAACAAGTGGTTTGGTGTAATCTACATTGTAATTGGTGTAGCAGGTTTCATACCAGGTCTTCAAGGTTTGCTAGCTAGCCTGCTTGAAGTCAATATGGCAGACACATTGCTTCACCTTGCTATCGGTCTAGTTTTGGCCGGAGTGGGATTTGGAGTAAAACCTAAAAAGAAAAAGAATTAATGCGGCGGGTAACTCCGCTCATTTTTTCTTTATTTTTGTGATTTTATGAGACATTTTATACTATCCTTATTTTTGTTTTCGCAAGTTGTATTTGCCCACAGTGGCGGGAATATTATAGACACTGTTAGGCATAATCCGTCTTCTTTTATCGTAGCAGTTGGTATAGTCTTGATTTTAATCTCCCTGATAAGAGCGTCAAACTAAAATTTATTTAAGCAGTAAGTACAATCTTTAATAGAGGATTATGAAGACAAAATTTCTTATAATATTGTTGATAGCGGTCTTGGTAATACCCCTACAAGTCTATGCCCATGAGGGAGAAACCCATGAAGCAAGTAATGAACCTCTGGAAGCGGACAACGGGGCCTTGGAAGCAGACGAGAAGGCATCCAAATCTTTATTTTATGTAACAATAGGATCAGTCCTTACATTACTTCTTATAATATTTGCTATATTCTATCCAGAAAGGACAAACACGTCTAAAATGATTGTGTTTGTTTCTATAACAACAGTAATTGTTCTTACAACTGGCTATTTAGTAGGTTCTACTATTTATCTTAATATTAAATCAGAGACAGGAGGACCTGTTCACTGGCATGCTGATTTTGAGTTATGGAATTGTGGGGAGGAGATAGACCTGAAGGATCCTAAAGGTCTCTCAAACAGGATAGGAAGTCCCGTTTTCCATGAGCATAATGATAATCGAATACACGTAGAAGGAGTAGTAGTGAGAAAGAGCGAAGTAGACATTGACAGCTTCTTTGACGTTGTCGGAGGAGAGCTTACATCTACCAGTATGAAAGTTCCGACAGATGATGGAACCGTGTCCACAAGTAATGGAGAGTCGTGTAATGGAAAGGACGGAGAGGTTCAAATATTTGTATATAGAACTCTTTACGCAGAGCCTGGGCAGAGAGAAGGTCTCGTATATGAACAAATAAAAGTGGATGAGAATTATGTTATGTCACCATTTTCAACTGTTCCTCCCGGCGATTGTATAATTGTAGAATTTGACGAGCCGAAAGAGGAAACCGATAAGATTTGCGAAACTTATGAGTTAGCCATAGATCAGGGAAGGGCTCATAGTACGAAGGAGGTAGAGGAATAATGGCAGTAGAGGCCTACCTACCAACAATAACAACTATAGCAATTACGGCAGCAATAGATTCTATTAATCCTTGTGCTATAGGCGTACTTATTTTAATGGTATCGGTTATGCTGTCTCAGAAGTCATCCGCAAAAAGGATGCTTCTCCTGGGAGGATTATACATATTCTCAGTTTTCGCAGTTTACCTTCTGGCAGGATTCGGGTTATTGTATTTCCTGGCAGGATTACCTCTAGCGTTAACAGAATACATAGCAATAGGTGTAGGAATTCTAATTATAGGAGCGGGTATACTTGAGATAAAGGATTACTTCTGGTATGGTAAGGGACCGTCTCTTCATATACCTGCAAATGCTGCAAGTAAGATTCATGAATATTCGTCCAACGTAACTATACCTGGAGTAATGCTTTTGGGAGCGTTTGTTTCAGCCGTAGAGCTTCCATGTACCGGCGCTCCGTACCTTGCTATAATAACTCTTTTATCTCAATATGGGTTCAATATGGCAGCATTTTGGATGCTTGTTCTTTATAATATAATTTTCGTAGCTCCACTAATCATAATATTATTCCTAGTGGCAGGAGGAAAGAAGGTAGTCGACATAAAGAAATGGAAGCAGTCTAATAGAGCCTATATGAGACTCTTAATAGGATTGCTTTTGGTAGCAATGGGATGGCTGCTAATGCTTATAGCCAATGGAACCATAAACTTTGGATAGTGATAATATGGATCATATAGTAAAGAGAAGAGGACATAAGGAACTTTTTGATGAGAGGAAGGTATATGCTTCCTGCTTCGCGGCTTGTCTAAGTGCCGACGTCAAAGAATACGAGGCCGAGGATATATGCGAAGATGTAACTGAGCATGTTAAGAAGTGGATCAAAAAGAAAAAAGAGGTTGATTCGAAGGATATAATGTCCGAGGTAACCAAGGTCCTAAAGAAGCACAATAAGAATGCGGCCTTTATGTATAAAACGCATAAAGATATTTCCTAGTTGATTTTAATGGAAAAGAAATGGATTATAGCATTTTTAGTAGCCATAATAAACGATACGTTGGATTATTTTGTTGTTGGTTCTATTCCGGTTGCCGGAGATGTTATAGATATAGTATCCACTTTGATACTTTTTCCAATAATAAAAACAAAATCAATACCTACGTTGATAGAATTAATACCAGGTGCTGATATAATACCGACATATATCGGTGTTACCTTATGGGCTTACATAAAGGATAGAAACTAATATCTAGTTCCAGTTTGGTCGGCTTTATGGCCTTTATCTTTTTTCGTTTTTTCTCTTTGAGTTTTTAAGAACCACCTTAATACGCTAAATGGATTCTTCTTTCTTCCAAACCACTTAAACTTCCCTGATTTTATGGAATCTAAAAAATCTCCTTGAAATATTATACCGCATTTTCCTATATCATTGGTTGAGTGTGCATCGGAACCGCAGATTATAGGGATTTCATATTTGTTGGACATCCTTCTTGCGTACCATTCTCCTGGGAGGTGCCAATTGACTGCGTTGAAACATTCCACTGCGTCAAATTGTGATGTGAATGATTTGAATCTTAATCCTAATCTTCTTGGGTACGTGTACGGATGAGCAGCTATTGCTACGCCACCTTGTTTATGTATTTCTTCTACTGCTTCTTCGATTGGTATATCTTCAGGTATTCTCTTTTTGAGCCCTAGTCCGATTACGTGACCTTTCTTTACTGTCGTATGACTTTCAACTGTTGAAATCTCTTCTCCTATTATAATCTCAATGTCATCGTATTTTTTTTCTTTGACATATTTTTTGGCCTTTTTGGCACCTTTTATAGAATTATGATCGGTAATGCAAAGATGTGTTATTCCTTTTATTCTTGCGGCTTCTACGGCTTCTTCTGGGCTTGGGCAAAACTTAGCATCGGCATCGTTCCCCTCGTTGGTATGACAATGTAGCTCAGCTAAGTTTTTCTTCTCGTGCCAGTTCCATTTGAATAATAATGCCATATGCCTCAACAATATAAGTTCTAGTTCATTGATATTTATTGTGGTAGTATGGATTTTGACTTTGAACCTATAGAAAATGCAGTTCTGGAATCTGGTAAAATGATTAGAGCAGGATTTGATAATCTGAAGAAAGAACAAATAAAAGAAAAAAGCAAAGGCGACTATGTTACTGAGTATGATACAAAAAGCGAGAAGATTATAATTTCTGCCATAAAGGAAAACTTTCCCGATCATTCTATAATGTCCGAGGAATCCGGAGAAGAGAATCATGACTCTGATTATGTCTGGGTCGTTGATCCTTTGGACGGTACTACTAATTTTAAGACCCATAACCCGTTTTTTAATGTTTCAGTTGCTCTTGTTAAGAACAAAAATCCTGTTTTTGCTGTTGTATATTCTCCCATGACTAACGAAATTTTTAGAGCTGAGAGAGACCAGGGAGCTACGGTTAATGGGAATCCGATTAATGTTTCAGAACAGAGCGATTTCGAAAGAAGTTACCTATCATTTTGTTTCGGTGGTAGTCAGGAAGCACGAGAAAGAGCCGGAGAAAATTATAGAAATCTGATTAAACATGTAAGAAACCTTAGACAAGTCGGGGCCGCTGCACTTGAGTTGTGTTATACTGCGGCCGGAAGGTTTGACACGTTTTTAATGAGTGATTTGAATTCATGGGACGTTGCCGCAGGAGCTTTAATCGTAAAAGAAGCGGGCGGGAAAGTTACAGATTTTGATAATAATGATTGGAATTTAGATTCAAATGATATATTAGCAAGTAATAATAAGATACATG
Source organism: uncultured archaeon (assembly GCA_964418905.1). Classification (GTDB taxonomy): domain Archaea; phylum Aenigmatarchaeota; class Aenigmatarchaeia; order CAYQNF01; family CAYQNF01; genus CAYQNF01. The sequence continues at coordinate 4,149 of CAYQNF010000028.1, read as the reverse complement.
ATAACGTAATTGAAAAGGTTGAATGAAATGTATAAACAGGTTATAGTTGTAAGAAAGGATTTGAATTTATCTTCTGGTAAATTAGCAGCCCAGGTAGCGCATGCTGCAGTTGGGGCGTACAGGAACTGTGATAAAGACAAGAGAGAGACTTGGAATAGTTCAGGTTCTAAGAAAGTTGTAGTTGAGGCAAAAAACAAAAATGAGATGCTTGACGCTTGGAACCTTGCAAAGAAAGAAGGAGTTGCTACTTTTCTAGTCAAGGATGCAGGAAAGACTGAAATTCCTTCGGGTACAATAACGGCCCTAGGTTTGGGTCCCGATAAGGGAGAGAAGTTGGACAAGCTTACGGGTTCAATGTCCTTAAAGTAACTTAAATAATTTTAATTAATAATATAGTTAGGTATTTCGGATGAGTAAAAGAGTAGAATGGAAAAGCATTGACGTTTTATCGGCTGGAAAGATATATGGAGTTCTTTTAGCTTTGATGGGATTACTTTTTGCAGTTGCAGGACTTATTGCTGGTAGCGCTTTTGTTTCATTATTTGGTCTAAGAGGTTTGTTTGGATTTGGGACAATGGTTGTTGTTCTACCTCTGTTATATGGATTATTTGGGTTTCTTACCGGAGTTATGATTGCAGTTTTCTATAACCTTGCTGCTAGGCTTGTAGGCGGCGTTATTGTGGAAACAAAAGGGGTCAAAAAATAACCATTTAGGGTTATATAAGATTTACTTTGGTATTATTTTTGATGACAGAGAAAAATAACATTGTACTGAGTTTAGGTATATTTATTGTAATAATCGCAGCTATAGGTGTCATTCTTTATAATAAGCCTGACAATAGTCTGCAGTATGACGGCGTTAGAATATACGATGCAATTAGAAAATATAATGAACTTTCTAGAAAAGGTTTTTCGGTCTCTGCCGATATAAGAGGAAGAGATTCTGAAGGCCTAGTTAATCTAAATGGTGAAGTAGTAGAAGGCAATAGCGGATTTTTTGTTGTTAGGGACGGAGAAAGGTATAGATTAGTTGAGGGGCCTTTGGGTAGTCAGGATATAAGAGCTGATATTATAACATTCTCCGTAGAGGAACCAATTTCAATAGAATTCTCTTACAGTAACATCGACTCGTTTGAGGAGTTTTTATCTTTGCTTAAGGAAAGTGAGAGGTTCAGGGGAGCTATTTCGTTTACCACAAAAGAGCCATTAAATTCTATAATATTCCAAGAGATGAAAAATACTGGATTTGTTATTTATGGTCAAAACGGTGATAATTTTGTCTCATTTGAAAATGGTATGTATGTAGAAATCAAGGAATCGGTTGACTCCGAATCGTTGGCTGAAAATCTAGAAGAGGTAAATTCTGAACTCAATATAACAGACTTTCTTAGCGGTAGGGTATTTGTTTTCACCGGTGCTGGTAATGATGAAAAAGCAGAAGAAGTTATTCAAGAAAGAAATTATGAGTCTTATAGAAAATACGAACTTAAATAAGCTGGATCTTACAAAGCCGTATATTATATTTCCGTTTTTTACTTTGTTTTTCATAATATTAGGAATCTCAGGATTCAGTCTTAATAGTTTGGTAATATATTCTCTATTTTTCGTTGCATTTTATATCGGATCTTACAAAGCCTCTGAGGAAAAGAGTAAATCTAAACATGAATGGATATGGCAGACAGGTAAATGGTTATTATTAATAGGAGTGGTTGCCGAACTTATCAATTTTACATTTATAGGAACAGTCCCGTTACTTGAGCCTCAATTAAAAGCATTACAATTTCCTCCATTAACTATGTTATCCTTCTTGGTAGTTCCTGGAGGGCTTATTTTATTTACGAAAAATCTTAAAGAACATAGGTTTATCGAGGGAATTATTTGGTTTTTACTGGCATTGTTTGCTATATCATTAACTGCATTTAAGACTGAGATATTTGTCTTATTGTTGAGCGGATTCTTCGTTTTCTATAGATTCAGCAAAAGAAGGAATTTTTTAAATGTCTTAATGATAGTCGGTACGATATTTCTCCTTGTTTACCTTACGAATATAAATTATGGTCTTAGAGCTTCCGTAACCATGGGAATCTTCTCTTCCATGTCTGAAGATTTAACGTTATTTGGCGAAAGTCATGGGGTATTGACGCAAAGTATATTTTCTTCTATAGGTTTGGCTCCTGGTCCAAACAAGGGACCTAGAGGTCTCATATCAGATATTTCCGGTATCGAGGGAGTTACTACAACTCCGACAGTATTGGGAATACCCTACTTTGACTTTGGTTTAGTTGGTATAATCCTTTTAGGTTTGTTATTTGGTTATCTATTTACTAAGGGATCAAACGGAACAGGGGGTTTAGTACCTGTCCATGCCCTGAATTTATCATTTTTATTACTTTCTATAGAAACTGGTATAGGAGACATCATAGTAGTCTTCTACTTAGTTTTGTATGCTGTAATGGTAGGTTATGAAAAATGGAAATGAGAAATTTAATGAGACCTGAGATGTATGTTGCTATAGTATTTCTATTTGCTTTAATGTCATACGTTTTCGTTAATGACCCGGCTCTTCTCAAGTTTAACGACAGTTTATCTATAGGTTATGAGACTCTAGTAATGTGGTTACTTTTTGCATTTTCTATATTTGTCGGGATAAGAACATCTGGAATTTTACATAAGATGCAAATACCGATAATAATACTTGTTTCCCTTCTAGGATTGGCTGCGTTTTATCATGTATTATCCATGTTCACATTTGGGGTTTATGTAATAGCCTTTTTACTTGCTCTAGGATTTTATAGTATACAGAAACTAAAGCTTATGAAAAATGGTTTTGTCCCATTTTCAATAGGACTATCTATTGTAGTTATAACATTCATAATATTTGGAGTACCGATAATGGATCCTTCGGTTAGATATAACCCGGGACTGTTCGGACCTCTGGCTCTTGGTTTTTACTTGATGTTTTTATCATCTATTTATGATAAAAGAGAATCCAGAAAGTTCCAAATAATTTCTATTTTAATTGCTTTCGTAAGCACCTTTAGGAAATTGATCATAGTTGCGGCTGGTACGTTTCTCATGTTTGAGTTAAGAAAAAACGCTAAAGTATTTTTAATTTCGATATTGGCCTTACTTTTGATATTCGTAGCAAGTACGTATGTGGTGGTATCAGACCTGAATACATGGGATCTAAATACCATAAGAACTACTGAGAATAGGATAGCGATAGCAGGTCATTTGGCTGATAACGCAGTTCAAGACTCCTGGCCATTCGGAAGCGATGCCGGTGCAGTCAATGAGAGGTATAAGGTAGCGGGCAATGTTATTTGCTCGAGTATAGATGGTTGCGAGCAGGATAGTGTTAGGAGATCGCTTACTCCCGATACACCGTCTATAGTAGAACCGTTTGTATCATTTGGTTTGATAGGAATGATGATTGTAGGTTTATTGCTTGGTTATTTCCTGCAGAAAACTTATGCCTCAGACTTTAGAACATATGTTATTGTGTTTTTACACTCCGTTCTTTTGCTTATAGTTCCCACAGGTTTTCTATTGTTATTCGTCCCAATAGCATTTTTATCTTATAATAGGATTGAAGAGTAGAATAATTATGGATATCAAGAAGGCAGGTCTGGTTTTACTAATAGGAATGGGAGCCACTAAGTTAATATCTCTAATATTCAAATTTGTCCTAATTGGATCAACGACCCCGGCTTTTTATGGCCAGTTTGCGATTTTTTTAATTCTATTTAATTGGGCATTAATTCTTGTTACGTTTAATACCACTTTTGGAGTTACAAGATTTGTAAGTAAAAAGAAGATTGAATATTACAAGCCTACGGTATTCGGTTCCATGTTAGTGACTTTAGTTCTGACCTTAGTTATTGTATCGTTCCCAAACATTGGGACATTGTTCGGTATAGTAGATCATAATATAATGATTCTTTTGGTTTTACTTCTCCCATTTGCGGTTGCTTACAACCTGACACTCTCTTTCTATAAGGGTCTGTATGAAATGACAAAGGTAGCAATTTTTGAGTTTGGTACATCCTTATTGAAACTATTTTTCCTTGGAATCCTCCTCTATATGGGATTCAGTTACTATCCTTACTATGCGTTTATCGGAGCTTTTGCCGTTTCTATGTTATTCAT
>CAYQNF010000027.1:0-9795 GCA_964418905.1 uncultured archaeon | reverse complement strand
GAGGAAACTAGAGCTTCTACAGACGACGAAGATAGTGATGTCAGAGCAAGTTTCGACATAAACGATCGTACAGTTAAAGTAGATGAAAGAGTAAGATTTGATGCATCTGCCTCAGAAGGCGACATTGAAACTTACAAATGGGACTTTGACGGTGATGGTGACTATGATCTAACAGACGATGACCCATTTGCCACACATAGATACGATGAAGAGGGCATATACAATGTTAAACTAAAGGTCATAACATTTGACGGAGAAACAGACACTGTGAAAAACTCAGTAAAAGTTTCGGAAAAGACGACAACTTCAATAGAAGATGACGACTTCAACGATGCAGAACTACCAGAAGGACAATCATTCCTTAGAGTAAAAATCGAAGACGATAACGGAAACCCTGTAGAAGGAGCTACCGTAGTAATTAGAAATGGAATGATACATGCGCTTAGAACAGACCTATCCGGAGAAGCAAGATTCATACTATCCAACGGATGTTATGATGTAGAAGTAGATGAATTCGGATCATTGGAAACAGAAAGGGTTTGCCTAGAAGATGACAAAGAAACAGTAAGCTTCGGTGATTCTGAAGACGTTACAAAAGAATCCGAAAAGAAAGATCCTGAATTGCTATCTTTATGGCTTTGGTTAATACCGCCAGTTGTGATATTGATTGTCCTAATTGGATTATATCATGAAAAATTATTTGGCGCATTCAGAAAAGAGCCATTTGAAGACGAAGAAAGTATAGACAAGCTAGTAGTGTAAATCTTTTTCTTTATTCTTTTTTATTTTCTTTCAGGTATTGTAACTATATACCAATACCCCTTTTTCCACATCCATACTCCTATACCAGCCAACACTGCAAATAATATTAAGAATATAGTAGCAACTACCCATAAGCTACCGCCTTCATCTTCCTGTTCTACAGTTTCTGTACCATTTCCACTAGTTCCGCTTTGATCGGATTCATTACCATCTTGTGCTTGTATTTGTTCTCCTGTTACGGAGAATGTAGAAAAACCTGGTAAAAAGGCTCTATATTCTACGTATGAGGTTGTTTCGCTCTGTATTTGCGTACTTAGCGCCTGCCATCCGCTGCCTGTGACATATCTATTCAGTCTAATAGTAGTTTCGTCTACATTATTAGAGCTTAGCCATGATTTACTCACTCTAAATTGTACATAAGCTTCGTCTATATTATCATTTACGTTAGTTACCGTTATATCGAAATATGAATAAACCTCTCCTCCAGGATTTGCAACTCCAGTAGGCAAGGTAGATAATTTCTCCACCTGTGCCTGAACGCCAGATATCGAGGTTGAGGTATCTATGTAGATGCTTCGAATGTCTAAATCAGAATTAGTTACTGTAAAATCTTTCGGCGTTTCCGCAAACAATGTCTCACTATTAGATGTCCAAGTGTTTCCTGACGTGTCTTGTGTCTCATCGTCAGTTGTTGTATCATTTGTGGTGATTCCTCCCCCAGTTGTACCCTTTTGATACACAGAAAATGTTTTGAAGCTAGTATCGTTGTTTCCTACACTGTCTTCAGCTAAACATTCTATTACACGTGTACCAGTACTGTTAATATCGGATCCGGAGAACGTACCGGTTATATTCTCTACATTAGTTGAAGTTCTTTCTGACTCCACAGAGCCGGATTTAGATAAAGTAACAGTATAATCAAAAGCATCATCTATATTATCAGAAGCATCGCATTCAAATCTTATATCATCCCCGACATAGGAGAATGAACTTACATTAAGGGTTAAAGAGGCAAATGGGTCCGTGGAGTCTATTATTACCTCTCTGGTGCCACTAACACTGGTATTACCGTCAATATCTTCGGTATATACCCTGTATTCGTAAACGCTTTCAGTTAAGTTTGTAATATTATAAGACCATGATGTTCCTGACTCTGTCATAGTATAATTCTGTAATTCGGTATCATTGAGAGTATTATTCCATTCCAATGTAGCATTTGTTAATTCATTTTCAGTAGATATGTCAACATTTACCCAATCTTTTGTATATCCTTCGTTGCTTGAGGTAGGAGAATTGAAAGTTATAGTAACATTCTCATCGGTTGTTGTTTCTGTATCGTCTTCTGTATAACTTCTATCAACTGTAACTGTTCTATTGTTATCATCTACTACAAAATTATCATCGCTATCAGTAGCGGCGCATGTCCATTTGTAAGTACCATCGTCTAGCCCGCTGAAAAGGAAAAACCCTTTTTCATTCGTTTCATTATTAAATGTAGATGATGCTGATTGTCCCCAAGACCCTGTTATATTTGACCACAAATAAACTGTCTTTAAACCGTTCTCGTCAAAGAAATCGCATGTAAATGTGACATCCGGGTCATTTGTTATAGATCCGTCTTTTGGACTTACCAATGTTATATTGGTAGCTTCCTGTTTCGCTTTCTCAACGGCTATTTCAAAAGTGCCCTTTACTAATCTGTCTGGAATTCTGAAAGTAGCATTATTAGTATCAGAAGGATTTATCGTGTTAATTCCGTATTTTGTAAGGTAACTCCCAACCTGTTCGTTTAAATTGGTCCAGATTGTTCCGTTACTCCACCTAATACCCCCGCCGTTACTAAAACCGTAAGAACTATCGTCGTTATACCACAAAGTTCTTATCAATTCTTCGCTTTCAGAATTAGTTACATTTATAGTAATGTTTAACATTTCTCCTGGATTTATTCCTGTTTCGTTGCTTTCCATTTGGATTCTCACGTCAGATCCTATATTACCATAAGATATATAGGAAAACGGGAGAGGTCTATTGTCTTCAGATAACAAGCTTATGTTACCCGCGTATTGAATCATATCACTAGAATTCGCAAAGAATATATCAACATAATTAGTTTGTGAAATACTATTAGGTCTTATGAATATTTTATCTGTACTTTTACTGGTCGCTATAGCAGTATAATTCCATCCATTGAAATCTCTATCTAAAGTTAGCCTTTCACTCTCACCTTGAATAATAAATACATCATCGTCTGAATTTCCTTTCTCCGCCTCGCTCAAATCTGTACTTACATTATAATAAATGTCTATGTTAGTATAATCTTCAACATTTAATTTCAACAACTCAAAGGACAAATACCTATTCGGACTTTCTATTCTATCATTTATCCCAGGTAGATTATTATCTATAGATATCCTAGAAAATTTATTCTCTACACCAATAGTAGGAATATTTGTTGTCCCTTCTTGGGGATTTAGATCTTTTAATACCCATTTCCAATAAGGACTACTCTCGCTACAACCCTCTAATCCAACATCGGGACATGGATAAACAAAAGCATCTCCGTTACTGTAGGTTACTATAGTATCTCCTTCCTCTACTTTCAGAGTATCTCCATCTACAACATCTACGATCTTAATATCTTTTCCTAGCATGTTCAAGGTCGCATTGCTCTCTCTTACCCTTTGACCAAAATTTATAGCGTCGTCAAAATTGTAATAGTATTCCAATGATCCTTCAGGTACGGTCCAATGAACGGTATCGTTGTATAAAAATTCTCCAGATGTCAAAGCCGTGTGAAGATAAGAATTTTCTTCTATATTAACGTTCTCAAAATAATCATAAGAATTGGATCCTATTTCCACGGTCCCCCTCTTTAATCCGGGAACATTGGTATCATCAAGATCGTTTGTTATATCTTCTTTTATTATATCGCCCAGATCGACTGTGTCCTGATATGAACTAATAGCGCCGAAGCTAGGAAGCGAAAAGAGTCCTATAGATAATAGAATTACAGCCAAGAACAGTTGTGCTTTCTTCATCATATCCACTAAAAATAATTCTATTTCTAGTTTAAAAAGAATTTGAAAACAGCTTAAGGCTCTATTATAGTTCCTATATTTGTCATTTCCCCATCTTCGACTACAACTTTCAAAACGGTTCCCCCACCGTTACTGGAGTAATATTTTTCTCCTTTTATCGGCAAAGAAAATTTACCTGTTTCGGTCTCGTCTATCAATAAAATAGAAAACAGTAAAATTAAACAGACAAGGAAAACCAAAAGTATTCTCATTAACATGAAATCACTTGGCCTTTATTTCATATTCTCCGCCATGAACTAAGGCGCAAAAATTACCTTCACTTATTTTAGAGGAAGTAATCTTGAAAGCTATACTCTGATTACTTTCATATATTCTAGTTTCACAGTTGCTTCCAATTATATCAGATCCCGAAGACGACAATTTCAAAGTTTCTCCCGTACTTTTGAAACTGGAAGTTTCCATTCCTTCTGGTAATATCCATATCTCTTCTGGATACCAAGAAAGATTACCCAGTTCAAATATTATCCTACCTTTAATCATACCGTAAGGTGTTAAGGAAATCTCGCCCAAGTCGCTAATTTCCCCCTCGGATACTCCTATACCAACTGCTGGTATAACCAAAAACAAAACTGTTATGATAAAACTCTTTTTCATAAAACTAGTTAGTCTAGGTTTTAGTATATGTTTCATTAACTACTTGTGTGGTTATTTGCCTATTATTTTCTTTAAGAATTTCTCATGGGCCTTTTCTTCTTTTCTTTCTTCCTCTTTCTTTTTAGCAGATCCTATTATAGCTGCAAATATCAACACAACAAGACCAATAAGACCAAAAAGTGCTACAGTATCTGGAGATACCTCTACTCCACCTACACTATTGGAGGATATACCAAACAATTCAAGTCCTCCAGCATTTGCAAAGGCTATTAGTACTACAATTGCGGCTACCCATATCATCTTAGCTCCCCAAGGCTTTTTATCATCCTGGAATTTCTCAGGATTTTGCCATAGGGCATATAACAAATAAAATGTCATAAGTAGGAACAATCCTCCTACTAGAACTGCTCCCATTTGAGCAAAGAATATTGAAAAGAAGTTGGCCAATGCCGGTCCCATAGGAGACATAATAACAAAGAGGGCAGCTATAAACGAAATAGCTCCCTGTATTCTCTGATTCTCCCCAAAGAATTTAATTGATTCTAATATACCGAAAAATATAGTAAATGTCATCAAAAAGGGTAGTACAACTTCAAAAAGTCCAAACTGTTCTGCAGCCGCAACAATCTCTGCAATATTAATTACTGCCATAAAAATAATCAAACTTTAGAATATAAAAAAGTGAAATTAAACGTCGAATTCTTCTCCAGACGCTACTCCCCAATCCGATTTATTTCTCTTTTTCTGATCTTTGGCCTCTTTTTTCTCTTGCTTTTCTTTTTCTTTGGCCGCTTCTTCTTTCTTTTTCTCAGTTTCTTCTATTTTTCTAAGTTCGTTAAGTTTGTTCTCGAGAGTTCTAACCTCTTCTTTTAAACCGGTAGCTTGACTTCTCGCAGCATCGGCTGATATTTTTCCCTGTTCTACCTGTTTTTCGATTTTCTTAAGTTCGCTTGTAGCTTTCTTTAATTTGGATTGAACTTTCTTTTTAGCTGCTGCGGCCTTCTTTCTTTTTTGCTTATGTTTTTTGTAAATAGCATGTTCAACTTTAGTTGCCGCCTTTAACGAACCTGTAGCTATTTTACTGTGCTCTAGCCACCAAGCCCCTACTGCGACCACAAAAACTAAACCAAAGCCAAACACTGCCCAAGATCCCATAAACTGTAACATCCAGTTTATAAGAACAGGAGCCAATCCCGTAAAGAATAATGATAAAGTAACGGCAATTGTGATAACATGTTTAATCCAAGGATGAGCAGGCTGCTCTGTTACCGATCTTAGACCAGGAAGCCCTAAGAATGCAAAAACTACGGCGTAAACCATAAGCAACGGCGCTGCTACGTATCTTAATGTATCTCCTACTAAAGTATCATCCTCTATTGTATTTTCATCTAATTGAAAAACAAACTCAATTATATCAGTAAAATCTCCGCTATCTACTTGTGCAAAGGTAGAGGCAGGTCCTAGAACTAGTAGACCTAAAACAAAAACCATCAATAACTTTTCTTTCTTCATTAACATAAATTTCACTTCATATTTTATATAATTAACATTACTTTATTTTTATAGTACCGTCTCTCTTTCTATCAAAATCGTAATTTCCTTTATTAGCAGCTTTCTCTGCTTTATATCTCTCTAGATCTATCATTTGCTCAAGGTGGTTTATTTCATCTTTTAATCTATTCGCTTTATCTATATCGCCATTTTTACTGGCATCGTGCATTTTCTTTGTAAGGCTGGCCTTTCTTCTCATATATTTTCTTATTTTAGCGTTATGTTTTCCAACAGTTCTTTTGTAAATATGATGATATTCATCCCTGATCCCTGAGACAGTTCCCCTGCCCCAGATAAGAGTTCCTATGAAAAATACTCCCGAAAATAATAAAACTGCCCAGAGCCCCATAAGGCTCACAATATTGGAAACTATATTGGCCCAGGCTTCCCATCTAAGTATTCCTATGGCAGTTGCGGTTGCTATAACCGGCTGTACCCAATAAGGTTCTCTGAATATTTTCATTGCGTGAAGTAATCCAACAATTACGGCAAAAACCATAGCTACCGGAGCTATTATTAAGAATAAAACATCGTGAATAAGATTTGCTTCGTCTATATCTAACGGGAAAAACGAGTTTAGAACTTCAGCAATTGTACTTTTCAATTGATCCTCTTGAGCATAGGCTGAAACTGGTATAATTAGCAAAGATAGTAAGACCAGCACATAAAGCCTATTAGCATTCATATTTTCCACAATAAACTATTTCGTTAGATTGTTTATAAATATTAAATTTCAGAGAAAACTTGCTACAATAGGCAATAAGAAAAAGTAAAATACAATCACAGAAGCTGGAACTATAAACATTATCCATTTCTTTCTCCTTCTATGCTCGTAAGCTATAACGCTTGACAAGACTAGAGAGAATATGAACGGGTTAAATGTGACCATATAAGCCCCCGATATGGCTATAACAAACGCTATTATCTTGATGACAAAAGGATGTCTTCCGAAATGAGGAACTTTCCTCAGCGGTAACAGTAAAGCCCAGTAGAATAAAATAAACGGAACTAAAAATCCTCCTAGAAATATAGTAGGATTTGAGTATCTTGCAACATCCAAAGAAAATGCAGATGCAATGAAACCTAAAATAGGTTCAATGTATTCCATGACCATATGATTTATTTATCATATCGATTTAAAAACTAATCCTTTGCTTCTTCGCTTCCTATAACAGAATCCATTACATGACCGTATTCAGCTATTTGATCACTTCTTCTGGCGAATCCTTCTTTGAAGGTATCGGCCATTCTTCCAAAGAAGCCTTTCTCTTCTTCAGATTTATCAGCTTCTTTTAGGTAAGTGCCTAAGACCTCATATAATTCGTCACCTAATGCTTCGTAAGCAGCATCCGCGTTCTGCATAACAACAGGAGTAAGTTTTCTTGCCTTTCTATAATTAGTTATAAACTCGTCCTCATCTTCAGGATTAGTCAACTTCTTAATAGAAAACCAAAGCTCTTTTACCATAGAAGCATATTCATCTATAGGAAAATCTGTATAATTTGGAATCTCCCTTTCCTCTTCGATAGATTCTTCTTGATCTTTGATTTCTGGAAGAGTTTCGTATTTAGGCTCTTCAACTTCATCAGATACGCCTTCTATATCCTTTTCAGATTCTTCGATGTCTTCAAAAGCTTCATAATCTTGGGAAAGTGTCTTATTAAGATCCTTATTGAATTGAATAGGATCATGATAATTAGTAATATTATCGGTTTTAGCTATTGTTTCGTAAACATCTAAAGAAGTTTCTAGAGATTCGTTTAAAGCGTCTATATAATCTCTAACAAAGCTTTTTTGCTTATCATTGAGCTCTACGTCATTTAAATTCTCAGACATAATACCACCAAAACCTAACTATTATATGGTATTTCTACTATATAAGTGTTACTTGTAAGTAGTAACATTAATCTAAATCATCATATCTAGAGTTATTATCTACGTCCCAGCCTGCGTCCCTCATCATATCCCTTTCTTTTCTTAGCCAAGCCCTCTTAAAAAACCCTTTTCTCTTTTTTGGTTTCTCTTCTTCGAATTCAGAAAGCATTTCCTCAATCTCTCTTTCCTGTCTTTCCCTCTCAGTTCTCTTTTTCTTTTGTTCAGTATCGATCATATGGTTAATCATATCATTTCTGTAATATTCTCTGAGCCTCTGAGGACCCTTTCTACAAAGAAGATAATAACCATCTTTATTCATAGTGACTTCATCAAACGCTACTTCAAAATACTCGTTCAAAATAGGTTCAGGTATAATACCGGGACCATCAATTACCATTTGATTACACAAATTCAGATAAATTATAGCTTCCGCTTCGTCGAGGAATTCTTCAACCTTCTTTCCCTCATCACGAAAACCATATATTCTACCATACAGATTCCTCATTCCACTAACTCCGTGAAGAGCCCTATCGGGTCTAATATAAAGATTGGAGATTATAGAATCAAACTCTTCCTGAAAAAACTTCTTAAACTTCTTATGTCCCATGAAAGATATTTACTAGAAACAATTTTATGCTTATCTTATTTCTACCTTTAGGTCTATTTTATAGGTTTTTTTCTCTTTTTCACGCTCTACTATATCTCTTTCTTCCATATCCTGCAACAAGCGCGAGATCTTAGGCTTAGAAAATCCTGTAAGCGCAGGCAACTCGTTCTGTCTTGCCCCTTTCTTGATATGCTTAATTATCTCCTTTTCCTCGTCTGTTAATATACTATCTGGTATATTGGATTTCTTGTACCAAAGATAAGCAACTAGAGCAATTAATATGAAAACTATACCGACCAAAATAAAGGGTACTACCTGTTTTTCCTTTTCAATCTCCACTAGAACAACATCTCCACTCTCTAATTCTATATTTTGATATCCTCCAGTATCCACATTCTTGTAAGTATAAACTCTCTGAACCCCCATTCTCTGAAGAGCTATACTAGTGGTTTCGGGCATATCATTTGTCTTCGTAAATAAAATAGGATATGATTTTTCAATAGCAAGTCTCTGTGCTCTGAGGTAGTTAGTAGAATCTTCTCCGTCCACTAGAATAGCATCATTAGATGTTCCCCACAAATCCAGCGCCGCACGAGAGGCTGTACCGTAACGGTCCCAGTCCCATATACGAGTAACTGAAAATCCAAGTTCTTCTACCTCATTCTCTATGTTTTCTGAAATAGCTTCCTTACCGCCAAGTATAAGAACGCTGGATTCTTCACTCTTGTAGGACGATAACTGCCTCTTTTCTTCTTCACTCAATTCATCAGGATCGGTAAGTAGAATTGGAACTCCAGCAGATGAAGCATAAGCTGACCCTATAATATAATCAGTAGAAACGTCGGACCTAACTATAACCAAATCAAATTCGGCTAGAGCTAATCCCGATGCCGAGAAAAGTACCAAAAATGTGAGAAATGCTAGCGCAATCTTTTCCATATATAACCACTGAGTATTGTTATACCGACTAAAGATGATACTATAAGGGCAACGATAGCACCCATATACTTCATCGTCGGTATTAAGTAATAATTAAGACCTAGAGCAATAAATAAGAAAGCTCCAGAGGCATATACCACACTTTTCTGCATGGATATAGCATTAAGGAATTGGCTGAGTAACATAAATATTCCAATAAGTGCCTGAGATAAGAAAAGCGGCAAAGCGAATCCCAATAGGGCAGAATATTGAGGATTTATGTAATTTACAATAAAACCGTCTGCTCCGACTATAAAAATTGTATAAAGCGCATAAAATCCAAGAGTATACAATAAAGACTTCTTCAGTTTAGCTTTAAGTTTATTTTTA
>CAYQNF010000026.1:4526-10740 GCA_964418905.1 uncultured archaeon | reverse complement strand
TAATTAGATTAATGATATTTAAACTTTAACTCTCTTCTCTCCGTAGTGACAACAACTACCTCTGAGATGATTTACAGCGCATGCTACTTGAACTCCCTCATTATCTCTTTCGTATCTGTTACCGCAAATATCGCAATCATAGATAGTTTTATTCATTCCTCTTTCCTCCCTTTATCTGAATAACCGCCTGTGCCGAACCATCCTAACAATAGCCAAAAAGAGTGGGGGCTTCCAGTATATGCATACAATCCAATAGCCGAGAATAATAATACAATGTCCATGAATAATGCTTTGCTCATTCCTCTTTCCTCCAATTTATTTTTAACAAGGTTGTGTTAGAGCTTATCATTAAGTCTATGACTACAGCTAAAAACCCGTGCCAGAAACTGAAATCAAAATGCCCCTGTGTTACTGCCCACAGATAAAATATCGTTAATGCTGGTATCATTCCTTACACCATCCTGAGTTGAATAGGGCTACTGCTACATTTGGTATTCTCTGTTGCATTTCATATCGTGCCATAGGAACTTTTTCTCTCATTATCCTCTTAGCTTCGTCAAAGCAATCCTCCATTCTTTGGCTTATTTGGTCTGGGTCTGATAAAGATTCGTCTGATTCAACTATCGGATATTCTACAGTCTCCTGCCTAACCCTACTCTTCTTATATTTACATTCGCAGATTGTTTTGCAGTTTCCCTCACAACCAGTAATGTTATGAGGACCTTCTCCACATTTGGGGCTACAATCCAATCCACAACAATCTTTATCTCCCATTACCATTTCCTCCAGTTCTGGATTTTTTTCTGGTTCTATACATTTTGTATGATATAGTTGTGTAACATTACCTTCTTCGTCTGTCCCTATTGAGAAAAAATCTTTTAATAAAGATTTTTTACATTTTCCACATCTTGATATTATTTTCATAGTTTCACTCATCGTTTTCATCCTCCAAGTTGAATATTATCCTGATTGGGATTTTCATTATACAATTATTACATTGTCTTCTGCTTTCTACTTTTGTTATATTAGGGGAAACTTCCTTCATTTGTTTCGTTAGGGAATCGTCTTCTTCAAATTCTGGACAAGAACAATCTTCTAATTTATCTATCCATTCTCTCGCAAGGGCTTTGAGGTCTTCTACTTCTATAAAATCAGGTCCATCTTGGCCTGCTACTAATTCTGATTTCCCAACAATTAACTCCTCTAATGTTTTCATAGTTTCACTCATTCTAAATCACCTCATATCTCATTCTGGTCTATTTTGTAATCTAATATCAATGTCCCTTTAGGAACGTATAATTTATTTTCATAACAGGGACTAAATACCAGCCTTGGAGTTTCGTCTGTTTCTATTATTATTGTCTGTTCGGCTGATACTTTATCTAACATGAATCCATCGCCCTTTTCTTTATAGAAGAAATAATATTGCTCTTGGTTTATACTACCTGCGAATATTACAAAACTTCCCTCTAACTCACTATTAAGACTTACCGATTTTATCTCGGTTGTAGTTGTGGGATTATTGGAGCAAGCGAGAATAGGTAACCCGATAAATAATCCTAAGAGTATTGCTACTGCACCCAAAAATATCCAATCACTCAATCTTCAAACACCTTAATTCCTTTGTTTATCCATTTATCTAAATTATCGTCTCTGAAATGGACATTTACTTCTTCGTCTACTAACTTTCTTCTTTCTACAATTACTTTCTCGTCCTCTATTGGATTGTAGCCTTCTTTCTCGTAAGTGTCCCAGTAAATCATATTGCCTTTCTTTTCCCAGTCAGAGACGTTATTATAATTTATTCCAAACCTCTCAAATAGTAAGTCGTTTTTCCAAGAGTCGTCTTTCCCATCCATCATTTTTTGGACCTTAGATTTAGATACTCCGTCTTGAACCAGTTTCCAGAATGTGTATGTTGAGATGCAATTTCTGTGCGAGTCCATCTGTCTCCATTGGAAATAATTAATGACATCCTCTTCTGTCGGTAATACTATTGTTCTGGCGTCAAATGTCGGTAATCCCGTTGAGGATTTACCTGCTTCTGTTTTCAGAAAAGCGGCTGACATCTTTGCTGATATTAGGGTTGTTATTTTCTCTACTCTTCTGTTGAAATCAATCATATCTCTGTTGAATAAAAATGAAACTTCGTCTGATTCAGTATATGCGAATAAAGGGTTAAAATCTTCCATAACCACTTTTATTGCTTCTATCATTGATTCTCTTAACTTTTTGTCAAACGGTCTATCTAAATTCATATTTTCTACTTCTGTTGAGAAATGCCTTCCATCTGAACGTATTACGAAATAACAATTGTCTAATATAGATTGTTCTGCGTATATCTCAAATTTCCTCATCTCTTCTAAACTATTCATCTTCAAACATCCCGCTTTTTTCTTTTATCTTGTTGTGAACATGAGCCATAGCAGTTTTGAATCCACCCATCATAAGTTTTTGCTCTTTCTCGTTAGGAGAGAATTTTCTTGGATTAGTCGGGCTTTGTTCTTTTGTTGCCCATTCTAAAATATCTTCAAGGAATTGTTTGACATCGGATTCTTTGTAGACTATTTCTTCTCTTTTGTCGAGTTCTTCGCCATTATAATCAATAACAGAGCTATAAGTCCCGACCCCGCAATTTAGTCTTGCCTTATCTTTCAGTTTAGTCATAAAATTCCACGTTCCCTGAGTGTCTAGTGTATCCTTCTTCAGCATCTACCCAAGTCTCGCCACATATACATCTATCTAGTTTATGCCTTTCATTAGGATTACTCTCATTTACGGTGTGACACTCTAAACATTCCCATCTCATTCTAATTCCTCTATAGTTGCCTTATATCTTCTATTGGTTAGAACGTAACCTATATCTTCGCTTAATCTTTCAAGACCGCCATTATCTATACCGTTTATATAATAAAGTACAGGCGCATCGTGAAAAGTTCTCTCAAAATGGGCTATAGCTCCTGCGTCTATTTTTTTAATTCTAATTTCAGGTTCCTTTATCATCTTCTCACCTTATCTTTTGTCACGCCTAATCTATCTTCAAAGAGGAAACTCCTACAATCCTTACAAATAAACCAAAACTCTATTGAATGTCCCCATCCAAGATTTTCTATATCATCTTTTATTATAGCTTCAATATTATCATGTTCGCAACTCATAATACTATCCTCTTTGCGTCTTTTTTAAATGCGTCTATGGTTTCGTGGAACTCCTCAAGTGAGTTTATTTCCTTCTCAAACTTAACATGTTTCCCTTCAGGTCTATCGTCTAGGTCTAATATTAGTTTCATATCAATGTCTCCTACCCTCGTACCAATCAAACATATCTCGTCTTAGTTTTGCCATACGTCCATCTGGATGCGTAAATATAATACCCTCACAGAAAGTTCCGTTTGACACACTAGACTCGTCTAGGTCTACTCCATGCCACTTGGAATTAAATAAACTAAACAATCCCTCTTTGAACCATTTACTTATTGAATCGAATGTTTTAGGATAATCTCCCCAGGATTTGTAAACTAGGCGTTTTTGTGCATATCTTTTAAACGGTATCCAGATATGTTCTTCTACGTTATGTGGGTTATTATTCAATTTAGGGCCTATTAACTCCCCAAACCATTGACCGTCTGGCAGGTCTAAATATCCTCTATTCATTGCGTTAAGTATTCCTCTGGTTATGAAATGTTTTCCTTTATTGAAAGCAGGTACTCTCCCTGTTCTGTTGTAAACTGCTGTGACGTGTCCGTCCTCTATGACAACGGATACATTAGTTCCGTGTAGTTTCTCGACAGCCATGACCGAATCGTCTTCAAAGACCCATTCATATCCCTCAGCAATCTTGTCTATGACTACATAATCCCCGTTTTCGTTCTTTTCTCTCTCAAAAGGACTATGAATTTTCGGCATGTCTGTATGCCTATCTAGGTTATTATTCACCGTCTTGATTCTCAACTTCATCTTCCTCCTCTGCTTCAAGTCTAACAAGCCTTTTCTCTATTCTTTCTAATGTGTTTAGTACACTCCTCTGATAAAGACTTAAAGTGTCGTTCCATTTTACATTATTTTCTTCGCTCACGTTATACCTCCTTTACTTCATTTATTTTACAATCAGAATCTCTAACTAAGGTGAAATTATCAACCTCAACTACCCTATCGGCTTTGTTTTTATCACTTAGATTGGACTTAACCACTTCCACCTCTTCTCCAGTATCAAGGACTACTATATCGGCTATATGTCCATCTTCATGTTGGGCTTCGGTTATGACTTCCTTCCCTTCTTGTCGATATTCCCAAATCAATTGAGTTTTCATTAGTTCATGCTCTAGGGAGTTACCCCCACGTACGTAATTAGCATTTCTATGAGGACGTCCTTGAGTACCAGGTCTAGTGTACTTTCTGATAGTATCATTGCGTTTAGTTAGACGTTCCCGCTTATTCACAACAACATCCCTCACATGCGAAATGTTTAACTTTCTTCCCAGCGTATTTTACTCCAGCGAAGAGTCTTCCCTCTTCGTCCTGGTCGAAATGGACTTTTAATATCTGTTCCATTTTATTTAGTTCACAGTTAACTTTATTCAAAATTTTCCCATTTATCAGGTATATTCTATAATTCATACTCATTCAAATTCACCTTTTACATAAGCTACTATAAGCGCTACGATTATTATAATTAGAGCTATCGGGAACTGTAACCACAATGGCGCCAATACCCACCACCAGGACCAATCTATATGTCCAGCTAGTTTAAGCCCTATAAACAATACTTGAAGCATTGCTACAAATATTCCTGTAGTAGTAACTTGTCCTTTATTCATCGCTGACACATCCACATTCCCCATTGAAATGAACATCTAATAACTCTTTAGCGCTCTCTAACATATTGGGGTGGTTCATGTTTACTATTTCATCTGCCTTTCCATCCCCTGGACTTCTTCCATTATACCACATGCTTATCTCCACATGACTTACATTTCCTTCACTCATTTTATCACCTATTTAATATATTCTGCACTTAATCTAGTTTTTATCTTACTAGCCATGTTTTCTACTTCTTTTTTTATTTCTTTAACATCATCTTCTGATTCTATAGTGACGCCTACATCTCCGCCTAACCAAACGGAAACTCTCTTCTTCTTACATTTATCATCACATTTACACATCTAAACACCTATACTATCACTTGTTGTTGTGCCTTTCCTGGCGCCTTTGCGGTCTCTTTCAAATATTCTCTCTTGTGTTCTGGTATCCTCAAAAGCAGCTTCCAACATCCTCTCAAGTTCAGGCAAGAAATCTTCCTTAGATTCAATATATTCTATAATCTCTCCAATTAGGAGATTATCTAAATCATCTCTAGTCATGTTTCCTGCTTCCTCTTTATCTACATAATTCATTATATTTCCTCCTCATTTCTTTCATTAGTTCTGCTATCTCCCTTCCCTCTTTAGTAAGAGATACAGTTCTTTTATTACCATTCTTTTTAGTTTCTAATATTCCATCTGATTCAAGAGATTCTATTTTATTATGAGTGTGATTATATGTCATATTTACGGTTTTAGATACGTCTGTTATACTGAAGCCATTATCTGGTTTACTTAATAAATTCACCAGTATCTTAAATTCTCCTTCAGTTAACATATTAATAATTGTATTTCAGAGTATATAAAGTTATCACAGCTTCTTATACTTACCATGATGAGGTTCAAATATTTCCCCTGACCTTTTAAGTGCTGTTAAAATTTTAATTATCCGACTTTCTTGTGCGCCTCTGTCTAGGAAATCTTGAATAAGTTCCGCTTCGTCTATAGTGTCGTCCTCTGGGATAGCATCTAAGATAGCCTCTTTTAAATTCTCCACGTTTTTGAAGGATATTCCATGTCTACCTGCCATTTCCCTAATAAACCCTCTCTCAAGTAAGTATTGTTTCCTACCTGAATATTTACGAGTTCCATTTATTCCTATACTCTGAAGCATTCTTGAAATGTATCTACTAGTAATCCAATCAACTTCCTCATCAAATTCGAACTCACCTTTTAATCTCTTTTTAATCTCCATGAGGTCCCACCAGCCTGATTTCTCCTCAGCCATCATAAACACCACATCGATTAGAACTTTCTCAACGTTTTGGCTCATATCTCTATTCCTCTCTTCTTCTTGATGTTCTTTGGCGAAATCTAGTAATTCATTATAAACATCCTCACTGACTATATAAGCCA
>CAYQNF010000026.1:0-4516 GCA_964418905.1 uncultured archaeon | reverse complement strand
AGTAATGGTTTCCATCTCTCCCATATCCTATTAGATAGTCCCTCATTTTCTAAATTGGAGTAAACCTCATCTACGAGCTTATAAGAGTGAAGTGCGGTATAAAAGCCCTGATATTTTAATTGCTCCTGGTCTACATCATCTATAGACCTATTTGAGTATTTCTCATCTGAGGTTTTATGCATTATAATCGGAATAGTTCTAGTACTTAATACATCCTCAAGTCCTTCGATATTAGCTATTTTTTTAGGACAATAAACCTTAAAACTGGTTGGAATAAACTCACCTTTCTTATTCCCCTCAACGCTTAAAACTACCTTACTTCCACTTTTATATCCTGAATTTAGGAAGTTCTTGAAATCTGAGCCTATATCTTTTCTAACTAGTTTCTCCTGCTCATCCATAAGTAAAGTCGGTCTAAGTGTTTCCGCCATTCTAAATAAAGCTGAATCGCTCATATGTGTTGTATGTTGAGGGTTAAAACAGGTTTTAGTGCTTAATCTAAGTACTTGAGTCTTCCCTGACTCCTTAAGACCGTTTAGGTGTAGGTAAGGGTATGTCTCAAAGAGAGGGAAAAACCAAGTCCCCAAATCCCACAACGCACTCAGCGGGTAATACTCTTCCTTAAAAAAGTCTATATAATAATCATACTCTTCAATAATTGAGAAATACATCTTCCTAATCGCATCAACTCTTGTAGCGTTAGTAGCGTTAGTAGCGGAACTTTCCCCCAAAACACGAGAGTGAACCCCTAAATCAGAGTCAAGTCCGTCCTTAAACTTCTTATAATGTTTCTCGGCAGCCGCAGGCACAAAAAACTCATTATGAAACTTCCCTGCACTAAGTATATACCGTTTATCAACCTCTTCCTCGTTTAATATCTCTATAGGATTATCTTTAAGTAAGAAATATTTATCACCTAAGGGTTTCCCAGAATCATCTATAGCTTGATAATAGAATCCAAAATAAAAACCGTCAGAATCAATATGATACATGGGGTGAATCTCTTTTTTCTTCCCATCAGATAAATCGATACTATAAGACATGTATATTATTATCTTCGACCCTTTAAATAACTGACCTAAAATAATTATTATATGGCGAAGCCATGTCCATAATTTTTCTTTTAACGGAAAGTAGAGTTGGGCCCTTCTGGGAAGAAAGTTTTATATACTAGTAATACTAAGTATATAGTATTAGACGTACGTATACTTTCTTCTTCTTCTTACTATACTATATAGGAGTCCTACTCTTGTAAAAATCACGATTTTTGCGCTACTATCGCTACTACCGCTACTAAAAAATAGTTTTAATGGTTGCTAACCCCTAAAGGAATTCTTTTAATGGCTGTAACAAAAAAATAACAAAATTATAATCGAGCTAAGATGTTTTTAGCAAGTCTCAATTCTGGACTTTCGGTCTTCAAATCCACGTATTTCTTTATATCTTCTTTTAAATAGGACACATCTACACCTTCTTTTAGTTTATCCCATATAATCTTAATAGAATCAAAAGTAATAAGACCAGGACTTTCCTCGTCTTCTATTCCGTTTCGGATACCTTCCATATATTCAAATCTACGTCTTTCGTGATAACCCATACTATACCCCAGGACTTGAGAGAGGCCAATCGTTTGCACAGGGTATTAGAAAGGTCGAAAATCCTGCACTCAGGTATACATCTCTCAAGTTTTATCGGCTTACCTCTCGGCTAGGCCGTCCTGTTTAGGCTTTTTGGATTTCCTTTTCAAGGTCTCTAATCTCTTCATTAATCATATCTATACAAGTAAGGAATCCAGTATCGAATATCCTATTTTCAGGGTTATGTCTCGCTGGGTCTTTCCCTACATTACCATTCGGGTCTTTATTTAAATGTCTACTCTTTACCGTATTCACTAACTGTTGAAATCTCTCTATATCTTCTTTATTCATTATTATCGTTTATAGTAGACCGTGCAAAGTATTTAATAGTATCCCAACAACGTTCTAAATCCTCTCGGACTTCTTCTCCCCGCATACAAAACAAGTCCTTTTCATGGTTCCACCGTCGACCATTTACAGAAAGGATTTCTACAATTCTTATTTAATAAGAGCATACCAGGAACTACAACATCTTGCTCACTTTCAACAGTAACTTTAATAGAATTGTCTGTCCATTGGGCAAATCTCATAGGCTTGTTACAATTAGGACATTTCATATATCCGTAGGGATAATCTCTAACATATCTACTCATTCAAAATCCTCCATATCACATCATCAAGTGGTATCACGTTATTAGGTTTACGACTATCTGGTTCGTCATCCTTTCGGTCAAGTTCCTGCTCGATGAAGAAATCTAATTCTGGTATTCTTTCTATTTGGTCTTTCTCATTACCTGACTTCTTAATCTCAATTATTTCAAATGTTCTTTTATAAACTTGATAAGGTATTTCTGTTCTAGTTATTGTTTTCTCAAATCTAAGTGGCGGGATAAATCCGCGCTGTGTTACAAATCTAGCATTAATTAACCCTCTTAATACATATAAGTATCGTTTATGAGTAATGTCGTTCCCGTTTTCTATATACTTCCTATAATTAGCCTTAGCCATGGATTTGTAGTGCCAGTATAGAGCTTTAGGGTTGAAATTGTCTCTAATCCATAATTTTAGAAGTTCTGGTTGCTCACCTAGATATAATTCCTCATTTATAGCCCACTCTATACATGTCGGGTTTGACTTCTTAATTAGTTCCATATATCTAAATATATCCTTTCCTTCAATATCAATGAAGCAACCCTCTTGTTTCATGGGTATACCCTCTTTATCATAAGATTTCTGGATTAAATCATCTGGACTATTTAATCTTAAATATTCTCGAATAGGATAGTAATAAACAAATCTCACATCATAATCCGAGTCACTAGATTCCATACCCCATGCTCTACTACCTGACTCAATAGCGAATAGTATGTTTATCCGTTTTTGGAACGCAATCTCATCCAGTTTCTCATTTATTAGTTCCTTCATACTCTCATCTCCTCTATTTTGGATTTTAGTTCTTTCATATTAATTCTCCATACCTTGTCCTTGTTATTATAATTATTATTCGCCATCGCTATCCCTCAAATTCTCACTCTTACAGTAGAAACACGGGTTACCATCGTCTCTCTCACATTTATCGTATGGATTCTCCGTGTATCCGTTTTCGATTATATAATTAGCAACTTCTTCAGCGTCACTTATTACATCCTTCCAAACCTCAGCGTAATCTTCAAATTTAATTACGTGTTGAACATAGTCTCCGTCTTGGAATTTCCCATCTCTGCCAATATACTCAACAACACCAGCCTCAGCGTCTATCCCAATTATATAAGCTAATATTTGAATAACGTGCTCTAATTTAGGTTCTTTTTTAACATAACTAACTGCGCCTGTGAACTTGTGGTCATACACATATCCCTCCGAATCGACAGCATCTATTATACCATTTAAGTAAATATCCCCTACTTTCTTTCTAAACTTAACTTCAGTACGCAATCCTCTATCTTCAATCATACTAGGAAGGTGATGTTCTAACCAATAATGATGTCTAGTCCCGCAATGAACTATCCCTTTTATATATCTATCAAATTTAGTAAGTCCTGCTTTTTTATTATACATTTGACGTTTACAGTAACCTAAAGTACTAGGACTAAAAACATTGGGAGGTTTCTCTCTTCTACCCCACTCCTTAGTGAAGCTCTCCTCAACAATCTTAGCTAAATGTAATGGTTCTTTCATTCCACGTCACCCTGAAGCTGTTTCAATTTAGGTTTTATCTCATCCCAATTATTATAAACTTCAACTAATTCTTCTCGATTTGACATAAAAAAACTTAACATATTTTTCATCTTAATATAATTCCAGAACTCTTCATATTTTCCTCTGAAAAATGTCTTAAACGTAAGCTCCCAAATAGCGTATATCAGAAAGCTTGATATAAGAATTGTTAATAAAATTAACGTCAATCCTCCCGTCCAGTAAAATATAATTTCCAATAGCATATCTATTTCTCCTTTAGTTCTTGGATTTTGTCCTTCAATAATTCAATATCCATTAATATAGATTTGTTCTTCTTTTCCCAATTCTCTACGAATTCTTCCAATTCGTTGAGGGTAGAACCCTTTTGAAAAGTGTTTCTATTCCCAAAATCTTTCAGTAACGGAAGATTACCTACTACTTTATCTATTTTCTTCTTATCTCCAATAATTCCAAGACATGTAGCAGTTCCACTTTCTACTTCAGTTAATCCTCTATCGTGGACTACCCATTTTGTAAGCTGTAAATCGTTGGCTTTTTTAATTTTATCATAAAACTCGTTTTTAGTTCTTGTTTTTACTATTATTTTCTTCATTCCGTTTTTCATCCATTGTTTTCCTTGGTCTGTCATGAAAGCAGTTCTAACAGAAGCGTGGGCTACCTGTGAGCATAATTTACCGACTGATATATCTAAATCTCCCCTGACTACTATTACTTGATGTACTTCGCATTTTTCTGTCATT
>CAYQNF010000025.1:0-10810 GCA_964418905.1 uncultured archaeon | reverse complement strand
AAGTACCAAATATTCCCATTGATAGCAAAACCAGAGATACGCCTCCCCAGCTAAGTGCCATCAGTAATAAGCCAAGTCCTCCTAGAAGGGAACTTCTATAATCAAATTTCTTGAAGGATTTAGTTATAAATAAGAGTGCAAACATCATCCAGAATGTTGCTATAGGCTCTTTATCGGCAAAAGCAGAATTTGTTCTGAAAAGTATAGCAGGTATAGATGCCATAAAGAACGATGATAATAAACCAATTTTCTTACTATTGAATATCTCTTTTCCTAGGAAAAACGCTAGAATAACTGAAAGTGCCCCAAATAGCGGAGGATAAAACTGTGATGCCAAAAGAGCTGGATCAGAAGCCCCGAACCATGAAAATATAACAGATATTATACCAGCAGTATAATACCAAGCAATACCATCAGCATAGAAATTGGCACCCTTGGGATAATATGAAAGACTATCATTGGTAGGCAAAGAGTAATTATCAATAAAAAATTCGCTCGCTCTCAAAGCACGATAAGGGTCGTCAGCATTCAGGTAATCAGATCCTAAAGCGTTTGACCTAATAAAAAACGCGAATAGGAAAACTAAAAGCAATAATATATAGATATAATTATTTTTCAAGAATTCTTTTGCTGGTTCTACGAATTCCTCGCTTTTCTTACCGCCCATAGAATTCCTTTACGTTTTATAGATTTATAATAGTTACTTGACCCACAGACAGATTATATAAAATTTTAAGCATAACATAGGTTAAATTAAATAACATTTTAAAGGAAATCATATTATGAAGACTATAAATTTGGCTACAGGAAATCATCCTATATATGAAAATCTTGCAAAGTTTCCTCCTTCAGGATTTAACTATGTAGGTCAAGCTTCTCAAGAAGAATTTGAAAAACTTTCTGTTTATAGTAAAAAAACTAAATTTATGAAAAAAATAGCAGAAAAAATAATAACGACCCTTGGAATACCCAGAATGATGTATTTTAGAGAAGAAAGCGATTTGATACATTCAGCCAGAGGAGTTCTACCGCTAAACAAGAAGCCATGGGTTATAGATATTGAATACGTAGCCTCTTTTACAGGAATGCACTATGACGCTCTCAAAAAGGCAAAAAAGCGAGTAGAAAAAAGACTTAGTTCAGAACACTGTAAATATATTTTACCCCATTGTAAAGCAGCAGAAAGATCTGTACATTCGTTTTTCGGAGATAAATGGAAAGATAAAACTCAAACACTTTATCCTGCAGTGGAGTGGGAAGAAGTAGATAGAACTGATAAAAATGATTTCACTTTATTATTCATTGGAAACGTTTTTGATAAAAAGGGTGGTCTAGAAGTACTGAAAGCATTTTCCGATCTTGAGAAAAATTATGATATAAGCTTAATAATGAAAAGCCCAGTACCGGAGAATGTAAGGAAGAAGTATAATTCAGAAAAAATAAATTATATAGACAAAAGGCTTACGAGAGAAGGAATAAACGACCTTTACAGGAAATCTGACGCGTTTATAATGCCAACCCACTTAGACACTTTCGGTTATGTATTCTTAGAAGCTATGGGATTCGGATTACCCTTACTAGGAAACGATATATTCACAACGCCAGAAATAATAGAAGACGGAGAAAACGGTTTCTTATTGAACACTAAATACGACTGGGCCCTTGAAAATGGATTACCTAACCCTGATTTCACGTATGAAAAAGCGCTTTCCAAGGACAATAGTGCGCATATAACAAAACAAATCAAAGAAAAGGTTTCCGTTCTCATAGAAGATGAAAAACTTAGGAAGAAAATGAGTAGAAACTCGTTAAATCTGGCAAAGAACGGCAAATTCTCGATAAAATATAGAAATAAGAAACTGAAAAAAATATATGAAAATTCCTTAAAGTGATAATATGAAAATTGCTCAGATAATCCACAACTATTCAACTGGAGATGGAATGTCTGATGTTGTGAGAACATTATCAGAAGAGCTAGAAAGACAAGGTCACGAAGTTACGATATTATATAAAAAATCCTCGCGTGGCATATTCAATTCAAAAGTTAAAACAAGAAAATCCTCATTTATAGGAATGTTGTCTTACATAAGAAAAAATGGTATAGATCTAGTACATACCCACTTCGGTAAAGGTACTTTATATGGAAATTTGATAAAACTTCTAACTAAAACGAAGCATATATTCACATATCACGCATTGGCTCCAAATGATATGGGAACGTCTCAAAAATTTAATACTAATCTATTTTTTCATAAAACAATTTTTAAAATGGGATTAATAGATGAATTTGTTGTCATATCGAATTTTGTCAGAAAAGAGTTAAAGAATTGGTACGGTATAAAAAATTCTACTGTAATATATAACGGAATCAATACAAAACGTTTCAAGAAAAAAGAGCCGAAAATATATTCAAAGAATAAGAACAAAAATGAAATTTATATTGGTTATTTAAGCGCATTTGATATAAACAAAAATCAGAAACTTCTAATTGAGATTATGAAAGACCTCCCGTCTAACGTAAAATTGATTCTAGGCGGATCAGGGGACACTAAAGAAGATTGCAAAGAGCTGACAAACTCATTGAATTTAAACGATAGAGTCTTGTTCGTAGGTTTTGTACCGGAGGAAGATAAAGTAGATTTCTACAACTCATGTGATATTTTTGCATTCCCTTCTTTATGGGAAGGGTTTGGACTGCCTGCAGTAGAAGCAATGTCGTGTGAAGTACCTGTTATTGTTATGAATAAAGCCTCTCTTCCCGAGATAATACAATTCGGCGGAGGATTCGCGGCCTCAAACAAGAAAGATTTTTTGGAAAAGATAAATATATTATTAGATGAAAAAAGAAGATCAAAGCTAGGAAAGGATGCTAGAAAGGCGGTTTTGAAAAACTTTGACATAAAGAAACAGGCCAAAAAATATATAGAGCTGGTGAATTAAGTGAATAAATTTCATAATAAAGATGACTCCGATCTTATGGCATTTAGATTATTAGAAAAGCTAGGAAACACGAAGCTGTCAACAGGAAAAACCATAAAAGAAACTTTGAAATACAGGGATATTGATATATGGTATTTAACCAAGACTTCTATATACAACAGCTATCTAAGAGACCATATTAAAAATATTATATCAGGGACTTCCAGTTTTAACTACAATAAAGAAAGAGTTAAACTTTCTCTAATATATCATTCAAAGAAGATTGTTTCATTTTTTAGAAGTTTAAGAAAGAAATCAGACTTGGGCCCAAGGGAAAATCTAGCTTATGTATACGCTCCTTCTCATGTAGGTTCACTAAACCCAATAATAAAAATTTCAGATGAAAAAAAATTCAACATAATAAAATATGATCGCCCATTCGACGACTCCACGAAAAAAGCGCTAAATAAAAATCATTTAGCATATAATTACTTAGAAAGTTTCTCTGATTTCAAAACAAGAAAAAAAGCGAAGTCTATACACAAAGAAACTGCTAAAAAAATAAAATTCATAGTAAAAGATAATAATTTCACTTCGTTCAAATTCAAGGATAAAAACGTATCAAATGATTTAGCAAAAATCTTAAGACTTGTTTTCCTACATAGAAAACGCGACGAAGAATTGATAGAATATATTGAATTAAACAAGAAAATATTCGAGCGAGCAAAGCCGAAAATTGTGATATTATTTGATAATGGAACTGGATTAGGAAGAAGTGCTGCTCTATCTGCTAGAAAGTATAACATACCATCCATTTGTATTCAACATGGGTCAATAGTAATGAATCCCATATCAACGGAATTAACAGCCGACGTTTTTGCCGCCACGGGTAAAATAGACAAAGAATATTTAGTGAATATGAAAGCTGACGAAGATAAAATACATGTAACAGGTCAACCCAGATTTGATACAATAACAAAAAGATCTTATAATTCAAAAAAGATATTCGAATCCCTTGACATAGATTCCGAATCGAAAATTGTAACATTAGCAACGCAACCAGACTTCAGAGAAAAAATAATAGAAATTTTAAAAGAAATTAGACCTCAAATAAAAAATAAATACAATATTATAGTAAAGCCTCATCCCGATGAAAGTGAATCGGACTACAGCGAAGTGGAATCGGATGAAATAAAGATAGTTAAAGATATAGACCTACATGAATTGATAAATGCTTCAAATAGTTTCGTCAATGTGGCTTCCACATCTGCATTAGAAGCTCTCGTTCTCGGAAAACCGATAATAGTGATAGATTCCAAATATTCTAATTATACAAAAAATTTAGGCAATGTCGTGAAAAACGGTAAAGAACTACATAAAGCCATAATAAAAAACGCGGGAAAGAAAAATAATATTTCCAAAAAGGTTGAAGAATTTGTATTCAAATCTGATGGAAGATCATCAGAAAGGATAATTAAGTTAATGAAAGAGATGAAATAGATGGCAGAATTACTTTCCTTGAGAATTGATATAGATTCTAGAAAAGGTCTAGTCGAAGGAGTCCCGAAAATTCTAGATATTCTCAAGAAAAATAAACAAAAGGCTTCATTCTACATACCAATGGGCGGAGAGTCTAACATAATAGAACTTTTAAAATATCGAGGAGGAGGTTATGGAAAAGGTATAGCCAAACATTCTTTATTCGAGAAATTAAGGATGGTTTTATTTCCTCATAACTTTGCAAAAGTAAACAAAGACATTCTAAAACGAATTATAGATGAAGGACACGAACTCGGAGTACATGGATGGAAGCATAGGCCATGGACAAGAGGACTGGACAAGATAGATATAAACAACCACTTGAAAAAATCGGTCAAAATGTATAAAAATTTATTCGGTGCTTCCCCCAATAGCTTCGCAGCCCCGGGATTTAATACTAACAAAGATTATCTAAAGGCGTTAGACAACAATGGATTCAAGATAGCAAGTGACTTAGACGGAAAGGAACCATTTCATCCAAAAAATTGTAGCCATGTACAGGTTCCTATAACCATAAGAAACGGGATAAATCCTCTAATAGAAAGTCTCATGATTGATAATATTAACGATTCTCAAGCTCTAGAAATATTGACTAAGGAAATAAAGGACAAAGACCTTGCAACCATATACATTCACGCAGAATATGAATGTATAGAAAATAAAGATTTATTAGAAAATATGTAAGATTATGTAAAAAATGAGAAAATTCCAATGAAAACTATAGAACATATAGGAAAAAAATATCAATGAAATATTCTTGAAACTAAAAACTTACCTAATCTTTTTGTAATAAAAAGTGGTAACATGGACCAAATCTTTTTGGCCAATTTCATGTCACTACCACCGTTTTTATTCTTTGTACCATACTGATATTTAGGATAAAAATCTCCTCCCCATTTTTTCTTGTATTTTGTCAATCCTCTTTCTCTAGAAGTTTTTGGATTTTTATACGCCTCCCCAAAGTCGAAATATTTAATATTATTTTCAGTTGACCACTCTATGGCATTCCAATATAAAAAATCATTAGGTCTGTACTCTCTCCCTTCTATCGAGGAAACGTTAAATGCCACGTAGACATATTTGTTTTTAACGTAACATATCATAGCTCCTATAGGTTTTTCTTCGTGATAACAAATAGTGCCTCTCAAATTATCAGGGTATAGCTTATCCCATAAATTTAGAAAGAAATCCATGGATTGTTGAGGCGTACCGAATCTTCTCATTGTTTTCAAGTATATAGAGTAAAATTCCTTGACATCTTTCTTGTTTTTCATCTCTTTAATATTTAAATTGGATTTTCTAGCCTTTCTCACATCAGTCCTGGCGTCCTTTTCTATTATATCGTTCCAAAGAGTTTCTTTATCGTCCAATGTAAGAATAAGCTGATCCTTATAATGACCGCCCTTCAGCCCAGATTCTTCCATTATTTTGGCTAATTTCTCTGCATTCTGAAAAATAGAATTAAATCTAATGCTTATTTCATCAACATTAGTTTCTTTCTGTAGGAACTCTATACAATCTCTGATACCTTCTATAGAAATATCCCCAACAGGACCGCCCACATCAACAAAGGGAAGTGATATTATCTTATCTCCAAATATTTTTGATTTGGACAAAAGAAAGGGAATGTAAACCTTTTCTCCATCGGACGCAGAATAGATCAGTGATATATTTTTCATATTGCTATAACTATCTTGAATTAGATTGAGCCAAACAGGACTATACCATGTCATATAATCTTCTCTATTAGATATATGATCAGATATTTCACTTGTTTCAATTTCAACTGCCATACTTATACCTATAATAGATAAATTAATAAAAATAGATTTTTTAATTGTAAAATATTCTACTTTTTTGGCTTGTCGGCGCTTAGATCCATGCTGGGTCTATTAAGCCTCTCGCCTTTATTTGCTTTAGCTTTCTTGACTTTTAGCGTCGTCTTTACTTCAGAAATTCCACCAAAAAGTGCACCAAATCTATCAGAAAATCCAAAATGAAGATTAAGTATAGGATCTATTATCGCGCTAAGTATTTTATGTCGTCCAGAAACGAAATATCTGAGCTTCAAGTCAACTTCTTCAAATTGTTTATCGAAATATCTAAAAGTGCCAGAACTGAACGTCTTGTAATGCTCCGGACAACTCCAACTAACATAACCTGTGTAATGAGGTACTATAATCTTTACCAGAGCTCCGGGTTTTGAAACTCTCCATATCTCCTCCATCATGGCACATGTATCAGGCAAATGTTCAATTATATTTTCCGCATAGACTAATTCAAATTGATTATCAGCTATAGGCCAAGGAGTCTTTCTTAAGTCCCAAACTAGATCCGGATCATGCTGTTCCATTATATCGATTTTGAACTCTTTGTCTCTGTCATGATCAACGCTTTCTCCGCAACCAAGATTCAATATTTTCTTGTCGGTTTTCATCTTTTTCATAACATTTATTTAGAAAGCAGATTTAAAAACATGACTTTAGGGTTTATTTCTCCATCCCATTAGAACGCCCCAATCCCTACTCTCCGGATCGCCACACTCCATTGCAAGATGTTTAGGCTTTATAATTTCCAAACCTAGACGTTTATAGAATCTAATCTCTGGATCATATGGCTCATCTGTGCCCTCTTTTTTCATTGAAAGATAATCATCAATATCCATATCACTGTGTTTATGGTAGAGAGGTACCCTAGCCGATAGAACTAGTTGATCTAATTCAAGTTCTCTTGTCAGTTCCTTTTGTCCTTGAACTAATCTTGTACCCAGGCCAGGCTCTCCGTTTTTTCTTATCTCTTTTGTAGCCCTCCTTACATAAGGCTCTTGGGATACTCCTACTGATCCTACGTATAGGGTATTTCCATCTGGATTGTGGTTTGTATAATAACCGTTATCTGTTATGCTTTCCCAGGTGAAATCGTCTCCCCAATTATAATCTACTACATGTGAAGTTGAGACTCCTACTAATTTTTCGTCTAAGTAAATTCCTAGAAATCCTTTAGGGTGATTTTCGAACCTACTTTCGAATTTTTCCTTCGGTGCTTGAATTTCTTCAGGCCATGTTTCTTTTTCTACTCTCAGGACTTCGTCTATTTCCTTTGGTAAAACTCTTCTTACTTCTACATTTGTATCATTCATATTATCACTTGTCATTGAAAAGTAGTTACATTTCTACACTTAAATTGTTTACGTAAGTATGTTTTTTGCTAATTTATAATTACTATATTTTTCTTCAGTGTAATGCCCATATATTCCATTTTCTATCTTATCTTTTATCTGAGAAGCCCCATCTTCTATATCATGTTCAACGTTATAACCCAGAACTCTTGTTATTTTATCGAACGATATGTTGTAATTTCTCTCGTCCTCTTTGGTTTTTTCCGTTATTACTTTAGCTTCTGGTATAACATTATGAACAAGGTCTCCGACCTTTTTTATTTGATAATTTTTCGAATTCGAACCTACATTGAATATCTCTCCCCTCACTGCATCCAAAGGAGCTTCTAAACATTCTATATAAGCTCGGGCAGCGTCCTCTACATGAAGAAGTGGTCTCCATTGTTCTCCTCCGAAAATCGTTATTTCCCCATCAGATACTGCCTTAGCAGTCAAGATATTTACAACAAGATCAAACCTCATTCTAGGAGAAGGTCCGTATAAGGTTGCCATTCTAAGAACTGTAGGAGAAAAGTTTTCATCCATAAGGTCAAATATCCCGTCTTCGGATTTTAATTTCATATCAGCATACAAAGATACCGGATTTAGATCCGAATTTTCGTCAAGTCTCTGATCCGGAGTAGGACTTGCTCCATATACGCTGCACGTAGAAGCGAATATGAATCTGTTTATTTGGTTATATTTACAAATATCTGCAAGAAGTCTTGTCCCTAGATAGTTTATCTCTATAGTTTCCTTGGGGTTAAGCGCGGAGGCGGGGTCTCCGACTATAGCAGCCAGTTGTATTACAGCATCTACGCCTCTAATTGCATCAGTAACAGTTTGAATATTTCTCATATCCCCTTCTATAAATTCGAAGTCTTCATTATCATATAGATCGGATATTCCGTGATCCCCATTCATCAAATTATCTAATACTCTAACCTTGTAATTTTTATCCAGAAGAAGTCTACAAATTACTGATCCCAAATATCCTGCTCCCCCTACAACCAGAACTTTCTTTACTGACCCTTTATTTCCAGAAGCTTTCAAGACCTTACTCGCTCGTCCTCTTGATAAAAATGCAATATCTATTACCTTCATTTCTTCGTCTAAGACAGGTATTTTTAGTGGACCAGAAGCAGGTAATTTATCTCTCACTTCCTGTTTTTTGATAAGATCTTCTTTACTCTGTTCAGATTTCATGTAGACAGGATCTTTATTTGAAATCGTCTCAACATTATCATTGATATCAACACCTTCTAATATAGCTCTTCTGATAATACCGTCAGTAATAACTCCAGCAAGTTTTTTGCTATCGTCTACTATAAAGGCCACTCCTAAACCACTCGCGTCTATCTTTCTCATGGCTTCTTTTATAGTATCGTTTTTGGAAATTATTACTTCGTTTACATCTCTTTTCATTTTATCACTCTCTAGATTTCATAAACTCCTTAATTGAATTTATAACATAATCCATTTCATCCTTACTTATCTCAGCATAAAACGGTATTGTTAAAACCTTTTTAGATATTTCCTCAGTCTTTGGTAAATCTCCCTCTTTTGTTCCCAGCTTTTCTCTGTAAAATTTTGTCAGATGTATTGGCTCAAAATATACCTTTGTGAAAATATTTTTATTG
Source organism: uncultured archaeon (assembly GCA_964418905.1). GTDB lineage: Archaea > Aenigmatarchaeota > Aenigmatarchaeia > CAYQNF01 > CAYQNF01 > CAYQNF01. The sequence goes on along the minus strand of CAYQNF010000025.1, from coordinate 1,555 downwards.
GATAAAAATTCCTTTAGATCGTCTCTCAATCCTCCCTCGACTTGGATTGTATACATTTGATAAACGTGGAAGAAATCCTTCGGAACCTTTGGAGGTATTATGTTGTCTATTTCTTCCAAGGCGTCAGTATAATATTCTGCATTTTTTCTTCTCATACTAGTTGTTTTCTCTATTTTCTTCATCTGAGAAAGACCTAGAGCAGCAGATAAAGTAGGCATTCTGAAATTATGACCGAGATTGATATAATCTATTCCATCAGACGAATAGAAATAATTATCTTTAGATACTCTACCATGCGATCTTATCAATCTAAGTTTATCTCTTATTTCTTTAGAATCTGTAGTTATTATTCCACCTTCTCCGGCAGTTATAACTTTATTCTGACATAAACTAAACATCGCTCCATCGCCAAATGAGCCTACATTATTTTCTTCCATTTTTGCTCCAAGAGACTGTGCGGCATCTTCCAAGAAAAGTAAATCGTTTTCCTCAGCCAATTCTTTCAATTTTTTCGTATAGAAAGCAGGACAGCCTCCATAGTGTATAGGCATTATAGCCTTTGTTTTTTCTGTTATCTTTCTTTTTACATCCTCAGGATCTAGGCCGTAGGTCTTATCTTCTATCTCAGCAAAGACTGGAGTAGCTCCCACGGCAATGACAGGATTTGCCGTTGCTATGAAAGTGAAAGAAGGTACTATAACTTCGTCCCCGGGACCCATGTCATATGATAATAAAAGCGAATAAAGTGCTGAGGTACCAGAATTGAAAGATACAGCATATTTAGTACCTACATGATTCGCAACCAATTCTTCAAATTCATCAATTTCAGGACCAGTGGCCCAATAACTACCTCTTTTTATTACATTAGTCACTGAATCAATGTCTTCCTGATCCCAGTATATCTTAAATAAAGGTACTTTCATTGTGTCTCACCTTCATATTTTTCTATTTCTTCTTCCGTTAGTTTTCTATGCTCTTTTGCGGGGACTCCCAGAACTATAGTATTATCGGGAACGTCTTTATTTACAAAACTAAAGGCCCCTACTATTGAATTCTCTCCTACAGTAACGCCGGGCATAACTACAGCATGCGTGCCTATTCTACAATTTCTTTTTAGTATAACTTTCCCTTTTTTATCATCGATAGTAGAATGTGAATATATAGAAGCGTGGGATCCTATTTGAACCCAATCCTCTATATTTACCCCATATCTAGAGTTAATGTATACGAAGGCTCCTATATCAGTATATTTTCCTAAGTTCAATCCGTCTGGATGTTGAACCATCCAATTCCATTCAGTTAACTTATTATGCTCTATATCCGGTTTCTCCCAGTTATCAAAACGTCCCATATAACCCACCTATTTTTGTAACAACTCTTTATCAATTTTCATATTAACTATTTTTTTAATTATTCTCTCTGAAGCATTCCCATCGCCCCAGACGTTTTTTGTATTTCTTGCTTTATCTATAAAGTCTTTATCATTTAAGCATTTGTAAATAGTATCTTTTATTTCCTTTTTATCGTAGTCCACATCTATTATGTTAGCAGATCT
>CAYQNF010000024.1:0-10954 GCA_964418905.1 uncultured archaeon | reverse complement strand
TTGCTGAGGTCGCATAGCCTGGTCAGTGCGCTACCCTGGAAAGGTAGTGGGCTTCGGCCCACGGGAGTTCAAATCTCCCCCTCAGCGCCATTAATTTAAATCTTATTTTCTAAGAATTCTTATGAACGATTACAAAAGTAAATGTCTAGAAACTATAAAAAAACTGAACAATGAAATACTAAGTGAAGTTCCCATTACTGTAGCGGAGAAGAGAAGTATAATGAGTAAATTAGATGACGAAGTGGAGCTCCAGAAGGATAGGATACATCCTAGGACCCCTTATCAAATATTTTCTGAGATTGTTAAAGAAAAGAGATCGGATTATCTGACTCAAGAATATGTGTTAAGAACAGCCACAAGATTGTAATTTTTAACAATTAGGTTTATATACCTAATTTTCTATTAAGTTAGTACGACAAACGTTCTCGGCAGCACGTTTGACAAAACATAAACATAATTTTGCAGACCGGTTGAGTCTGTAAATATTTTAGACGCCTCAAAAAAGTTAGACATACGTATTTAAAATTTAACGTATTAAAATAGAAGTCGGTTTGGTGGGATAATGCCAAGAACAAAAAGACCAAGAAGAGGAAGCAAAGCATATTGGCCGAAGAAAAGGGCCAAGAGAATACATCCAACAGTAAATTGGGATTCTCTTAACGATAGTGATATTTCTAATGAGGTGAAGCCTCTAGGTTTTGCCGGTTACAAGGCGGGAATGAGATCTGCTAAGATTATTGATAATCAAAACGGATCTCCTACACAAGGCATGGAAATTGAAAAGCCTGTGACGATTATTGAATGTCCGCCTCTTTCTGTTTTCGCTTTAAGATTTTACAAAAAAGATCCATATGGAGATAAAGTCGCTGTTTCTGATTTATGGTCTGAAAAAATTGACAAGGACCTTGCTCGCAAATTAAAATTACCTAAGAATAATAAAAATGATATACCTGAAGAATTTGATTTTGTTCGATTATTAGTTCATACTAAACCAAGAAACAGCGGTCTAGGAAAGAAAAAACCTGAGGTCTTTGAACTCGGCCTTGGTGGAGATAAAGAAGGACAATTGGAATATGCTCAAGAAGTTCTAGGATCTACGATTAAAGTTTCAGATTTATTTAATGATGGAGAATTAGTTGATACAATTTCCATAACAAAAGGAAAGGGTTATCAAGGGCCCGTTAAGAGATTTGGTATTGCTGTACAAAGCAGAAACGTAGAGCAAAAACACAGACATGTTGGTACTTTGGGTAACGAAGCTCCTGGAAGAATATTCCCAGGTTTAGTTCCGTTCCCTGGGCAATTAGGTTTTCAGAAAAGAACCGAAGTAAACAAGAGAGTAATAGGAGTAGGTGAGACACCTGAAGAAGTGAATCCTTCAAAAGGGTTCAAACATTACGGTAAAGTTAAGAGTGATTATGTGATTCTAGAGGGATCTGTTCCTGGCCCTAGTAAGAGATTAATAATGTTGAGATATTCTGCTAGGTCTAATGGAAAGGGCGGAACAGCTCAAACATTGAGAGAGTTGAAGTGATTATTATGAATAAAAGAAAAGTTTACGATTTAAGTGGAAAGGACAAAGGATCAGTAGATCTTCCAGAGGTATTTTCAAAATCAGTTAGATCAGATTTGATGCAGAGAGCTTTGCTTGCTGCACAAGCAAATAAGAGACAATCATACGGGTCTGATAAGAAGGCGGGTACGAGAACATCCGCACGTTTCATAGGTAATAGACATGCAAGAAATACTATGCAAAACAGGGAAATGGCTAGAATGCCTCGTATTCTTGGTGCAGGACCTTTGAATTATACTGCAGCCCTGGTTCCTCAGTCCAAGGGCGGTAGAAGAGCGCATCCTCCAAAGCCAGGAAAGGATTGGAGTCAGAAAATAAACAAGAAAGAAAGGCAAATAGCATTAAACTCAGCTTATGCATCATTATCAAAAGATGATTTACTTAAAGAAAGACATTCAACAGAAGTAGAGGCCCCTATAGTAGTTGTGGATGATATAGAATCAACTAAAAAGACTAAGGATCTTGAAAAGCTAATCGAATCCCTTGGCCTTGAGGAAGAACTCAAAAGAGGAAAGAAAAAGAAAGTAAGAGCAGGAAAAGGTACAATGAGAGGAAGAGTGTACAAAAGAAAAAGAGGATTATTATTCGTAATAAATGAAAATAAGGGAATAGTAAAAGCCGCTTCTAATTTAGCAGGAGTTGACGTGGTAAATGTAAATTCCCCCGATATAGAAAAACTAGTTCCTGGCGGAAAGCCTAGAATATCAATATGGTCTAAGTCCGCTGTAGAAGCTTTGGAGAATAAATAGTGATTGTTATGAAAGATTCATGGAAGACTTTGAAATATCCGTCAATGACTGAGAAGAACATTAGATTAGTAGAATCTGAGAATACTCTTGTCTTTATGGTAGACGAAAAGGCGAATAAGTCAAAAGTAAAAAGCGCAGTCGAAGATGAGTTTAATGTTAAAGTGTCCGGCGTAAGGACTTTGAATAATATGAAAGGCGAGAAGAAGGCCTTTGTAAAATTATCAGATAAGGACAGTGCTGGTGAAATAGCAACAAAATTAGGAATAATTTAATGGTGAATTAAATGGGAAAGAAACTAATTTCGCAAAGAAGAGGAAAAGGAAGCCAGAGATACAAATCTCCTAGTCACAAGTTTAGAGGAGATGTTAAACATCCTGGTAAAGATCAGAAAGCAGAAGTTATTGATATAATACACGACCCTGCAAGACACCCTCCCCTAGCTATTGTGAAATTCGATAACGGAGAAGAAGGAAGGATGATTGCCCCAGAGGGAGTTTATGTTGGACAAAAAGTAGAATTTGGTCCTGAATCTGAAATAGATCTCGGTAATACTACTCAATTAAATAACATTCCAGAAGGAGTTCCAATTTATAATATAGAGCTTAGACCTAACGATGGAGGTAAAATATCCAGAACAGCTGGATCATACGCTTTCGTCGTTTCACAGACACCTAAAGGAGTTATAGTAAGACTTCCTTCAGGTAAAACTAAGACATTTAATAAAAACTGTAGAGCTACTATTGGAGTTCCAGCAGGAATGGGAATGCAAGAAAAACCATTCGTAAAGGCTGGATCAGCGTGGAAGGCTCATAGAGCAAGAGGAAAGCTTTATCCAAAAACATCTGCAGTGGCGATGAACTCTGTAGATCACCCGTTCGGTGGAAGCAAGCTTGGACAATCCAAGTCTATGTCTAGACATAGACCTGCTGGAAGAAAGGCAGGATCTATTTCATCCAAAAGAACTGGTAAGAAGAAGTAGATGGTGAAAAAATGGCAAAGAAAGTATTCAAATATAGAGGATATGAAATAGAAGACTTACAGAAAATGTCAGAAGATGATTTTGTTAAATTATTGAAGTCTAGGGATAGAAGAAAGGTAGAGAGAGGTTTGAGCGAACAAGAGAAGATATTACTTGAGAAAATTAAGGAAAAGAACTTTGTAAGAACTCATTGTAGAGATATGATAATATTCCCTTCATTCGTAGGAAAGAAGGTAGCAATTCATAATGGAAGCGAATTCCAGGTTGTAGAAATTCAACCAGAAATGATTGGTCATAGACTTGGCGAATTTGCATTGACTAGGAAAGATATAAAACACTCTGCTCCTGGTGTCGGTGCTACAAGATCATCCAAGTACATACCATTGAAGTAAGGTGAAAAAATATGCCATATAGTATCAAAACTAAACCAAATGACGCGAAGGCTTATGGAAGAGGTCTTAGTATTTCTTTCAAGAAGTCTGTGATAATATCAAAGAAAATAAGAGGAATGAATTTACAGAAGGCAAAGAATCTGTTAAATGATGCTATAAATGGAGAAAGAACAATAGACGGAAGCAGGTATTATACAAAAACTGCTGAAGGTATTCTTAATCTATTGGAATCAGCCGAATCCAATGCAGAGGACAAAGAATTGGATAAAAGTAAACTAAGAGTTCATCATATATCAGCTCACAAGGGAAGAAAGGCTTTTAGACCTACTAGAATGAGATTCAAAAGAGGTCCTTGGAGAATGAAAAATACTCATGTTGAAATAGTACTTAGAGAGAAAAGAGGAAAATAAGGTGTAAAAATGTCATTACAAGATAAATTCATAGAAAAGGGATATAGAAGAGTTGAATTAGAAGCTCATATTAAAGAGAATTTCCCTAGAGCAGGATTTTCCAAACTTGAAATGGAGAGAGTCCCTCTAGGTACGAGAATAGTAATTTACTGCGATCGCCCGGGTCTTATGATTGGACGTGGCGGGGAAAAGGTACAAGAATTGACTAAAGTAATAGAGAAGAAATTTGATATTGAAAATCCTCAATTGGATATTAAATCAGTAGATGAGACTTACTTGGATCCTCAAATAGTTTCTGAAAGAATAGCATCTTCTATCGAAAGAGGAATGAATTATAGAAGGACAGTTAACATAACGATGAAGAGAATAATGAGCGCCGGAGCTATAGGATGTTTCATCAGAGTTGGTGGAAAACTTTCCGGGGAAATGTCAAGATTTGAGAAATTCTCTTCTGGATATCTAAAGCACGCTGGTGAACCGGCAAGAGCTCTTGTTAATAGAGGTAAATCAGAGGCTCAAACAAAAATGGGAACCGTAGGTGTACAAGTTAAGATAATGCCTAATACTCCTGAAGTATTAGAATCACTAGGATACAGCAGAAAAGCATTAGAACAAAAATCAATAGAAGTAGAAGAAGACAAAGAGAAAAAGAAGAAAGAGGCAGCAGAGAACATCCTAGAGGATAAGAAAGAAGACTCTGAAGAAAAGGAAGAAGTAGAGAACATCCTAGAGGATAAGAAAGAAGACGAATCCGAAGAAGATTCCGAAACTCAGGAAGAATCCAAAGGGGAAAAACCAGAAACTGAAGATTCATCCGAAGAAGAAACTCAAGAAGAGGAGAATTCTGAGGACGAAGAAGAAGCAGAAAGAGAAAATATACTAGACGAATAAAGGTAGATTAAAATGGCAATAGTAAGGGCAAGTGAGATAAGAGGAAACAGTTTAGATAACTTAGAGTCTAAGTTAAATGAGCTTAGATTAGAGCTATCTAAAGAGAGATCTGCCGCTAAAGCGGGAGTTCCTAAGAATCCCGGCAGAATAAGAGAATTAAGAAAGAGTGTAGCTCGTATACTTACAGTAATCAATTCAGGAGACTTTAATAAAAAATCTTCTGGAAGTAAAACAAAGAAAAAACCAAAGAAAGAAAAAACAAAACAAGAAAACAAAGAATCTAAAAAGGAAACAAAAGAAAAAACAGAAAATAAACCAAAAGACAAAAAAGAATCCAAGGATTCTAAAAAAGAAGAGAAAGTTGAAATAGTTGATACTAAAGTAGATGAAAAAGAAAGTGAGGATAAGAAATAATGACTGTATGTAACAAGTGTGGGTTACCAGAAGATCTTTGCGTATGTGAATCTGTTGCTCAATCGTCTGAGAAAATAAAGATTCATACCGAAAAAAGAAGGTTTGGTAAGGATGTTACAGTGATCAACGGAATCAGCGAGGATATCGACCTTAAAGATCTTTCAAAAAAGCTTAAAACTAAGCTTGCATGCGGAGGAACGCATAAAGAAGGAAGAATAGAATTACAAGGATCCCACGCTGATAGAGCCAAGGAAATATTAATAAAGCTTGGATTCCCAGAAGAACAGATAGAGGCATAATATGCCAATAACAAAGGAAAATATCATGCGCCATGAGTTTATAGGACTCATTGCTGAGGTGGAGAAATCCGCTAACGTGAACATGGAAGGTATAAAAGGCACAGTAGTAGACGAAACGCGTGATATGATAACAATAGAAACAGAAGATGGAGAAAAAAGGATAGAAAAGAAAAATTCAAAGTTCATATTCGATCTACCTTCGGGGGATAAGATATCCGTTGATGGTAATATCATAAAATATAGACCCGAAGATAGGATAAAAAGAAAATATAAAAAATGGTGAAAAAATGGCAGAAACAAAAGCAAGGGACATTGGATTAGATATGGAACCACCTAAGGATTCATGTAAAGATAGTAATTGTCCTTGGCATAGTACATTACCTGTTAGAGGTAAAGTAATTTTAGGTAGAGTAAGGTCTGCCGAGATGAGAAAAACTATTGTAATAGAATGGGATTATGATCAATACGTTCCTAAATATGAAAGATATGAAAGAAGAAAGGGCAGAGTAGCAGCTCATCATCCTCCTTGTATAAAGGTCAAAGAAGGAGACTTAGTTCATGTTGCTGAATGTAGGCCGCTATCAAAGACAAAGAAGTTTGTAGTGGTCGAAAATGTAACAGAAAAAGAAGAGTGATTATCATGAAAGCAATTAAAGCAAATAGGACAAAGGCAGTGCAGTCAGAATCATTATTGAATGTAGCTGATAATAGCGGCGCTAAACAAATTAAAGTAATAACAGTTAAAAAGTACAAAGGCGTTAAGGAAAGAATTCCATCGGCAGGAGTTGCCGATATAGTAGTGGGTACCGTTAAGAAGGGCGACCCTAAAATTAGGCATGAAGTAGTTAACGCTGTTATAATAAGACAGAGAAAGGAATACAAAAGAGCCGAAGGATTAAGAGTTTCCTTTGAAGACAATTCATGTGTACTTATCAATGATCGTGAAGAGCCAAGAGGAACTGAAATAAAAGGTCCAGTGGCTAAAGAAGTAGTACAGAGATTTCCTGCAGTAGGAAAAATATCTAGAATAGTAGTATGAGATGATAAATATGGTAACCAAAAATCGTTCAAAGCAGAGAAAAAGATTGGATAACATGCCGCTTCATAAAAGAAGGCAGTTAGTAGTTTCAGCTTTGAGCGAAGAGTTGAGAAACAAATTCGAAAAGAGATCCTTTACAGTAAGAAAGGGAGACGAAGTAATAATTACAAGAGGAGATAGAAAAGGAGAAGACGGAAAGGTAAACAAAGTAGACTATGAAGATCAAAAAGTTTACATAGAAGGAGTTACCAGAAAGAAGTCCGACAAATCGGAAGTTATGGTTCCTATACATCCATCAAATCTTATGATAACAAGCCTTGACCTGTCTGACAGTAGAAGACAAGAGGCTTTGAATAGAACAAGCGGTGAATAATATGAGTAAAACAAAAAGAATAACGGCGCCTAAAAGTTATAGAATAAACAAAAGGGCAGCTAAATATGTAGCTAAGAATAGAGGCGATTCGGATTCTATTCCCGTAGTTGTAGTACTGAGAGATATACTAGGGTTAGCTAAGGACGCAAAAGAAGTTAAGAATTCCATTAACAAGGGTATAGTTCTCGTTGACGGTAAACCTGTAAATGATTACAGACAGCCTGTTGGAGTAATGGATATACTAACAGCTGGGGACCATTCTTATAGAGCAGTTCCAACGAGAAGAGGGGTTGGATTTGTTGAGATTTCAGATAAGGATTCTAAGATAAAATTGTCTAGGATAGACAATAAGACTGTTGTAAAGGGCGGAAAGATTCAGCTTAATCTTCACGATGGTACTAACATGCTATTAAACAAAGATGAATACAATACTAAAGATGTTTTGTTACTGGAAGTCCCAGATAGAAATATAAAGAAAAACTTGGATTACAAGGAAGGAGCTTCTGTTGTTATAATCAAAGGAAAGAACTCCGGATCTCTAGGTAAAATAGATAAAATAGAGGTAGAAAAAAGCTCTAGATATAACAAAGTTTATGTTGACATAGACGGGGAAATAATCGAATTCCCTGAACCTTACGTATTTGTTATAGGGGATAAAAAACCTGAGATTGAAATGAATGGTGAATAATATGCAAGAACAAAAACAAGAAAATCCAATGAGAGAAATTAGAATAGAAAAGGTTACGCTTAATATAGGTACTAAAACAGTCAATGATTCAGAAACAGCATATCAATTACTAGAAAAATTAGTTTCAAGAAAACCCGTACTAACTTATACTAAAAAGAGATCAACTTTCGGTTTCCCACAAGGGCGTTCAATAGGAGCAAAAGTAACTCTTAGAGGAAAAGAAGCAGAGGAATTCCTAAAGTCTGCTATCGTAGCCAAAGAAGGTATAATATTAGAAAAGTCATTCGATTGGACAGGTAATGTTTCATTCGGAATAAAGGAATACATCGATCTACCAAAAGCTCAATATGATCCATCTATAGGCGTAATGGGGTTTGATGTTTCGGTTACATTAGAGAGGCCGGGTTATAGAGTGAAGAAAAGAAGAGATAAATCAAAGGTAGGAGAAAATCATCGTATTACTAAAGAAGAAGCAATGGAATTCATGAAAGAGAAATTCGGAGTTAAATTTGAAGAGGAATAGATATGGCACACGAAAAAAGAGATAGAGATTTTGGAAGATCAGTTAATCCTTGTAAAAGATGCGGAAAGACTAAAGGAGTAATTAGAAAATACGGGCTTAATGTCTGCAGAGGTTGTTTCAGAGATATGGCAGAAACACTAGGATTCAGGAAATATCAATGAGGTGTATGGTAAGTGAAACATGATTTAGTAGCGGACGCATTTTCAATAATGAATAATGCAGAAAAATCAGGAAAGCTGGACTGTGTAGTAGATGCATCTAAGCTTGTAGAATCTATTCTAAAAGTTATGCAAGAAAATGAAATGATTGGATCTTACGAATTTGATGATACTAAAGAAAGAAAATACAGAGTAGAGCTTAAAGGATTAATAAACGATTGCGGCGCTGTAAAACCTAGATTTTCAGTTGCTGTAGATGAATATGAGAAATGGGAAAAGAGATATCTACCAGCTAAAAATGTCGGAATCCTTATAATGACAACTCCTAAGGGAGTTATATCACACGAAAAAGCCGAAGAAGAAAAAGTCGGCGGGCAATTGATAGGTTATGTCTACTGAAGCAAGAGAAGTTAAGCAGAAGATAGTAAATGAGATTTCTATACCGGAAGGTATAGAGGCTAGTCAAGAAGAGTTTGATATAACAATAAAAGGAGAGAAAGGTGAGATAACTAAGTCATTTTATCATCCTAAAGTACGTGCAAACGTGGACTCAGATAAGATAGTAATTGAGACAGTTTCCGGCTCAAGAAAGGAGAAAGCTATGGTTGGAACATTCGAGTCTCATTTGAAGAATATGTTTTACGGAGTTCAAAACGGATACGAGTACAAAATGAAAGTATTGTACACGCACTTTCCTATGACAGTAAAAGTTCAAGAAGATGAAGTTGTTATAGAGAATTTCCTAGGTGAGAGATCTCCAAGAACAGCCAGAATAATGGGAGATGCAAAAGTAAACGTTAGCGGAGAAGATGTTACAGTTACAGGGATAAACAGAGAAGACGTTGGACAAACTGCTGCTAATATAGAAAGTGCTACAAGATTGTCCGGAAGAGATAGAAGAGTATTCAAAGATGGTGTATATGTCACCAAAAAGGATAGAAGAAAGTGATATTTATGGCTAAGAAAAAATTCCTAAGAGATAACTCATTCAGGCATAAAAGAGTAGGAAAGAAATGGAGAAAGCCTAAAGGCAAGCAGAATAAAAGAAGAAGACATTTCGGATCAAAAGCTGTTATACCTAAGATAGGTTATGGATCTCCAGCTGACGAGAGGCATCTTCATCCATCAGGTTTGGAAGATGTGTTGGTTAGTAATGTCAATGACCTTGAAGGTCTTGAGCCTGAAAAACACGCTGTTAGAGTTGAAGGATCCGTTGGATTAAGAAAAAGGTCTTTGATATTGAAAGCAGCAGAGAAGAAGAATCTTAGATTACTTAATGTTAACGAAAGTAAAGTTGAAAAGAGAAAGAAATCGATAGAGAGAAATAAAAAGCAAGAAAAGGCAAAGAAAAAGCCAAAGAAAGAAGAAACAAAACAAGAAAACAAAGAATCCAAAAAGCAAACAAAAGAAAAAACAGAAAACAAACCAAAAGACAAAAAAGAATCCAAGGATTCTAAAAAAGAAGAGAAAAAGAAAAGTGATTAAATGTTTGTAAGCTTCGAAGAGACTAGATGTCCGGTATGCGGAACGTTTGGTCAACAATGGGAAAAAGAGGAAGGAAGCGACCATCATAAGCATGGTTATACTTGCCCAAGTTGCTCTACTACGTTTAGTAACTTCGGGATATTGAACATGTTAAAGAATACAGACGAACATGAATGGAATTAGGTGTAGAAAATGGCTTTGAAAACGCAGAAAAGAGTGGCATCAAGAGTATTGAAATGCGGAGAAAATAGAATTTGGATAGATCCTGCTAGAATTGAAGAGGTTGAAGAAGCTATCACTACAGATGATGTTAAAAGATTAATAAGAGAAGATGCAATAAAAGCACGTCCAAAGAAGGGAACTTCGAGAGTTCGTGCAAGAAAAATTGCAGAACAGAAATCTAAAGGAAAAAGAAAAGGCCCTGGTAAAAGAAAGGGTAAGAAGGGAGCAAGATATCCAAAGAAAAAGGCTTGGATGAGAACTGTTAGATCTCTTAGAAAAGAACTGAAAAACATGAAAGAAAATAATGAAGTTTTGAACAGACACTATAGGGAAATATATAAAAAGATCAAAGGTGGAATGTTCAGATCTAAGCATCACATGAGACTATACATGAGAGATCATGGGATGATTAAAGAAGAAAATAATGAGTGATTATTATGCATAAGACATACAAGAAGCCATTTAGAAGAAGAGGAGAAAAGAGAACAGATTTCAAGAAAAGACTGGCTTTAGTGAAGTCTGGGAAGCCTCGTTTAGTTGTAAGAAGAGGAAATAATAGCTTTGTTGCCCATGTTTCTGAATTTACTGTTGATGGTGATATTACAAAATCTTATGCTCATTCATCTGAACTCAAAGAATTTGGATGGACAGGAAATTATGGTAATACTACGGCAGGATATCTAACCGGGTATCTTATAGGAAAAAGAGCACAGGATGAAGGAGTTAAAGAGGCCGTGTTTGATCTAGGAATGCAAAACT
>CAYQNF010000023.1:0-10987 GCA_964418905.1 uncultured archaeon | reverse complement strand
CATGTTAGATGTAATAGCAATAGGATTTGACCCTGAGAAGACGCATTTCCTAGTAGATACTGAACATGCTGACATAATGTATAAAGAAGCATGTAAAGTTGCCAAGAGAGTAACATTTTCTACAGCCAAATCAGTCTTCGGATTTGAAAACAGTAGCAACATAGGACAAATATTCTACACCGCAATGCAGGCGGTACCTGCATTTTTACCTTCGATTCTAAAAGGAGAAAATGTACCATGTCTTATACCTTATGCTATAGACCAGGACCCTCACTTCAGAATAGCTAGGGACGTTTTACCTAAATTGGGTTACGATAAACCTGCGGCAATACATAGCGTATTCTTACCAGGGCTGCAGGGTATGAAAGACCAAGGAAAGATGTCATCGTCAAAAGAGCAAACAGCTATATTCTCAACCGATGATCCAAAAACAGTTGAAAAGAAAATTAAAAAGTACGCATTCTCCGGTGGCCAGGAAACGCTCGAAGAACATAGAGAAAAAGGCGGTAATCCCGATATTGATGTGTCATACCAGTGGTTGAGATTCTTTGAAGAAGATGACGATAAGCTGGAAAAAATATACAATGACTACAAATCTGGAGATCTTCTAACTGGAGAATTAAAACAAATCTTAATAGATAAATTAAATACTTTCCTGAAAGAACATCAAAAAAGAAGGAAAGAAGCCGAGAAGAAGATTGATAAGTTTATTTTTAGCAAATAGTATGTGTAAACATGAGCTACAGACTTACCAAAGAGGGGAAGGAATACCTATCAGAAGGTTTACCTGAATGGAGACTTCTTAAATTAATTTCTGAAAACGATAATTTCTCTATAGAAGATGCACAACAATTGAAAAGGGCAGACATTGCAATATCACAATCCCTTAGAAGAAAACTAGTAAACAAAAAAGATGGGAAATTAACTATCACTGAAAAAGGAAAGGAGTTACTGAAAGACGATCCTTATCAAAATCATCTAAAATCTATAGACGAAGGTAATGATATTCCTGAAGAGATAATAGAAGAACTAGAAAGAAGAACTCTTATCGAAGAAATAAAATACGGAGACGAAGAAAGGGCAGAAGAATTGGTTGGAAAAGATGTTACAATAATAGAACCTGCCTTACTAAGAACAGGAAAATGGAGAGATGTTAATTTAGTTTCATACGATGTTACAAAGATACCAGAAAAAATAGAATCAGAACAAACTATAGGAAGAAAACATATCCTTGAACATTTCAGACAAAAATTAAGAAACATATTCTTTGATATGGGATTCAAAGAAATGAAGGGCCCTATAATAGAATCATCGTTCTGGAACTTCGAAACATTATTCATACCACAGGATCACCCGGCTAGGGAGATGCAGGATACATTCTTTATGTCAACTCCTGCAGAGATGCCCTTACCGGAAAAACAATTAGTTGAAGCCGTTAAAAATTCCCATGAAATGGGGACTAAAGGCAGCAAGGGTTGGGGTTACAAATGGTCGGAGACTTTAGCAAAACAGGCAGTCCTTAGAACGCATACTACATCAGTTTCAGTGAGAACGTTATCAGAAATCAGACCTCCCGCAAAGATATTTGGCATAGATAGAGTATTCAGAAACGAAGCAGTTGATTATAAACATTTACCAGAGTTCCAACAAGTCGAAGGATTAGTATTAGACGAAAATGCCAACTTCAAGGATCTATTAGGGTATCTAAAAGAGTTCTACTATAAACTAGGATTCGAAAAGATTAGATTCAGACCTGCTTATTTCCCTTACACAGAAATGTCAGTAGAGCCAGAAGTATGGCATCCTGAAAGAAAAGAATGGATAGAATTAGGAGGGGCTGGAATATTCAGGCCCGAGGTTACAGAGCCTCTGGGAATAAATGTACCCGTACTCGCATGGGGGCTTGGTCTAGAAAGGCCAGTAATGCTAGCACTAGAGTTAAATGACCTTAGAGATTTTTACTTTTCAAACGATCTAGAATTATTGAGAAATGCACCAATAAAAGAGTGATAATATGGCAGTATTAAAATTTAATAGAAAGGACTTGGAAAACCTGTTAGGAAAATCTCTATCAGACGAAGAATATATGGATAGAATTCCTATGATGGGAACTCCGTTAGAAGGAATAGATAAAGACGAACTGGAAATTGAAATATTCCCAAACAGGCCAGACCTATTATCAATAGAAGGATTCGCTAGAGCCTTAAAGACTTTCCTAGGAAAAGATAAGCAAAAGAAATATGATTCAAACAAAGGAGAAATAAAGCTAAAAAATTCAAATCCGAAAGCACGTCCCTATGTAACCGGAGGAGTAATAAGAAATGTCAACATAAGCGAAGATTTCTTGAAGGCATTGATGGACTTCCAAGAAAAAATACACGAAACATTTGGAAGAAAAAGAAAGAAAGTTGCTATAGGAATTCACGATTTAGATAAAGTAAATCCTCCATTTGAATATAAAGAAGTAAAACCGGGAAGTGTTAGTTTCATTCCATTAGAAGAAGAGGTTGAAATGGATCTGAACGAAATTCTAGACAATCATAAAAAAGGTAAAGAATACGCACACATTCTAAAAGACGAAAATAAATACCCGATAATAACAGATTCTGAAAATAATGTACTCTCATTCCCTCCTATAATAAACGGGGATTTAACCAGAGTAACAGAAAATTCCAAAAACATATTCATAGACGTAACAGGAACTGATGAAGAAGCAATAAACCAAGTTCTAAATATTCTAGTCTGTGCTTTCGCAGACAGAGGCGCAGACATAGAATCCATAGAAATAAATGGAAAAAGAAAACCTCATCTTAAACAGGAGAAAATGAAGCTTGATATTGACTACGTTAATACCTTATTAAATTTAGATCTGAAGGGAGATGAAGTAAAACCTTATCTAGAGAAAATGGGATTCGAATATCTAAACGGAGAAGTTTACATCCCTCCTTACAGGACTGACATAATACATATGATAGATATAGTGGAAGATATTGCAATAGCATACGGCTATGAGAATTTCTCACCAGAGATACCAAAAATACCTACAGAAGCGGAGAGAAACGAAAACGAAGAGACTGCAGAAGAGATAAGAGACGCTATGTCAGGACTAGGTTTCTTAGAAGTCGTGAACTTTATCTTAACAAACCCAGAAAATCATTTCAATAAAATGAATGTAGAGGAAGAACCTACTGCAAAAATAATGAACCCTACAAGCGAATTATATACTATCTGTAGAAAGTCGCTACTACCAGGTCTTCTAAAAGTCATATCTGAGAATAAGCATAGATCATTCCCGCAAAAGATATTTGAAACTGGATTATGCGCAGACGAGAAAGGAGAACAATATTATAAATTCTCTGCTGCTATTACCCATCCAAAAGCTTCATACAAGGAAATAGCTTATACGTTAGGTCAGTGCTGTAAAGAACTTGATCTTAATCTAGAATTAAAGAAAACGAAACACGACTCTTTCTTGGAAGGGAGAACTGCAGAAATTATAATAAATGGGAATTCCGTAGGAACCATAGGAGAAGTTCATCCAATAGTTCTGGAAAATTGGTATATCGACAATCCTGTTTTAGCTTTCGAGATTGAGATTTAGATTATAACTAACTGAACTAACAGTGGTACAAATATAGGTCCATTTCCCTGTCGCTATCAGTACGATAATAAAGACTCCATTGGTTCATATTTTCTTCTCCGCCAGATTGGCTTGTATCGTCTCGTAACCATGTGTCTGCCTGGATTTGTCCATATCCTCCTCCGGTATCGACCTCAAATATTCTATCCTCATTAGAATCGCCATTAACTCCTCCGGAAAAAACGTCTACTTTATCAGTATCTCCGCTACCACCCAATTTATAAGAGTTAATGCCGCTCCACCATCCATCTGAATCCTGTTGAACTTGTCCCCATAACCAGTACTTCGCAACACGATTCGATCTCCCACCATCGTAAATATTGACCTTATACTTTAGCTCACATCCTGTAGCAGTTTCACATTCAGACGGAACAGAAACCGTAGTGTATGTTTGATCAACACCGGTTCCAAGGGAACGTGAAATAAGCAAATTACACGATCCGCCCGAATTACTGTCCACGTAACCCTTAGTGGCTGCGTCAGTAGAAGTCGAGGGTTCTGCGACATTTATTATTTTATTATTTTTCAGGTCTAAAGATCCTGAAGAATCTATAACAAGATTCTTTAAAACTGACGTATCAGAAGGATCAAGATAGAAACTAGTACTTTCTGCATCATTTATTTGAGACGCTTCTAATGTTCCGGCCCCTTGAATCTCACCGGGCGGGTGAGATTGCTGAACGGCGTAACCGATCACTAAAGAAAATAAAATTATAAAGAAAAATCCTAAGACTAATTTCTCAGATTTTGGAGCTTCTATGTTTAAGTTCATAAAAATAGTTTATTTTGTTTAAATTAAAGTTTTCTAAATACCGAAAACTCTTTGCCAGAATGATTTCTTTGGATGTTTTGCCTCCACACCAATTATATCCGCAGCCAATTCTCTGAAAGCGTAAGATGCTTCGGTATGAGGATCATGTTTTAGAACTGGAGTTTTCGCTGCTAATGCTTCAGATACAGTATTGTCATGAGGAACCTCGGAAATTATAGGAGTTTCAAGCATCATCTCTACTTCTCTTGGACTAAGTTCGTGCCTTACCCCTCTTTTCTTGTTTACTACAACTCCACGAACATGAGTTCCCATTTCCTCTGCCAATTTAATTAATTTTAAAGCATCTGTAACCGCAGGAACTTCTGGATTAGTAACAACTACAATCTCATCTGCAATTTCCATAGAAATTAAAGATTCTCTTCCCAAACCAGCTGCCGCGTCTACTAACACAACATCTGCAGCTCCGACCAATTTCTCAGCTGCTTTATGCATCTGCTTTGGACTGGTTCCTCTTAAATCATCTAAACCTAGACCTGCTGGAATGACTCTAAGACCAGAAGGATGATGATAAATAGCATCGTCTAATTCTACATTACCTTTCAGAACATCGTGTAAAGTTTTCGGGAAAAGTGAAATTCCTAAATGTAAACCCAAATTAGGAGTAGTAAGATTTCCATCCATTATTATTGTACTTTTTCCCATTTCTGACAATGCGAAACCTAAGTTAGAAGTAACGGTAGTCTTTCCTACGCCGCCTTTAGCCGAAGTAACTGTTATTATCCTAGTCATAGCCCCACACAATATATTATTACTTATAAGTATTAACCTTTGTACTTTAATAGTTTTTCATTCAGTGCTTATATTAGTAATCAAATTATCTATTTTCTTTGTATTTTATACATACTTTTAGTAGGGTTTTATAAGTGTTCTTCAACAAATATTATCTTTATTACTAAAGAAGTGGCTCTGAAAGGGTAAATATTATGGATTTTAAAGAAATTGAAGAAACTTACCAGGCGAAGTGGCAAAGAAGCAAGGTTTTTAAGCCTAAGATTGATAAGAAGAAGGAGAAAGTTTTCGTGACTTTCCCGATTCCTTATATCAACGGAGGTCCTCACATAGGACATGCTTTTTCTGGTATACGAACCGACATTTATGCTCATTTTAAACGACTCCAAGGCTATAACGTTCTTTTCCCGCAAGGTTTCCACGTAACAGGACAACCTATATTGGGAGCCATAGATCGTCTAAGAGACGGAGACGAAGTACAGATAGAAACATTCAAGAAGTTTGGGGCTTCCGATAAAGATATTGAAAGATTCAAAAAAGATGTTAAATATTTTATAGAATTCTGGAAAAATGAATGGAAAGAAAACTTAGAAAAATTGGGAATGGGAATAGACTGGTCCCGTTCATTTATGACAAGTTCATTGAATCCTCCATTTTCCAAATTCATTGAATGGCAATACTCATACCTAAAAGAACAAGGATATGTAGTTCAAGGATCACATCCAGTAATATGGTGCCCTAACTGCGACAGCCCTACAGGGGATCACGACAGACTAGAAGGCGAAGGCGCAAGTCCCCAAGATTATAATTTATTCAAATTCAGATTGGAAACTGGAGAAATAGTTCCGTGTGCAACACTAAGACCGGAAACCATATACGGAGTTACCAATCTTTGGATTGACCCATTGACTCACTATGTAAGAGTTGAAATAGATGAAGAAATATGGATAGTGAGCAAAGAAGCAGCAGACAAAATGAAAGAACAATTATTTGATATGAAAATACTCGGAGAAGTAATAGGACAGGATATAGTAGGTACAGAGGCAACAAATCCAGTTACCAACGATGAAATAATGATATTCCCAGCAGATTTCGTAGATTCTAACAACGCTACTGGGATTGTAATGTCCGTTCCAGCGCATGCTCCATACGACTGGATAGCGCTTCAAGATCTAAAAAGATACTCTCCTTTAGCTAAGGACATAAAACCGAAAAAGGTTATAAACACTGATGATTACAAAGGATTCCCAGCAGAAGAAGTATGTAAAGAATTGGGAATAGTAGATCAGTTGGATAGAAGTAAATTAGATATAGCAACTGATATGATATACAAAAAAGAATTCCACAAAGGAAAAATGAATGATAAAACCGGAGATTGGAAAGGTACGAAAGTATCGGAAGCTAAAGAAAAGTTAACTGAAGAGTTCAGAAACGAAGGATCTGCAGGCGTTATGTATGAACCGTCTGAAGAAGTAATCTGTAGATGTACTACCAAAAACATAGTAAAAAGATTAGAAGATCAATGGTTCTTGAAATACAGCGATGAGGATTGGAAGGATCAGGTAAGAGAAGTTTTAGATGATGTTGATATTTACCCAGAAGAGACTAGAAAACAATTTGAAAATACAATAGACTGGTTGGACGATAAAGCCTGTGCTCGTAGAAGTGGTATCGGTACTCCACTACCATGGGACCCAGAATGGATTGTAGAAACACTTTCAGACAGCACAGTTTACATGGCATATTACACTATAGCAAGAATTCTAAATGAAAACAATATAAAATCAGAGGATCTTACTCCAGAGGTTTTCGAGCACGTATTCCTAGGAAAAAGGTTCTCAGACTATCCAATAAAGAAGAAATATCTAAACAAAATGAGAGATGAGTTCGAATATTGGTATCCTGTAGATTTGAGAAATTCCGGGAAGGATTTGATACAGAACCATCTACTATTCTACCTATTCCACCATTTAGCCGTACTTCCAAAGAAATGTTTACCAAAAGGAATTAGCGTAAATGGCTTCGTTAAAGTCGAAGGAGAGAAAATGTCCAAATCAAAAGGGAATGTAATTCCTTTGAAGGATGCCATAGAAGAACATGGAGCAGACTTAGTGAGAGCTACATTGGCAACATCTGCTGAAAATATGGATGACCCAGATTTCAGAGAAGAAAACATAGGTCCAATAAAATCAAGATTAGAATTCTTACTAGAAGAATCAAAAAAGAAATACAAGGCACGTACATTTGGCCAACCGGAGGCATGGATAAGGTCAAGATTCGCTAAACACGTAGAAAAGATAACTAAAAATTATGATGAATTGAAATACAGATCAGCTTTCAAGACGGCTTTATTCGATGTCACTAATGACATCAAGTGGTATCTTAAGAGGAGAGGGGATGATGCAAACGTAATTGCCGTTAAAGAAATACTACAAAACGCGGCAAAGTTAATTGCACCAGTTACGCCCCACGTTGCAGACCAAATATGGGACAATACACACGGAAGAGGATCAGTATTGGTTTCCGGATGGCCAGAAATTGAAGACGATCAAAGAGACATAACATCGGAAGAAAAAGAAAAATACATGAAGGGAATATTATCTGACGTGGCAGAAGTAAAGGAGATAGTAGACATAAAGAAGCCAAAGAAATTGACGTTATTTGTAACAAAGGATTGGAAATATCAGATTTATAAGAAATTCTTAAGAGACGGAGACGAGAAATCGTTCACTAGCGATATAATGAGCATGAAAAAATACAAAGAAATGGGAGAGCCAGTAACTAAGTTTATACAAAGACTACAAAAACAAAAAAGATCTCTAAATGAAAACGTATTAAGCCCCGAAGAGGAGCTGGAAACTCTTGAAAACAATAAAGAATTCTTAGAAAATGAGTTAGGTCTAGAAATAGAATTAATCGACAGTGCTGAATCTGAACACGAAAAAACAAAACAAGCAGAGCCAGGAAAGCCTGGATTACTATTAGAATAAAATAAAAAATTTAGAGCTTTAGAAACTTTCTAAAGACTCAAAAAGCTTCTCTTTTTCTTCATCCCTTGCAGAATCATATAGAGCATTCATTGCCTTTTCTATTCTTGTTAGTCTATCATTGAAATTCTGTAGGTATTTCGTAAACTCTATCAAGGATGCCCAAAGCTGAGCTGTTTTAACATCATCTGCGTTCAGATATGCTCCTCTGTGAGATTTGCTCTTGTCTAGTACCCATTTCAATGTTCTTTCTGCTTCTGGATTTAGAAACTCTTTCCAATCTACTTTCTTATTTATCATCATAACCCCCCATAAACATGTTCTGGTTTTTATAATGTGGTTAAAAAACCTTAAATAGTTAACCTCTTACTAGTGACAACACAATAAATGATTTAACGGTATGCCTTTTAAATATTTGTATCCATAAAGTAATAGAATCTAAACGCACGTTCAGGAGGGGTGTTCATTATTAATAACATAGACGAGCTAGATGAAAAAATTATTAAAGAATTACAAAAAGATGCAAGACAGTCATTCAGAGAAATATCAAAATCCGTTGGCGCTACAACAGCTACTGTAATAAACAGAGTAGCGAAGATGGAAAATAAGGGTATAATTAACGGTTATTATCCAGATATAGATTATAAAAAAATCGGCTACGGTACTGCCGCAGTCATACACGTTATCATAAGAGACGAAAAAGGTCTAGAGCATGTGAAAAAAGCTGTTTCTGATTCTCATACTTTAGGAGTATACGAAGTTTCTGGCGACTCCGATGCCATAATAATTGCCAAATTCAAAACAACTGAAGATCTACGGAAATATATAAGGAAATACCTCTTAGGAAAGGAGAGTATAACAAAGATTTCTACACAGTTCATCATGAACATAACCGGAGAAAAGTCTATAGTAAATCTTTAATTTTCTCAAGTTCTAATCTTTGCACGTCTCGCACACGTGCATTCCGTTCTCCGCATATAACATTTCGGACATATTTCCACAAAGATGGCATATTGAATGCTCCTTATTATCAGTTTCTTCAAATATCAGTCCTGTATTATTGCAGCTATATTGTTCCATATATCCTATATTTTCAAAATCA
The DNA here is from genome assembly GCA_964418905.1 of uncultured archaeon. Lineage (GTDB taxonomy): Archaea > Aenigmatarchaeota > Aenigmatarchaeia > CAYQNF01 > CAYQNF01 > CAYQNF01. Next base: position 1,697 of record CAYQNF010000023.1, on the reverse strand, counting down.
AAGTTGAACAATGCGATAAATTCTTTTGCCTTTACCGGATCATATTTCCTAAATTCAGAGAAAAGATCTCTGACATAACAATAAGGGCAAATGACATTATCTTTCTCCTGCTTACATTTTATACAAAATTCGATATTATCCTCTGTAGGACCAAATATATCAGAGAGTTTTTTGTGAACTCCCGTAAGAACTGAAATTAGATGCTTAGAGTCCCTGTAAATCCAGTCGTATGTCTGTTCATATAAACAGTCTATACAAATGGAATTAGTTACTGGTTCCAAACATATTCTACATAACGCTAAATCATTTTCTCGCATTACCTTCACCCCTGACACAGTACTATTGTTATACGATGTCATAGTCTCGGATATCGGACTTGGTTTCTTGGAGATCAATTCCAAATTTCTTGCCGACATAATCATTAATTGGATGCTCGCCGCGAGCGATCTTTCCGGCCCAGTTTCCGACATACATGAAGGTACCGATAGTGTTTATCTCAGTAGATCCTACATTATCCCCCGCGACTCCTACATCATCAATCGACTTTAGGAAGTCGCCTATCAAATTTCCTAGATCTACATCATTTTCCGACACTATAACACCATGCTTTTTGCTGTTTATACTTGTTTTTACAAATATATAAATATTACCTCTGTTATTAAATGTTTGTATATAGTATAATATTTTTCATAAACAAACGTTCTTGAATCTGTATAGAAATTAGCTTTAATAATAAATGTCTCAAATAATTGTTATGGTATTAGAGAATCTAATTTCTGAAACAGACGCTGATAAGAGTCCAATGAAAATGGCATTTCTCGGAATTGTAATGTCCAGCATCTCGATTTTTCTCTCCGGTATATTTTCAGGTTCAAGGGGTCTATTCTTAGTTTTCTTGATTACTATGGGAATGCTCCCATTGATGGTAAAAATAATGTACAAGGAAGAAAATGAAGGACTTTCGTTGGAAGGTAACATGTGGCAGAAACATGGACATTTTTTAAAAGCGTATCTAGCTTTCTTCTTCGCGGTAACTATAACATTATCATTTTGGTTCGTAGCGTTGCCAGCGGATTTTACATCAAATCTATTCTCTGATCAGATAAATGAAATAGATAAGATAAGAACAGGAGATTTCTTAGGTCCTGTTACTAAAACAGCAGCGGCTGTAATAACAAATAATCTTTATGTAATGTCAATAGCATTTCTATTATCTTTCATATTTGCATCGGGGGCTGTTCTGATAATAACATGGAACGCGTCTGTTCTTGGCGTAGTAGTAGGACAGCTAGCAAAAGATTCATTCGGTCTAGCGGCTATACCATTAACACTCTCGGGATTCATGATCCATGGAATTCCTGAAATATTAGCATATCTAGTAGCCGGTTTAGCAGGTGGAATATTAAGCCGATCTGTTGAAATAAGAAAAATAAAATCCAAAGAATTTATGACAATATTAAATGATGCATCTGCTTTATTCCTATTATCAGTTATATTAATTCTAATAGCAGGATTCATAGAAAGTTTGATAATTTTAGCTTAATAACAAAAAACTCTACAAGGGGCTCCGTCAGCTCCTTTTATTTTCATGGGAGCTATTATACATTTCATTTTTCCTTGAACTTCTACAAGATTGTCTAGATTTTCTAATATCAAAATATCTTCCGGGAGGAGCATTTTATGGACTTCAAATGGAT
>CAYQNF010000022.1:6300-11128 GCA_964418905.1 uncultured archaeon | reverse complement strand
GGCAGTTTGGCTGGGGCGGTACGCCCTTGATAATCCATCAAGGGACACCAAAGGTTTGCTCAGTCCGGTCGGAAATCGGACGTAGAGTTTAAGTGCAAAAGCAAGCTTGACTGGATCTTGAACAATAAGAGATCCAGCCACGAAAGTGTGGACTATCGATCCACGGTGCCTCATTTATGGGGGCCCGTTGTGTGAGAAAAGCTACCCCGGGGATAATGGAGTTGTAGCGGGTGAGAGTTCGCATCGACCCCGCGTGTTGCTTCTCCGCTGTCGGCTCGTCCTCTCCTGGCTCTGCAGTAGGAGCCAAGGGTGCAGGTGCTCACTGATTAAAAGGTCACGTTAGCTGGGTTCAGAACGGCGCGAGCCAGTTTGGTCGTTATCTACTGGAGGTGTTGGTTGTCTGAGGGGAAGGAAGGATAAGTACGAAAGGAACATCCTTCCGTGGCCTCTGGTCCACCTGTTGTCTGACAAGGCAAGCAGGGCAGCTACGCCATAATCAATAAGAGCTGAAAGCATCTAAGCTCGAAGTGATCCCTAAAAATAGACATCCGTCTAAGAGTCTCGTAGACTACGAGGTTGATAGGCTGGGGGTGTAAGTACCGAGCTTCGGCGAGGTATTCAGCCCGCCAGTACTAAATGCTCGAAGACGGCTATTAGGAAGACTATTGAGGCCTTCAGAGACTTTTACGAAATAACGAAAAAAATAAGACGCGTCTTTAGGCAATATACCAGACCTGTTTATTTTTCATTTTTAAATGAAATAGCGTCAGCTATGTCAATCTTAAATACTTTAAATATCAATTAAGTGATAACTTGATGAGTTGTGGATGCGGTACGTGTTCGTTAGGATGGTGTCAATGCTGTAAAAGGCTATGATACAAAAGAACACAGGAAGTCCGTTCACCAACGTAAGTACAGCGAGTAATCGTATTCCCGAGAGGGGATTTCAAAGGAGCAGAAACGATACCCTTCTGGGATGAAACGGCTTTTGAATGTACGGTGTAAGGTCAAGTAGGCTGTAATGAGGACACGAACAGCGGGTAGACTGCAAAGATGAATTCCGCACGTGCTTCCTATGAAGTGGAATATACACGGAGAGCATGAACAGAAAACGGACTACTGCAACTCATCACTATTATGGTGATTAAATATGGCTAAGAAAAAGCAAAATATGCCCCAATCGACGGCAGGGTTAGTAAACTATTACGATGACGATAGTTCTATCTTTAAGATTAAACCGGAACATGTTCTTATTGCAACATCTGGCATAGGCATGATAATATTCGCACTACATTTTCTTTAATAAAAAATTTCTATAAAAGGCCTTTTTATTGGCATTAGAACTATAACCTTTAGAAGGAGGAATATTACATGGCAATTAGTTTTGAAGATAACGAAGTTCCTTTGCATCCCGCTATTAGGTTAGAGGGTGTATCTTCAGACCCTGATAATCCAACAAGGGTTAGAAGAGGTATAGATGTATTTGCATACAGAAACCAGGATGGAACTTACGTTATAAGCGGTAACGGTAAGACAACAATAGCAGATAATAGAGAATCTGCTCTAAGAAAAGCAGAAGAATATATTGATCAAGCTTTGACTAATCCTAGAAGTCTTAATGGAAGCAGAGATTCTTTAGATCTTCTAGAAATGGAAGAAGTGGATCCAAGTCCTTTGGTAGATCCAATAGAAAAAGAATATGTTGGACTTTTACAGAGGAGATTTGAAGAAAGAGTTTAGGATGTGACCCATCCCCTCTTTTTTCAAAATGCAAAATATTTATATATGGTTCTAATTAATTCTTATCTATGAGAAAAGTAGCAGACCACGTAGAAGCGGGCTGGGATATCTACAAAGATAATTTTGTAGCTTATTTGCTTGCCATGACTCTAATCATTGTCGTTACTTTTGGTATAGTTTTGGGAGGATTATTTAGTCTATTCCCAATATCAGATTCTGATAAACTATCTGATCTATTATCTTCACAAAGTCAGATGGAGGCATATATAGAAGGTCTTTCATCTGGTAGAGTTATTCTAGCAGGTTTGTTATTCCTTGCGGCGGCCTTCTTTAACATAGCCCTTACTGGAGGAATAATCAGATTCTCGAGAGATCTTTTGAAAGGAAAGAATATAGATGTTTTGAAGGACATGTTTGCTACCGTGAGAGAAAACGGAATTTCGCTTGTATGGGCTAGAATTATATCATTCTTGATATTGGCTTCGATAGGAGTAGTATTCTTTGGATTCTTACCTGGAGCAAGTACGTTATCATTGATATTTGCTGTAACGGGTCTGATCGTTTTCATAGTAGCTACAATTTCATTCATGCTTATCGAGGAAGCAGTTGTAATAGACAATACTACAGGAGTAAAAGGAGTTGGAAAATCTTACAAGGTAGCAACTAACCATTTCTGGCCATTGTTTACTCTGATGCTATTCTTTGGGTTAGCGGCCTTTGTATTCAATCTAGTTCCATACTTCGGAACGGTTTTGAATCTATTCTTCTTGACGCCTGTAATGTTGGGAACCTATACCGATTTCTATATGAAAAGGAAAGGCGTTACAAGAGCACAGCAAAAGGCAATTTATAGATCAGGAAAGGCTTTCAAGAGAACTAAAAAGAAGGCTAATAAATCACGAAAGCCAAGACATACTTCAACAAAATCAAGGTCATCAAAGAAAGTTAAAAGAAGACCACTTACAGAAGTAAAGGGGATCGGGAAGGCGACAAGGAAAAAACTAAGAGATGCCGGAGTTAAGAGTACTCAATCCCTTGTATCATCTGATCCTGAGAAACTTTCTGAGAAAACTGGAATAAGTAAAAGTAGAATAAAGAAGTGGCAAACAAAAGCAAAGAAACTGTAAAAGCTACTTATACGTTTTTTCTCTAATTCTTATTGTGTGATATGTATGGATCTATATCAGGATATAGAAAGCAAGATTAGAGAAGTAGTTGGACACGAACAAAAAATAGAATTTGATTCCAAATTTGCAGACATAGCTATACCATGCTTCACTTTTGATAATCCTAATGAGAAAGCAGAAGAGTTCGCAAAAGAGTTAAAAAATATAGATTATTTCTCCTCTGTGGAAACGAAAGGACCCTTTATCAATATAATAATTAATTGGCCAGAACTATCCGAGGATATATTAAAATCTGTTGATCAAAACTACGGCGCGAATTTCAAAGAAGGAAAAGGGATAGTTGAACATACTAGTATAAACCCAAACGCGTCTCCGCATATAGGAAGATGCAGAAACGGCATAATAGGAGATTCTCTTGTTAGGCTACTAAGATTCTCAGGTATAGATGTAGAAACTCATTATTATGTAAATGATACGGGTAAACAGATTGCACTTCTTGTATGGGCATCTCAAGGGAAGGATATAGATTTCCACGAGCTTCTAGACGTTTATGTCGAAGCGAACAAGAAAATGAAAGAAGACAAGTCCATAGAACAGGAAGTTTTTGACCTCCTAAAGAAATTTCAGGAAGGAGATGAAGAGGTTAGAGAAAGATTCAGGAATGTTGTATCCACTGCTCTAAAAGGAAAGACGAAATTATTCTCAAGACTCAATATAGAATTTGACGAATTTGATTATGAATCGGAAATAGAGGAATCGGAAGAGCTTAAAGAAGTAATGGAAAAATTAGAGAAAAGTGATAAGTTCTTCAAGGATGATAAAGACAGACTAGTTCTAGATACTACGGAAGTGGAGGATGATACTTACCTAGTTCTTAGAAGGAGTAATGGAACATATCTCTACGGTGCCAGAGATTTGGGTTACAGTCTTCATAAATCCCGTTTGGCGGATGGGGGAGTCAATATAGTAGTTCTAGGAGAGGGTCAGAAATTATACCAGAGGCAGATAGAATACGGAATGGAACTTGCAGGGTTCAAATCGCCGGAAGTTGTTCATTATTCTTTCGTATCTCTCAAAGGTGAGAAGATGAGCACAAGGGAAGGAAATCTAATTTTATTGGAAGATCTTCTCAAGGATGTAAATAAGAGAGCCCTTGAAGAGATAGAAAAAAGATATTCCGATCTAGGCGAAGAGGAGAAACAAAAAAGAGTAAGAGCGATAAGCACAGCCGCTATCAGATACGGAATGATTAAGGTTAGTCCGGAGAAAGGTTTGGATTTCAATCCGGATCAGGCTGTTAGTTTTGAAGGAAATACAGGTCCTTATCTTCAATACACATATGCGCGTGCACGATCGATAATATCTAAATCCGAGAAGAATCCAAAAGAAGGAGAATTGGAAGAAGGGGAAAATGAACTACTCAAACTTATTTCTGAATTTCCTAATTTAGTTAGAAAATCGACAAAGGAAAGAAAGCCTCATGTTATTGCAGATTATGTATATAATCTGGCCAACGAGTTCAACGCATACTATGAGAAGAATAGAGTCATTGGATCTGAGAAGGAACGGGAAAGATTGGCTCTCGTAGATTCAGTTTCTATTATTATAAAAAATTGTCTAAGCATTTTAGGAATAGATGCTTTGGAGGAAATGTAATGACAGAAGCTCTTTACATGAAGGACTCTTACGTAAAGGAGTTCGACGCCGTAGTCGAGGAAGTAAATGAAAATAAAATAATTTTAGACAAAACTGCATTCTTTCCTAGAGGCGGCGGACAGCTTAGCGATAGTGGAATAATAAAGTCAAAAGGAAATGAATATAGAGTAAAAAAGGTAAAGAAAAACAAAGGGAAAATTTATCATTATTTTGATGATCACAATTTAGAAGAAGGTCAAGAAGTTCATTGTAAAATAGACTGGGATCGTAGATATAGATTAATGAGAATGCATACTGCAGTTCAT
>CAYQNF010000022.1:0-6290 GCA_964418905.1 uncultured archaeon | reverse complement strand
ACGAACAAAAACAAAAAACACAATCCAAACTGCAGTACATGTTCTATGTTCTTTATTGAATAAGAATACGGGTGCCTTGATCACAGGAAATCAGATAAAGGAAAACGAAACTCGTGTTGATTTTGACGCTGAAAATCTGGACAAGGAGACAGCCGAAGAATACATCGAAAAAACAAATAAAGTCTGTTCGGAAGGTCATGAAATAAGTATAGATTTTGTACCAAGGGAAGAAGCAATGGAAATGCCTGAAGTTGTTAAGCTTGCAAACGCTTTGCCTCCTCAGATAAAAGAGCTTAGACTTGTAAAAATAGGAGATGTGGACCTTCAGGCAGACGGTGGAACTCATGTTAAAAATACAAAAGAGATTGGAGAAATTAAACTAACTAATTTTAAGAACAAGGGTAGAAATAACAAGAGGGTTTATTTTACTCTTAACGATTAACCCTTAACATTTCCGATGGGCTTGAACGAGGCTACCGGTAATGATATCCCAGCCTTCTCGCATGTAGCAACTACCTCATTGATATCTTTGTAAGCTAGACCAGCTTCTTCAGCTAATCCGGCCATTGAAGCAGCCTTAACATAAATTCCACGCTTTTTCATATCCTTTTGCAAAGAATCTCCACGAACTTCTTTCTTGGCCTGGGTACGTGACATAGTCCTACCAGAACCGTGACATGTTGAACCGAAAGTCTTCTTCTCGGCTTCCTTGGTCCCCACGAGTAGATATGATCCAGTTTCCATTGAACCACCTACGATTACAGGCTGACCATATGGTTTGTATTTTTCAGTAAGTTCAGGATGATTAGGACCGAATGATCTAGTTGCTCCCTTTCTATGTACTATGACTTTCTTCTTTTCTCCTTCTATTTCATATTCTTCTATCTTAGCGATGTTATGAGCAACGTCATATACTATCTCCATTTCCATATCTCTAGGATCTTTTCCTAGGACCTCTTGGAAAGCCTCTCTAACTCTATGTACTATAAGTTGTCTATTTGCAAATGCGTAATTGGCAGCACATGCCATTGCGCTATAATAATCTTTTCCTTCCATCGAATCAAATGGAGCACATGCTAGTTCCTTGTCAGGTATATGAATATTATATTTATCCATTGCATCTTTGAATATTCTTAGATAATCTGTAGCAACCTGATGACCGAAACCACGAGAACCGCAGTGTACCATTATAACAACTTGATCCTCATCGTCAATTCCGAATGCCTTTGCCACTTCTTCGTTTACTATGTTTCCAACTCTTTGAATTTCTAAATAATGATTTCCTGAACCTAATGTTCCTAATTGACTTCTCCCTCTTTTGAAAGCTTTCTCAGAAACTGCTGTAGGGTCAGCTCCATCTATAGATCCGTATTCTTCTACCCTTTCTATGTCTTCTTCCCAGCCGTAACCGTTTTCAACGCACCATTTTACTCCGTCTACTAACATGTCGTTGAAATCGTCCTTGCTTAATTTTACGTTAGACTTGACTCCAACTCCGGCTGGAACTTTCTTGAAAAGTAAATTGACTAATTCCTCTATATGAGGCTCAACTTCATCATAAGTAAGATTGGTTCTGACAAGTTTCATTCCACAATTGATATCAAATCCAATCATTCCTGGACTTATCATACCTTCTTCTAGGTCAAAAGCTGCCACTCCGCCCACAGGAGCGCCGTATCCAATATGAGTATCTGCATGGGCCCATGTACATCCAGCTACGCCTGGTAATGTAGCCATATTAGTGACTTGGTCCAATACTCCTTCTTCTAAACCTTCCATTAGATTATCTGAAGCAACTATTCTAGCAGGTACAATCATACCTTCTTTTTGATCTTCACTTACTTCCCAAATAACATCATCTACTTTCTCAAGTCTGTATTTTCCTATCTGTTCAGTCATAATTACACATCCAATATTACATTGCATTTCCATTTTCCATTTTCTTTTTTTATGTAGAAATTATGGAATGTTGCAGCTTTTACGTCCATATTTAATTCGTGGTTCACTCTGTCTATTTTATCTCCTTTACATTCAGCTCTTAAATTATTATTCTTTTTATCTATTTCAATTTTATAATCTTTGAGTAAAAGACCTTCTGCATCTTTTAGATAAATTAATTCTGAGATCCAGTCGAATAAAAGATTTTCAAGAGAGTTAGATTCTATTTCTATTGTTTTTTCTTCTTTGTTTTTTATTCCGTTTAATTTAACAGCTAATTCGGTTACAGCAAGGGCTGAATCCTTGAATAAATCTTCTAATGAATCTGCTTCCACTTCAAATCCTATTTCCGCTGTAGCGTAGTCAGTGAACTTATACATGATAACAACTCAGGATTCAAGTATTTAAAGGATAATACTTATTACTATTATTCTTAAACCTTATAATGGAGTGTTTGATATGCCTGAATTTGAAGGATATGACAGAGGATATGATTCCTCAAAACAGAGAGGGAAAAAAGGTACTGTAAACTGTGGTTTCTGCGGTAGGAAAGTGCCTAGACAAAAGACTTTCATAACACATAGAGGATTTAGAATAACAGATCCTACTATACTTAATGCTGTAGAGGACAAGAGGCAGATACATACACAAACTCACAAAGTATATGCTTGTCCTAAATGTGCTAGATTCTATGGAATTGTTGAAAAGAAGGGTCAAAGACAAAGAAGAAGATCGTAATAAACTATTTTTAACCCACGGTTCCAATAATTAGTATGAGTCTTTTAGATAAAATTAAGTCTATGAGGGGCGCCTTGAGAAGTGAAGAGGACAAAGACGATTTCAAGAGACGTTTCTTTATCAAGAAACCTAAGTTTAGTCCTTTGCCTCCTTTCAAGGATGTAACCAAAGTTAATGTTCGTTATCCCTTGATAGAGCCTTTTGCTTATGTACATATTAGATGGGATTCTTTAGAACATCAGCTAGTTTACAATCTAATTGAACCAGACCTAACAGAAAAGGAAAGAAAAATCTATACCAAGATAGTAGATGGTCTTGTTGAATTAGTTGATGTTGAGTTATCTAAAGTTAAGAATATAGACGCGGCCATGAGCTACCTGGAAGAACAAATGAATAAAGTTCTTAGGGAACAGGGAATTAAACTAGAAGACGAAGTTTACATGAAACTTGCTTATTATATTTATAGAAACTTTCTTGGATTAAATGAAATTGAACCTTTGATGAGAGATCCATATATTGAGGATATTGGATGTGATGGTGCAGGAGTCCCTATTTACATTGTGCACAAAAAATATGGTTCTATAAGAACGAACATAACTTATGAAGACGAAGACCTTCTTAGAGATTATATCGTAAAGCTCGCGGAGAGATGTGGTCGTTATATATCATATGCCGAGCCTTTACTTGACGGTACATTACCAGACGGGTCAAGGGTCAATGCTTCATTGGCTAAGGATGTTACCACACACGGTCCTACATTTTCAATTCGTAAATTCTCTGAGAGACCGTTTACTCCAGTTGATATGATTGAATCCAAAACAATATCACTTGATGCACTGGCTTTCATGTGGCTGGCCGCAGAAACTGGATCAAATATAATGGTAACAGGTGGAACTGCTACAGGTAAAACTTCCATGCTTAACACTATTACGATGTTTATACCTCCAGAGGATAAAATCGTATCAATAGAAGATACTCGTGAGCTTAGACTTCCTCACCAAAACTGGATACCTTCAGTATCCCGTATAGGATTTGGTGTCCCGGGAGCTTCCGGTGAGAAATATGGAGAAGTTACTCTTTATGACTTGCTTAAAGGATCTTTCCGTCAGAATCCTGATTATGTTATTGTGGGTGAAGTTCGTGGTAAGGAAGCTTACGTTATGTTCCAGGGTATGTCATCCGGTCACCCGTCTATGTCTACTATGCACGCCGGTGACGTAGATTCATTACTTAGACGTTTGATCACCCCTCCTATTGAATTATCTCCATCACTTTTAGAATCTCTTGACTTGGTTGTTACGATGGCCCATGCTAAAGAAAGGGGGGCATCCGCAAGGAGAGTAAAATCCATAACTGAGATACTTTCAGTTAGCGAAAGCGGTAGAGACGTTGAGAAAAATAAAATATACAAATGGAATACTAGAAGTGATGATATTGAGAAAACCGGAGACCCTGCCATGTTTGAGAAGATGGCAGACAAGAAAGGATTAGAAAGAGAAGAATTATTGGCAGAATATGAGAAAAGAAAGCAGATATTAAAATGGTTAGTTGATCAAAATCTTAGGGACTTCGATGAGGTCGCCGAAATTATAACAACCTATTACAAGAACCCAAGTAAGATAGAATCTTTAATGGGCGGTTCTGCGGGAGAATTCCCGTTCCATGTCGTAGGAGAAAAGAAAAAGCCAAAGAAGAAATCAGAGCCTAAAACAAAACCCAAGAAAACCAAGAAGAAAAAAGAAGATGTTAAAGGTAAATTGAATAAGAAAAAGAAATTAAGCAAGAAAGAGAAAAAGAAATTAATGAAACAGGCTTATCCGTTTAAAGTCATATCTGAAGAAGATATAGAATAATTTCTCAAAGTTATAAAATTCAAATTGATAATATTACTATGACCAGTTTTAGCGGAATTGCTTCCGATCTTTTTGGAGACTACGTAGAGAATAACATGAAGAGTTTTAAGAATGTTAAGAAGGCTCTTTCTGAATCAGATCTTAAAGTTCTAGCTAAAACTTACGTATCATCTGCTATACTCAGCTCTTTGATCTCATTTCTTATAATTGCTATATTTTCTCCTTTGTTGATTTCTATAGTTTTTGGACAGTTCAATTACATGTTCATTCTTATGGGATTAGGATTTGGTGTAGTAATGGGAGGTTTAGTTTTTGCTGTATTCTATGGAATACCTTTTTACAAGGCCAGTCAGAGAAAGAGAAACATAAATGCTAATTTACCTTTTGCTATAAACCATATGGCGGCTATAGCATCTTCAGGAGTTCCTCCTATTGTTATATTCCGTCTGCTTACAGGATTTAAGGAATACGGAGAAGTTTCAAAAGAGAGCCAGAAAGTAGTTAGAAACGTGGACGTATTCGGTCAGGACCTTATTACTTCAATCAGAAGCGTTGCTAGTAATACTCCCTCGCACTCATTCCAAGAATTGTTGGAAAGTATAGTATCTACGATAAGCACAGGCGGAGACTTGAAGAAATCTCTAAAGGACAAAGCAGAGAAAGCACTTTTCGATTATAGAATAAAGAGACAGAAGTATGTAGAGCAATTATCTCTTTATGCAGACTTCTATACGGCCCTTCTTATAGCGGCTCCATTGTTTTTAGTTGCTATACTTGCTATTATGAGCATGATTGGGGGAACTGTGGCAGGATTAGGTATACCGCAGGTTATAACTCTGGGAGTTTACGTTTTAATTCCGTTAGCTAATATAGGATTCCTAGGATTTATTCAATTAACACAGCCAGAGGTTTAATATGGAAGAAAAAAAAGAGAAATCAGAATGGATTAAAAAGATAGAGAATTTGGACACAAAAACTGTAATGCTTACGGGTTTTCCGTTTTTGATAGGTCTCATTATAGTAGCCTTTAATTTCATGTTTGTTCAGACAGCTTTTCCTAACCTATTTGGTATATTTAATCTGTTTGCGGCTTTGATTGTTTTGGTTCCTCCCCTCCTTCATCAATATATGAAATTTAAGAGATCTAAAGAGATAGAGGAAAGATTCCCAGAATTTATGGGAGCAGTATCAGAAAAAATAAATGCAGGAATGACATTACCTCAGGCGATTAAGTCCGCTTCTAAGGGAGATTACGGGGCTCTGACACCTCTTGTCAGAAAAATGGGTTATCAGATAGACTGGGGAATACCTTTCGATCGTATACTTGAAGAATTTGCGGCTGCTACTAACTCTAAGGTATTACAGAGAACATCTTCTACTATTATAGAAACTCACAGGTCCGGCGGTAATATATCAGACGTTTTGGAGGCTGTGAGCAAGAATATAGTTGAGATAAATAACATAAAAGCTGAAAGAAGCGCTCGTATTTATGCCCAAATGCTTACAGGTTATGTAATATTCTTCGTATTTCTCGGTGTCATGAGAGGATTACAGATATTTTTAATACCTGCCTTAGGAGCGGGCGGTATAGGAGATCAAGCAGGCGGGAACTTGGAAGATCTTGGTGTTTTGTATGAGCAGACATTTTCAAACCTTATAATAATACAGGCTATATTCTCCGGTTTAGCTATTGGAAAAATGGCAGAAGGTTCTCTAGTAGCGGGAATGAAGCATTCTCTGGTATTATTAACTATAGGCTAT
>CAYQNF010000021.1:0-13632 GCA_964418905.1 uncultured archaeon | reverse complement strand
AAAATCTTCAGTCTGTCCTCTAATGTAAATATTAGCCCAACTCGCTATGATAAACGAAGCCGTTAAAGCTATAGAAATCAGAAGTACTGTTGCAACCAATGGTGATATTCCCTTACTTTTTCTTTTTCTACTCATCAGACCACTTTAAAATTTTGTATTTGGTATAAATAAAGTTCTCTTCTTTGCTTAAAAAGGTTTATTATCTGTAATCTACTTCCGCGAATCTCTCTTTTGTTGTTTTATCTATTATGGTAAATGTTAAGTCAAAGAAGCTAATGAGGTTGGTTTTGCCATTCTTTAGATCTACCGTGAAATCTTGAGTTTTGTTCAATCCGTCCAATGTATAATCCAAGGTTATTGTTTTCTGTTCCGCTAACATACTGAAAGTTATATTACCCGTATTGGTATTTTCGTTATTTATCGTAGATAAATTTGTACTATTATGAGTACTAGAAGAATTACTCAGTGTAACATTAACATTAGAAATCTGACTTCCTAGATAGTTTCCAACAGTTATTGTTAGATTTGTTTGAGTCCCGTTACTAGTGGGCTCAAGATAACCGAATAGGTAAATTGATGTAAACCCTATACCTCTATCACTTAATTTATCGTCGATAAATCCAGTAAAATTTTCTATGTTACCAGTTATATTGGTTCTATTAACTTCGGAGAATTTTTGAACACTTTTGGATTCCTCTCTTATATTAATTGGATTAAATGTCTCATCCACTGATATACTCCTAGGCGGCTGAACAGCCAAACGTACTGATATCAAAAATAGAACTATCAAAATTCCAAGTATCAAAAACATCTGACCTTTTTTATTCTTCAGCATTATATCTGCTCCCACGAATATAGTACGATTTCAACTGGATCGTATTCTCCCGGATACCCTGAAAGATAATAGAAACTAATGAAAATGTTTCTCTCCTCAGGTAGGTCTACACTAGGACAGTTAGGATCGCATATAACGGCCTCAGTATTTACAATAACTGGCATTATATCATCTATCTCATTATTTAGTCCCGTCGAATCGTTTTGTGAAACATAATACCTAATAAGCCCCGATTCGTCTAAAGAAATCAAAGCCTCATCCGCCGTCTGCTTTATTTCACTCGGGGGCGCTATGGCACCAGGATCGGAAAAAAGTGTAACTAGAGTAAGGATTACTATAGTAACCGCGACCAATGCCTCAAGCGAATAAGCTACTCCTTTTTTCATTATCTCCATACTCCTAAAATATAAGTGACGAATTCTATCATTCCTGTTTGTCTTTGTATAAGCCTTTTTCCGGATCTGACATATATGTTAGTATCATTAGTTTCTTCTCCAAAATTGAAGAATTCTTCAGTACTATTCTCAAATTTTATGAAGAAATTGTCCTGACCGAGATCAAGAGAATTTTTAGCAGTCTCGTATGTTATGTTCGCACTCAGCTTGTTCAGCTTGTCTATCCCTATACCGTCTATTTCCTCAGTAGGTAAAACTGTGACATTTGGCTGGTTGAACAAATCCTCTGCAGTTGATATGTTACCATTTTCAAAAGAATGCCATATATCCAATTCGTCGCTCGTTAGGCTAGTGTTTGTAGAATTTATATGCGGGACAATATCAGTATCTCCATTATCTTCCCAACCGAATTCATAAGTGTTATCTCCGATAACTGCAGTAGCTAAAATCTTACCTCCGCTTGTATTAGCTATAGCATATTTGGCCTGGAAAAAACTTTTTCCTGAGCTCAATGTTCCGATATTTCCATTATTGTCTTTAAATTGTTCGAAAATATCATTAGCATGCATAACAACCTGGGTACCATCCCCGGAGTCCCCTGTCCAGTTTATTTCAACTTTCCAAATAGGAGTGTTATTATAAAAAGTATAGTTAAGACTAACATCATTTCCGCCGAAGTCTTCAGTTAGTTCATATCTAGTAAAAACTGGTCCTTCGGAAATAGCTGTAAATGCAAAAGTCCTATTGGAGAAAAACGAGTCCCCAAACTTGTAAGGATTATCAATAGATAAGTTACCATCCGAAGCTTCCGTAGTTCCGTCATTAACAGATCTCAGACCCGCTCTCGCACTATCTGTACCATTACCTTCACAAACGGTGTAATTATTGATTCCTGTATAGGTAAATTTCGTACAGCCATCATCGGAACTTGATCCAAAACTCATGTTAGTTAGATTAGCTTCATTTATCGTCTGATTAGAGAAATATACATAAAATATGTTATCTCCAGAACTTAGATTTGTAATAAAAATTAGATTATCCTCCTGTTCCTCTTTTTCCAATTGACTGTCTATTATAGAATTGGTAAAATTAGTAACTCTAACAGAACTTAGATTGGCATTTCCTTCAAAATCTAGAGATACCTCTATAGGCCAGTTTGTTCTATTGTTATTACTTTCAACAACTACCGGAATTCTATATATTTCCTTTTCTAGACCTATACGAGAAACTGCGCTCTTGTCTTCCCAATCAGTTGGTAAACCGGGCGAGTCTAATAGTATACTAGAAACTGATCTACCTTTAACCTGAATTTCATTTAACGGAGTAGAAGTAGTGGAGAAAAAATTAACTAAAAAGAATAATATGAACGCAAATGCCGTTATGAATATAGCGGCAGCGACTGCAAAATCAATCTGTAAAGAACCTTTCTTAGACTTCATATAATATTTTTGTTTTGATATAATAAAGTACTATTATAAGACAACTTTATATACTATTATACATATATGTATAATAAGGTGTTTAGATGGAACTGAAGAGAAATCCCACATTAGAAAGCATTCTAATGGTAGAAACTACTATAGAAAAAAATGAAGGTAAAGGACCTTACCAGATATGGAAAGATTTGCCTAGAGGCATGTCTTACCAGGCATTTCAGACCATTCTAGAATATCTAGAAGAGTCAGGAAAGATAAAATATGACATTGATAATAAGATCCTCCTAAGAGAGCAATACAAAGACATACATGAAAGAGTTTTCAATCATTTTCTTTTTGAGATAAAAAGAGAATTATGGGATGAGATAGATAAAGTTATACTTTTTGGTTCAGTTGCAAGGGGCGATTATGGACCAGATTCTGATATAGATGTTCTGATAGTATTGAAAACAAATAATATCGAAAAGAGATGGGAGATAAACGACACGATAGGAGATATCGTAGTAGATATTCTAATTAACTTTAATCTTTATGTTTCCCCTAAACTGTATACTAAAAAAGAATTTGAGAAAATGAAGAAACATCTTTTCTATGAAGAAATATCAAAGGAGATGAAAATATATGAATAAGCATATAGAAAAGTCTGAGGATAATATAGAGGCTGCAGAAATACTCTTAGATAAGAAGAAATACAGTAATTCCGTCTCTTCATCTTATTATGCAATGTTTCATGCTGCCAGGTCTCTACTTTCAAAAAGAGATATCACAACAAAAACCCATACAGGATTATTGCAAAAATTCTCTGAGGAATTTGTAAAAAACGGGAAAATCGATGCTAAATTTTCAAAGATATTATCAAACGTAGAAAGGGAAAGGGAAAAAGCAGATTACGATCCTGAAAAGGATTTTACTAAAGATGAAGCAAAGAAAGTTCTAGAACAAGCAAGAGAATTTGTAGAAGAGTGTAAAAAACATTTATAAATTTATATCATAGACTAAATTAAATCATCGTCTTCTATTAACTCTGTCTCAGGCAGATTAGTTTCTACATCAATTTCACTGTAATTGGTTTCATTTACAAGCTCTGTTTCAGTGCTTGGAAGTTTACTTCCTACCAATAAAAATACAACTTTATCGTCTGTTGTTACTCCGATTTCATTGCTTACGGAAATTTTAACTGTATAATAACCTCTTTCGCCTATCTCGGGACTCCAAACGAATTCGTGTTTACCATTATTAGTATTCTGATCGTCGTAGTCAAAATGAACTCTTTCTCCATCAGTTTCAGGATTACTAGATCCTAATCCATTCTTGTAAACTTCAAAGGTCATATTAGTTATATCAATACCCGTACTGTTAGCATCAAATTCTACAACAACATCTCCTGCAACTAGAGGAGGCTTCTCACCGCCTAGAGCTATTTCTCCTACCTCAGTACTACCGAAATATACTCTGTTATTCTTAGGACTAGTTATATCAACAGATGGAGCTGATATAGTGGTTTCTTCTTCGGAATTATCCGCATTATCCACTGAATAAAATGTAACACTGTCTCCGGGACCTATATCAAACGGACCTTCATAAATTTGATCATTACCATCATTTATTCTATAAACAGTACGATTAACTCCTGAATTTTCATCTGTAGCATCTAAAGTTATAGTAGTATTTCCATTATTTCCTGTCGGATCCACTGCAGTATTAGGAGCTGTTCTGTCTATTCTGATAGTGGAAGTTTTAGTAGATTCTACATTACCTCCATTATCTACGCTGTAATAATTTAGAGTATGAACCCCTTCTTCCGTAAATGTAGTACTTAGATTAAGATAATCTCCATCTGCTCCATTTAATGTGACAACACTATCACTTTCTCCGCCCTCTATTTCATAGTAAAGCTCTCTGACCCCGGTATTTATTCCAATGGCATCAGGAGCGTCAGAAGCTCTTAGGTCTATACTTATGCTATCAATATTATACCAGCCGTTTTCATTTGGCTGAGACGATCTTATCTCTTCAGTAACGGCATTTCCATTATCTAGAGCTCTAAGAGCATCTACTCTGCCCCAACCGTATGTACTATCAGGGTCTCTACCGTTTGTATCTTCATCTTCTTTTCCAGTATATATTACAGTAGAGTTCTTTAGTTTTGATTTAATCTCGCCAGGGTTCCAATTAGGGTAAGCTTGCTTCATTAAAGCCACAACGCCCGATATATGGGGTGCTGACATGGAAGTACCGGACAATGTTCCGTATTTGAGCAATTCGGTCTGTATTATAGTAGATTTTATATTACTACCAGGAGCTACTATATCTGGCTTTGTCCTATTATCAGCGGTCGGGCCTCTGGAAGAGAAATCTGTTATTTTATCATCATCGTTTGTAGCTCCTACAGATATTACTTTCCTAGAAGACTCGGGACTCTTTATCTCAGCATCAGGTCCGTCATTACCTACAGAAGTAACTACACTGACACCATCTTCTACTGCATTATCAACTGCTTGAGATAAAAGATCAGTACCGTTATTACAACCGCTGTCGCACGGATAACCAAGACTCATACTTATTATGGTAGAATTTCTTTCAACAGAGTCTTCAACTGCCAATACAGTTGTTTCTAAATTTCCTGTGCCGTTACCATCTAGAACTTTATATGAAAAAAATGATATACCTGGAGAAACTCCTTTCAAACCCCCATTAGCTCCTAATATACCAGCTACATGGGTCCCGTGTTCATTTCCATCATATGGATAAGTATCAGTATCATTATTAACATAATCCCATTGGTATAATATTCTACTCTCTCCAATGTCAGAATGATTATACGCTATACCAGAATCTATAATTGAAACGGTAACGCCGTCGCCTTTGATAGGGAGATTGTTTCCTTCCGACGTATTGGCATTAAAATTCCAAACATCGTCCGCATTAATCAAAGGGACCGAATTTTGTAAATCGCCTTGAACTCTACCATTCAACCAAACTTTATCAACTGGGGGTAAAGACGAAATTGTGTCAATTGCGCTAAAAGGTAAAGTAAGTGAAAATGAGTTAATTATATTCAAATCGTGTCTCTTAGTGAAATCGAATTGTTTTTCATTGAGTTCTGAGAAAACTGCATCTTTTCCGTCTTGTAGACTGTAACTATCTTTTAATTCTACAATAACTTGAACCCTGTCTCCGTCAATTAGATAGCCGTTATCCTCTAAATATTGTTTATCTTGTAATCTATTCTCAACTGAACCAGCTAGAGCAGATACAGAAAAAAGAGGTATAGCTAAAAGAAGAACGAATAGGCTAATCCCCCAACCGTGTTTTGACTTCATAGTAGTTACACCTTGTTTACTATTATTTTTCCGGATATATAAATCTTCCTAAGGCTTCAAATTTAGTATAATTACTTGCATTTGGGCTTTTATATGATTTCTTATCAAAGGACTTATATACTGCAGTATATAACAGAATTGAACATCTGTTGAATTAGAATGAACATACTTATATTCAGAACATGTATTTATCCGATGAATCTCTTTCTAATAAATCCTCTATTACTATCGGAATCTGAAGCCTCTGTTGTTATCACATACTCTTCGAATTCATCTACGTCGGCACAGAAGCTAGTGGAAAAATCTCCGTTAGCGTTATCTAGAGAATGTTTATCCTCAGTTTCTAATACAGTAAATCTAAGGTCTATATCACTCACGCTCTTATCGTTATCAAAGTAGTCGACAAAGCCCTCCATCGTAACATTTCTATCATTTCCGCAATCTGAATCTTCCTGGGAATCTAATTTGGTCAATCCTATTAGTATGTCATCGCCGCCCAGAACTACCTTTTCTCTCATCTCGCCGTTATTGTTGTAAACATATCCTCTAATATCGGTATCGGAGCCTTTGGTAAGTCCTTGTAACCCAACATCTATATTGAATATTTTATGCTCTACTTCTACATTTCCTGAAGACCCGACTAAGCGAGCCGTTGG
This sequence comes from uncultured archaeon, assembly GCA_964418905.1. Lineage (GTDB taxonomy): Archaea > Aenigmatarchaeota > Aenigmatarchaeia > CAYQNF01 > CAYQNF01 > CAYQNF01. The sequence goes on along the minus strand of CAYQNF010000021.1, from coordinate 6,987 downwards.
TCTTTTGGATTCTGAACTTACGGTTTCTCCATCTATCTTAAATTCTACTATAGAAAGTAATATATCCTGAGGTTCTTCAGTATCTATTCTATATTCTCTCCCGCCTATAGTCTGAGGAAGGGATATATCAACATCCTTAACCAAGACCGCATCTCCTTGAGCAGGATACTGCTCAAATTCCTTTACTGAATCATATACACCCAAAACTTCCGTTGCTAATTCTCTTTGAGTAAAAGTAAGTTGATCTTGAACTGTCTTATCCACACCCTGTCTTTCTACAACGTTAAGTGAGGAAAAGACAACAGCTATCATTATTATACCGAACAGTATTACTACGGTTGTTGAAACGAACGGGGATACTCCTTTCTTCATAATTATAACTCCGGCATTGTAAATTCTTCTATCTGGTATGTTTTGCCATCGGATGACTCATATACAATGGTAAGTCTATACAGATTTCCTGGAACCACTGATCCTTCTAACTTACAGAAAGTGTTCGGAACTTCAGTATCTGTTATATCATCATACTTGAATTCGTTTATTGTAGCAGTGCCAGTATCTAGATCCTTCAAAACAAATGTAACATTAGTATTCTGAAGATCGGTGATATCGCTACTTCCCTGTATAACCGTAGGTGAGATAATAGACTGGAATATTCTCTTACCTGTCTCACAAGATGCAAGGAATTGATATACTTCACTTTGTTCACTGTTACCCGCAGCATCTTCTCCGATTACTCTCCATTTCATCCATCTACCTTCAGTCGCATTAAGTTCTGATGTTAAATTAAATGTCCAATTTGTCCAGTTTCCATTAGATTGTATATCTGTTCTGAGATTTTCGCTACCGTTGAAATCCACATATCTATATGTTAGGGTATTCCTATCTACGTCGCCGCCAGATTCCTGTATACCGACAGCTATCGAAGGATAAGCATTATCTATTTCTAGATCCTCCCATTTTATTGTAAATTCCGCATTAGCATCTACGCCTATTCTGTCATTGTTAGCAGGATTTATACTTCCGTCCTCAATCCTTGGAGGTATTGTATCCAAGAAGAATCCTGCAGTTTCATTTACGAAATTGCACATGGTCTCATCTGTCTGACTTACTGTTACGTTTACTTCTTCTTCTACCTCTCTATCAGTATCTATTGTAACAGAACATGAGACTGAACCATTTGCATCATTTCCAGTTAAGTCACAGGACGCTGATACTCCTTCTGCGAATTCCAATGATGCACTTATGTCTTCCAAATATGAACTGTTAAGAGGAGAGTCTGGATCATTTACTGTAGCAGTTAGTGTTATTGTATCTGAGTTCTTTACGTAGGTCTTACTTGAGTTTATTTCTGTTATTGTAGTGTTATCAGTAGGGTGGTCCCATTTAGCTGTACAAGTCGTGGTAACACCAGCACTTATAGAATCGTCTTCCGTCCATTGTATACTAGACCCGTCTGCGGTAGTTCCAGTTGTATCAGAGCCGCAGTTTACTATTATATTCGGATTGGTTGAATTGGTTTCGTTCCCCACCGGGATCGTAAACGATATATCACTAAAACTAATTTCTGAGTCAAAATTATTGACATCAACATCTGCATTATAATAATAATTACATGCTCTAGACGGATCGAACTTCTCATAGGACGGACCCGTATTAGACTCGCTAGTTTTACTAAAGTCTAAACAATCGCCCCAAGTCTCTGCATATGTAGTATTCGAACCAATAGATGTATTTATTTTAATAGTACCATTGAGTGTAACATTATTCCCTCCCTGTCTCCAGTCGGTGTCGCAATTAGATCCTGAAGATGGTTTTCTTGAGTCGGGGTCAAATATATTCCAATCCAATGAAATAACTCCATCGAGATTTATCCCCGAAAGTTCAAATTCCTGTAATTGTCTAACATATTGCTTATCTATTGTTGAAGTCATTGTATTATCCTGTTCCCATGGCCCTGCCTCAGCTTGTCCACCGTCAGGATTCTCGGTAGTCTCATTAATCCAGTCTCCACTATCGTAAGCAGTAACATCGGTAGACTGATGAGTTGATAAGGATGAAATGGTACCGGAGCAATTATCACAAGTAGAATCCCCATCTAAATCAGTACTTGCGCTAATGGACCAATCTATATTAGTAAAGCTAATTACATTTTCAGTGTTGTTTATTGTTATATTTTCTTTCTTGACATATTGAGTATCAACATCGCTGGTCTGACTATCGTCCTGAGTCCAGTTATTGCTATCATCTATAGTGATTATATCATCATCTATTCTGAATCTATATGATGTATTCTTTCCGCTGGTAAGCTGACCCTCGCTTGCATCTACACTGATAATTCTATTATTGGAACAGTTTCCGGAGTTCTGGCTAGTATCCCATGTAGTATTGTAGCTTGTTCCGCTTCTGGAGCATGGAACAACCCCGCTATGGATAAGGAAGGTGGTATTCTCATCGGTGGGATTATCCAATTCTATAATTCTGTTATAATAAACGGTTTCATTGGCTTCGTGGTTTCCGCAATCCGTACATTCCTCCAGGAAAACAAAATCGTGAGTGTCTTCATGGTATCTCTGAGCAACTGTAAAGTTGCTGGACGGATTAGATCCATCATTGCTATTGTTGTAGGCATTTATGGAATAATCTATATTCCAGATACCATTGTCGGTTCTATTGACAAAATAATCATAATTGTTCTGTACTCCGGAAGTGAAAGAGCTATACTCTTTCATTAAGGTTCCATTTGGAAGGGTTATATTTACGCTAACATTTGCGTCCTGCACGCTCAGGATCTCTGATCTTACATTCTTGAAAGTGACAGGTATGTTTATTTCTGATCCTATATTTTGCTCGCCTAGATCATTCGTTGTGTCAGATATGATAAGAATGTCGCTCACTTCAAATGTAGAGCTGTCAGACGTATTCTCCCCTAATGATCCATTACCTCTTTCGGTACCAAGAGGATATATCACATCAATAGTGTAATTCCCTGTACTCCAGTTGCTTTCAATTTCCATTTCCCCTGTTATTCTTCCCTGCGAATCTGTTCCCTCAAGTTTTTCTGGAAGTGAATATTCAGCAGTGACTCTTATATCCTGCAGGAAGCTAGCTGTTTCAGCACATGGGTCTTCCAGAGAACTGCCGGTTGTAGTAGATTCTATTCCGACCGTATTACAAAAGGTTTGTTCCATGACTCCGGCGAAGGTTAAAAATTCAAATACAATTTTATCTTCATTCTCTCCGGTTCCGGCAAGCTCGCCTATTTTTACTTCTCCCGAATCATGAGCCGTGAAATCGTCGTCAATGTAGGCGCCTCCTGTGATTGATCCGCCTTCGTCTTCCAGATCGTCTAGGGTAAAGATTTTATCGTTAATATGCGCTCTTACCTCAAAGTCCTTTCGATAATTTAAATGTGTTTTATCCTCTTCATTGACAGCCGCATATTTCTCCTCATATTCTACCTTTATGTTGTCCACACGCGCTCCTTGCGGAATACCAAGATGTTCATTAATACCTACTATTTCTATTGTATGTCTTCCCCTTTCTTGATCTACCTCGGAAAATCCTCCAGATGTTCTTGTTCGACCTAGTATAGTATCTTGAGATTTGGAAGTAGATCCTTCTCCGGACCCTTCTCTGAATTCAGAAGTATAGGAAAGGGCCCAATCATCATAAGAATTAGAATCTCCCCAAAAATTATCAGAAGATCCATTTGGAACATATATAGTATCGCCAATAGATAGAACTTTTTCGAAATTGGTACTATTAAATAACAAGTCTACGTCCTTGCCGGAAAACGACCTATTGTATTCATCATCTATAACGATAGAGAAGTTTACAGTATCAAGACCCCTATTGACTAGATGACAATTGCTCGCACATCCCGTGAATGTAGTTCTTGGTCTAAAATCATGACTCACTTTCAATTCATCCTCTACCCAGAACGAAGCGTTCCTAGTAATATTAGAATTATCAGGATCTGTTACACTTGTTAAACCAAAGTCCGCCTTCTTGGATGTATCATAACCAATTGAAGAAGTATGAAGTTTCGTCCATCTTTCCCCAGCTTCACGATAATCTGTCCCGTCTCCTCCGGGAGACCATCCAACGCCGCCATCAAAACCTGTAGGTGAAGTAATACTCAAAGATTCTCCGAATATTTTTATTCTACCGCCGGAACCGCCACCGCCGTCATCGGGACTATCTCCTCCTTTTGCTGAAATTGTAGCATCCTTAGATATTACCATTGAAGATGCGTTTAGTAATATAGTGCCTCCAGAACCGCCACCTCCGGAGCCTGCTTTCTGACCTAGATTAGCACTTCCATCGAAACCATTTGCTCCATTAGCAATTAATTGTCCTTCGATTGTTATTTTTTCGTCTGCTTCCAAAACTATAATTCCTCCGCCGTCTCCGCCGGAGCCGCCTTGTATATCTCCAGAACCTTTTCCTGTGTCAAGACATTTTGATCCTCCGCCTCCGCCGCCAGAACCTTTCCTAGCAACTCTATTTGTCTCACTTCCATAAGAATCTCCACTAACTCCATCACCGGATGATCCAAAACCGCCATTACCTGCGTGACCGGCTCCACCGGCTCCCTCACCGTCAGTTCCTCCTCTGCCACCGCCACCGGGTCCATCCCCGGGCTCCCCTGGATCATTACCATAAACTCCTGGAGTTAATTCAATGCAACCAGAACCGCCGACACCGCCGCTATATCCTCTTCCAGAGGCTCCTATTCTAGAATTTTTGCCTATAAATATTTCATTATTTGCTTTCAGAGTCAGCTCCCCAGTACCAGAAGTGCCGTTGTATTCTTTAAGAAGGACTCTAGATCCGTTTGAAATATTTATATAATCATAGAGATGGGTTTCATTATTCCATAAAACATGATCCTTACCATCTGTTAGCGTAAGGTTCTTATTCTGCTGAGAAAACTGGTCATCGTATTCTCCCTCGAATTCGATGGCCGATCCCGACAACATTATTTTTGCCACATAATTATCCAAGTCCGCGTCTACAGGTATTTCCCAGCTAACCTTATTTGTAGAATTACTGCTTAAATTGAGATTTTTACTAAGAACTGATTCGTCTATACTATCAAGGGCAAACAATCCTAGCTCATTTCCAGCATTTCCAAAAGATTGAGTATTTTCAATCTTCATGTAAACAGCTTCCCCTCTCATGAATTCCGTCTCTTCTTGAGTGTAATTGGAATCACTGTAAGTCTTGAAAGATGTTATATTTATAGGAGCTCTGACATATCCCTGAGCATAGTCGGAGTCAACGCTTCCTGAAAGGGTTCCATCGTCGCTGTCTGCGCTCCAGTCTCCTAATATCCCACCATCGCTACCAACATACATCCAAATACGGGCAATTCCAGATCTTTCATGTCTCCAATCGCTCCAGCCAGAATCAATCTTGGAAAACTTTATTCCGTCATATGCTATGAATGCGTTATCCTCGTCCAAAACAGAAAAGGATTCCCCAGCTCCATTAACGGCTATCTCAGACCATGTGGAACCACCGTCAGTTGATTTAAGGATTTTGTCATTATACGCAATGTAAACATGAGTACTGTTTATAGCATCAATTGAAATATCCGTCGGGAGTTCATTTCCTATTGTAGATATTTCCCATTCGCTTGCATTAGTGGAACCTATAGTAGTTTTTGCGAATTTTAAGCTATTATTCGACGAATCTCTATACGCCGTAAAAACCGTATCTTTATCAACTGCGACTATGTCATTTTTAAATCCAACATTTCCAGAGCTGTCTAAGACAAAATCTGTCCAAGAATTCCCGGAATATTTAGCTACGTAAAATTCATTTGCGCCTGAATCATAATATGAAGTATATGCAATAGTCCCGTTAACGACAGAAACTCTTATGTTTTTGAAATTATCACTTTCTCCGGATTCGGCCCAATGATCAAAAGTAAAAGTATCCCAATTGGACGAATCGCCTCCCCCGTTCGTTGACCTGGCAGATCTCAATCCGCTATATACACCATCATTATCATCATCCAAACCGTATACCATGAAAATATCATCATCGTTTGAATCCATGTCTATATGGCCACCGAATATTAAACTTCCACTATCTATAGTCCACTGGTTCCAGGAAGATCCTCCGTTTGTTGATTTCTTAAAAGTTAAATTTCCTTGACTATCCTGATGAGAGATATAAATTTCGTTACTATTTCTCATACTGGCTCCTATCCATCCATTATCGCTGCTACCAACGCCTGTATCGGTTCTTGACCATGTTTCTCCACCATCATCGCTCTTGAGAGAATAAACATTATTACCAGAAAGTTCTTCGTAAGCTATATGAATGGAATCCTCACTAACGGAATCAATTCGAATGGATCCATCTCCTGAATCAATGTCGTCGTTATAAGCCAATATATGCCCATCATCGGTTCCATCGGCCGTTGCCCAGAAAGTGAAATTGGTACCATTATCTGGTCCTGTCGTTGAATCATAAAATTCTATTATATTATCGGTCGTATTTTCATAATACGCGACTATTCTAAACCTATCACCGCTTTGTCCATCGGGAGGAGTAGGGGGATTATTAAAACCGTCATTATCCACCGTTTTATTATAAAAGGTGAATGTAACTGCTCCAGATTCATTAAATTCCCACGACTCTTCATCTACCCCATTTAAACCATCGTAGGTGGAATTCGTTGTCAATTTATATGCAATATAAGCATCATCCGTGTTATTAATCCTTAGAAATGTTTCTCCTTTATTTGATCCTAAATCCGCCGCAAGACCGATATTGGAAAATATAATAAGTCCAAAAAATAAAGCTAAAGAAATGACAATAACGCTATGTCTTTTAGTATCCATCTCAATTTTCACCGAGTAATATTACCTTTCAGTAATTAATGTTTGAATTGTCGGGCTATATAAATATTCAGAATTTCTTCTGTCGACATATCCGTCACTATGCAAGTAGCGTGAATAGTGTATAGCC
>CAYQNF010000020.1:0-13994 GCA_964418905.1 uncultured archaeon | reverse complement strand
ATTGAAGACGCTTGTATTGGATGCGGAATCTGCATAAAAAAATGTCCATTTGATGCTATTGATATTGTAAACCTACCTCAGCCGCTTGAAGAAGAACCTATTCATCGTTACGGTGTAAACGAATTCGCTCTTTTTAGATTACCATTCCCAATAGAGGGAAAAGTAACAGGCATAATAGGACCAAACGGAACAGGGAAATCAACTGCATTGAAAGTACTTTCGGGTAAAATATTCCCAAACCTTGGAGACGTGGAAAAATTCTCTTGGGAAGATCAAAAAGAGGCAGACCAAGAAGAAAAAGAAGAGAATCTAAATCAATTGATTAAATTCTTTAGAGGAACTGAATTACAAAACTATTTAGAAACCTTAACAGAAGGAAAATTAAAGACTGCAGTCAAACCGCAACACGTTGTTAGCATTCCAAAATTATTCGAAGGTAAGGTCAGAGAACTGCTAGAACAAGCAGATGATAGAGGAGTGTTAGAAGATATAACAAAAACGATGGAGATTGATAACATACTAGACAGGGAGATTAGTCAACTGTCAGGTGGTGAGCTACAGAGGGTTGCTATCGCAGCCACTATATGCAAAGAAGCCGATATCTATTACTTTGACGAACCTTCCTCTTACTTGGATGTCAAACAGAGATTAATTATGGCCAAGGCAATAAGGGAACTAACCGAAATCGCACCTGTTATTGTTATAGAGCATGACATGGCTACTCTGGATTACCTTTCTGATCAAGTCCATATTCTATACGGATCTCCCGGAGTATACGGAGTCGTTTCAAGTCCTTACTCTGTTAAAAATGGAATCAACTCATTTTTGGAAGGAACAATAAAAGAAGATAACGTAAGGATAAGAGAATCTGACATAAAGTTTGATGTAAAACCAAAAAGCGACTTGGGCGAAAATGTAATATTTGAATACCCCGAGCTGTCCAAAAAGTTAGGTTCTTTCTCTCTGGATACAGAAGGTGGGGAAATACACCAAGGAGAAATAGTAGGCATACTCGGAGCCAACGGTCTAGGGAAGACCACGTTTGCCAAAATGATAGCAGGTGAGTTAGAACCAGAAGACGGAGAACTTGAGAAAACAATAAAAATATCATATAAACCTCAATACATCGAGCAGGATATGGACACTGATGTAATATCCTTACTATCAAGTACAGGAAAAAACGTTTACAGTGATACTTACAAATCTGAAATTCTAAGACCCCTACAACTGGAAAGAATGTTGGAGAATAAAATAAAGAACCTATCAGGCGGTGAGCTGCAGAGGGTTGCTATCGCTTACACACTAAGCCAGGATGCTGATCTTTATGTTCTGGACGAGCCAAGTGCATACCTGGACGTAGAGCAAAGATTGGAAGTTGCACACATGTTAAAAAGATTCGTCACTCATTCAGGAAAAGCTGCTTTGGTAATAGACCACGATATACTATTCGTAGATTACATTTCAGATAGAACTATGGTATTTGACGGGGAGCCTGCTAAAAAAGGAAAGGCTACAGCTCCACAAGAATTAGAATCTGGTATGAACAAATTCCTAAAATCGGTAGGAGTAACATATAGAAGAGATTCCCACACTGGAAGACCTAGAGCAAATAAACCGGGCTCCCAAAAGGATCAAAGACAGAAAGAAAAAGGTCAATATTATTATGAGGAGTAGCTAAATAGTTCCTCTTCTCTTTAATCTATCTTCTATGAAACGTAAACGCTGGTCTATATTATCTAATTTACTAAGTATAAGATCTATATCTCTATTACTATCAAAAGATCTTTCCCTTGTCTGACTTTGCTTTGATTCTTGTCCATAGGTTCTTTCGCTTTGAGGTGGAGGACTTTGAGATTCTCCTCCTTCGTTCAAGAATGGAAAATCAACAGAAGGTTCATTCTCTTTTGCTACTTTCCTAGAAGGTATCCTGGCCTCTTTCTGAGTCTCTCTATTAAACTCAGTCGAAGGATCTGCAGAATCTCTCATATACGAAGGCTTCTCTAATTCGGAAAGATCAAACTCTTCCTTTTCTTCGTCTTTATCTTTTTTAAATTTATCAAATATTCCCATCTTATCCTCTCATTTTTAAATTAACTCCAAACCTTTTCGTAAGCAGACTTTTTGCCTTCTCGGTTTGCTGTCTAGCTCTCTCTATATACTGTCTTCTCTTTTTATTATAAAACATAAGGCTCCACAATTTCCAGAGTCCTTTGGTTATAAAATTACTATAACTGTATGTCGTCACAACGTAAGGTGTTATCCATATTGTAGCATGTCCCTCTCCCGTCTGCTTATTCTGAGAACCCTTTGCTTTGATTATAACCACAACAGTAGAATAAGAATCCTTCCCCCCTTCTCCTCTCCAAACACCGTGGAAAGAAGCACTGGTAGGATCAGAATTATCGTACTTAAACTCTAACTCAAATTGATTTTTTCCAGGAATTCCATAAGCATCTGCAATTATTGCATTTGCTTGATTCATAGCATTGTAAGCATTATCTCCCTTATATGAAAACGTGATTGTCTTCTGTGGAGCTAACACGTCGTCTCTTGAAACAATTTCTGGCATAGAATTAATTTGTTTTCTTAATTATTAAGCTTCTTCAGCAGCTTTCTGAAGCTTTTGTCTGAATTTTTTAACCCTTCTTTGAAGATCTGCAACATATTGAAGTCTTTTTCTTTCATAGAAAACTTTATCTGCAAACATTCTACCAACTTCGTAAAGAAGGGATTTTTGCCATACAGTATCCTGCGGGTATTCAGTTCTTACATAAGGCTCTACTTTTATTTTAACAGTTCCAGGTTCTCCCGGAGAGCCTTTGAATTTAAGAATTATATAATAATAAGAAATGTCGTCTAGATCTTTAACAACCTCAAAGGCTGCCGAGATTTTACCTTTTTTTGTTACACTAAGCTCTTTTTCTTGTACTGCGGCTTCTCTAACTGAGAAAACTTGTCTTACTATATCATAAAATTGATCATACATTTTCTTAGGGTCGTTGACTTCAAACTTTAGATTCTGAACATTCTCCGGTTTTAATACGTCTTCTTCTATTAACAACCGTGTTCTTGCAAATACCATCGATATCACTTTATTATTTAGCTTGTCTCTATATTAACTTATTTCTCTCTAAAATACAAAATTAAACCTTAAATAAGTTTGTACTCATTAAAAAGTAGTGATAAGATGAATCCTTCCTACCTAGCATTAATATTGACTAGTTTATTTTTCATAGTGATATTGCTACCGATTCCTATAATTCTAATCACAATATTTACTCATCCACTGAGTACTCCGGTAGTGGCTTTAGGTTTCATAGGATTTATATTCACATTAGGCATAACTAGGATAAAATATGATGAAAAAAATGTAGCAATATTAGCATTTTTAGGCCCTATTTTACTTACTCTATCATTTGTATTGATGTTTGACATAAAATCCTTATTTAGTATAAACTTCCTTTCTGTGTTTACTTTTGTATTGATTATGGCCGTTTTATGGCTATACACAAAGAAATAGAATACCTTTTTAACAAAGAAAATGCAATTTCTTTTATGAGTCTAATGAGTAAATTAGCAGGTTTATTCCTAGTATTATTTGGGATATTCATGGTAAAATATTTACCAGGAGTAAGCGACTACCAACCAAGTAAATTTTCATGGACAGGTATAGTTATAGGTGCTATAACATTCCTTTATGGAATATATCTTCTAGCAAATTAAGTAAAAAGGTAAAGCTTATTTCATACTTTAGACAATTATAATTAGGTATAATCATGAAAGAAGTCCTAAAATTCGGCACATTAAGAGGACCCGGCCAAGCAGCGGGCGTAGGTAAGATGTGGTTCATAGCCGCAGGTAATCAATTTACTGATATTAATCTTACATTTCCCCCAGGAGGAGGTACAGGATCTTATCTATCAGTATTAGGATGGATGGGGGACCAAGGATGGAATATTAAGAAAATAGATGAATCTATTGAAATTTCTCCTACTCACGCTCAATATTATCAAATGGTAATAGGTCAGAAACAACAATTAGAGGGTCAGATAAAACAAGGACTTGGTTCTGCTGCAGATGCTGTAGCAGATTATGAGCTATTATCACACGATTTAAGAAAATTAGAGAAATTTATGAATCATTTTGAAGCTATAGAGAAAGGAAGTAAAAAAGATGCAACAAAGAAGGAAAAAGATGCTAAGAAAAAAGCCGAGCACGCATTAAAAGCTATATTCATAGATCAGATAGATATACATGATCAAACTTCTTCGATGGTTCAAAGACTTGCTCCAAGATGGCCTACAATAATAGCAGATTTCCAGGATCTTGAAGATGAAGACTTAGACGCCAAAGAGATAATGAAAGAATTGAACATAGGAAGACCACAAGCTGAGATTTTAGAAACAAAACAAAGAATATACCTCGACTGGAAGAATACTTTCAAAGACGCGGTTAAAAAAAGATATGAAAGAATAAAAGGTCAGGTCGAATCCAGAGAAGAATCGATAAAACAGTATAAAAATTGGCTAAAACCATATGTGGCAAGACATAAAATGATAAACGAAACTTATGAAGATCCAAGCGCAGCTGCTGAGAATTCACAAAGCTGGTATAATACTCAGGGTCGATCATTAGGAAATCACTCAATAAGCTTATGGTGCTATCAACCAGTTTACGCTGCGGAGCCTCACGTTCCATCAAGAGAAGTAAGAGATAAAGAATTCATTGTGGAACCATTTGATGACGTAGTGAAAGCTATGTGCTTCGGCGGTGAAGTGGGGGATTTAGACTATAAAGGCCCTGATAACCCGGAAGGCGAAGACAAAAGTTTGATGGAACATTACCAATGGCTAACAAAAGATATGATAAAAGATTGGGTCAAAGAGATAAAGAAGAAAAGTATTAGCTCAAGCGAGGCGGATAGTCTTAATGCTACAGCAGGACCAAGTCCGTTGGATCCATATACCCTATATTATAATTTTTTGACAATAACATTCAGTAGATCTTTTGAAGCAACACAGGGAGTAGAATATGAATCAGTAGACTGGTCTCTACAAAATGCAGTGGCTTCTCAAAATGCGATGATGATGAAGCTTCTAGAGTTAAAGGCAGCAGAAAAGGATTTTGAAATACAAATAAACAAAATACTAGGAGTACAAAACGAAGAAGGTCAAGAAATGAGCAGTCTAATGAAGAAAGACTATCCTACATTATTCGGAGCCGATAATAAATCAGACAAAGATAAAAAAGACAAATCTCCTGGAAAAATAAAACAAACTAAAGACGATATTTCAAACAAGATATCAAGCGCTGGGAAAAAATTCAATAGCCTACTGAAAACTTTCGGTTTAGATAAAGTCGGTTTATTTTACGGTAAAGGAAAATATGATCCAAGATTCAAAGATATTATAACATCAGGATACATGAGACAAATAGCGGGTAATTATTTCCCAGTAATAGGACAGATAAAAAGCTCAGGCGGGGTTCCATAGGTGTTATCATGGGATACAGAGTAGGTGTTTCCACAGGATCTTATGTGATGGGACAAAACAATAGAGACCTGTTAGGTCTTGAAAGAAAATTAAACCATTTAGGTTCAACTATGGGAGTAAACTTCCTGCAGATAGATATAGACGATACTTCTGAATTCTTAGAGCCTGATTTCATGAGAAAGAATAATCCGGCATTCAGTTTCAAAAGGACTGCCGAGAAGTTCGGAATAGAGGTGGGTCTTCACGGTAAGGTAACGCAACCATCCCCAGTAGAATCTGCTAGCCTCCAATCATGGAGAAGAGCACAGAAGGAATTTATTGAAACTATTATCGGTGCAAGAAAGATAGAAGCTGATTATATTTTATTCCACCTCTCATCTGGAGGACCTTATGTACAAGAAAGTGCCCGTAGCATTCGTCAAGTTGGGGACATAGAGGAAATGCTTTCCCCGACAGGTAGGCCGTTCAATGATTTAGTTGAAATATCAAAAGGTAAAGTAAGAGACCATATCAAGAAAAAGATAATAGATGACGTAAAAGAAGACTACAAGAGACATTCTGAGAAGGTAAGAAGAAAATTAAACGAATTAGTTAAGGAAATCGGCAATAAGGATGAATTAGTTGAAGATATAACAAATTCAATATTGGAAGAAAACGCTAGAAATATAATAATGAGATCAGACACGGGGGATCTATCTGAAGATGAAATAGAGGAAAAAATAGATGAAATAAAAAAAGAATTGAAAAAAGAAAATCTTGAAATGATAGAAGAAAAAGCCGAAGAAGCGGCCATAGAAAGATTAGAGAAAAAGTACAGCTCAAATGAAGAATTTAGAGAAGAAGTAGATAACAAATTAGACGACTTTATTTATGATATATGGTCCAAGGAAGAGACGCCTAGAGGTGGTTATTCAAAAAGATATGAGCAAAACAAATATTTCTTGTCAAGTGCTGAAATATCAGCATATATACTAACATTAGAATGGCTAAAAGCAAAAGACGATATTCTCTGGAACGGTATATTAGACAACTATGACAATGACTTGAAAAAGAAAAGTCCCGAAGACATATACCACGAAAATCCTGAAGCTTTCAACGCAATTGGAGCCGCCGCTTATCTTGAAGGCCATATAAAATATGTTCCAAAAAACGAAGAAGATTTATTCTACAAGATATACCAAACCCCCGTAGAAGAGGGTGGCATGGGTGAGATGAGTATACTAGAATACGCAGAAAAGTTCGACATAAAAATTGCATTGGAGACTCCGCACAAAGCAGAATTACCAACAAGATTAATCAAGCCTTCTGATGCTTATTATCTAACTAAGAAAATCGATAGACCGAATTTAGTAACTCTTGCTATAGACTACGAGCATCTCTTAATGAATAGAGTATACCCACCAGAAGACATAAAGAAAGCTTCAGACGATTTAGGTAAATACACATATGTAATGCACTTAGGGGCCCCCAAGACTATACATCCTTCACACTTACCGATAGAATTAGGATCAGAAGATCAATATGTAATATACAAATGGCTCTATCAACTAAGACAGAAAAATTTCAAGGACGGGGTTTTAATTTTCGAAAGAGGTGGAGGACAAAACAACATAGAAACATTCGGATCAAGCGTTACCTCATTAAAAACAATTAAAAAATATTTGGAAAAGAACACAAAGCCAGAAGACTTACCAGACGACTTCTTCGGAAAGACTCCTCAGAACATAGAAAGACAAAAAGCAAATATGAGAGAGCATGCACTGGATCCATTAAAGGACTTCCTCAAGATATCAGATGAAGAGCACACTTTCCTTAGTAGGGACGCCACTCTGAAGAAAGGTAAGGGAGAACAATGGAAGAAAGGAAGATACAAATAGACCCTTTTATATCTTAGGTCACAATTTAAGTTTAATAGGAAAGAAAATCATTATTTATTAAGGTGCAAGCATGGCTAAAAAATTGACAGATATCAAGGGAATTGGAAAGAAAACTGCAGAGAAATTAGAAAAGGCCGGAGTGAAGAGTCCAAGAGGTCTTGCTGCACTTAAACCAGAAACCCTTGCAGAAAAAGCAGGTATGACAGAGAAAACTGCAGAGAAATACATAGAAAAGGCGAAGAAAGTTAAATCCAAAAAATCAAAGAAATCTGATTCTAAAAAATCCAAGAAGAAAGCTTCAATACCGGACTCTCCGTTCAAAGGAAAGATGAGTGAAAAGCATCAAAAATTAATAAAAGGTGTAACAAAGGACTTCAACAAGGAAGTTTTAGACCGTTACGGAAAACATATCAAATCTATAGTTCTATTCGGCTCTGCAGCACGCGGAGACTTTAAAGACAAATCAGACATAGACATCGTAGTTATAGCAGATGATACTTCAATGAATTTCAAAGGTGATTTGAAAAACAAATTTGATGAGAAATTAAGCCTAGTAGCTAAACACGTATCCGAAAAACATAACGCAGATGTATCAGTACAGCCATCTTGGCTATTAACTGAATTCTGGGAGATGATAAGAACTTCTAGTCCATTGGTTATGACATTCCTTCGTGACGGTGTACCAGTTTACGATGACGGTTTCTTTGTACCAGTAAAAAGACTTATGGAAATGGGTAAGTTCCCAGCAACTAGAGAAGCAGTACAAAGAAGAATGGAAACAGTACCTAAAAGAATAAAGAGAGCGAAAAATGCTAAATTGTATGTAATAGCAGAAGATGTTTACTATGCTATGCTAGATTCTACTCAAGCAGTTCTAATGTATCTGGGCCAATTCCCTCCAACAAGTAAGGAAGCGGCTCAGCAAATGAGAAAACATTTAGTTTCAAAGGGACTAATTGAAGAAAAATACGCAAAATGGATGGAAGAAGTTCTGAAATTCAGAAAAGAAGTAGAGCACAAGGATAAAAAAGATGTAGACGGTGAGGTAATAGACATGTGGCTTGAAAGAGCTGATGAGTTCTACCAAGCCATGGAAAGTATAGTAGATTTCATGCAAGATGATAAAAAATTAGAACAATTAGCTAAAACTCACGAAGTCATGATTAAAGCAACGGCAGCAGCTCTTAAAAGTATAGACATGCTTCCGGAAAACCCGGAAGATTTACCAAATGTATTCGAAGAACATTTCATAGACACGGGTAAGATAGACAAAGAATACATGGACATTTGGGACAAACTAGAAGAACTACATACAATGGTCAAAGAGAATAAGGTCAAAGACTTAGATGAAGAAGAAGTTCAAAACGCTAAAGAAAGTGTACGTTCGTTTTTGAAGGACCTGAAAAAGGTCGTTGAAGAGGAAGAGAAGAAGCAGGAAGAGTAAATCCTGGAGATTAAGTTTAAATAATTTATGTTACTTAATAGTAGTTAAAGGTGTAATATATGACAACAGATGTTCCGTTAAAGATAAGAGATTTTTCCAAGCTTAAGGTAAGACCAAATGCGAATCTTAACGATCTAGCTAATTATACAAGACCCGCTGTAAAAAACATGTTCACAGACGAACCACTTTCTGATTATACTGAATTCATAGAGACCTCGGATGACATTGCAATAAAACATGAAGATTCAAACTACGATTCTGTTCTAAAAAGCTTGACGGATTTACGTTCTAACGGTGGATTATCTATATTACATGATACGAATCTGGCATTCAATGCTAAATTTGGGGATAATCTAGGATTTAGCGCAAGTTTCCCTCTCGGGGACAGTTATTCTTGGAGAGAAGGTCCATCAATACATGTCATGAAAATAATAGGGGACGACATCGACGCAGAGTTTACCGAAGAACAGTCTAGAAGCTTACGCGAAGCCATATCCGACTACACGGAAGAAATAGAATAATTATAAACTATAACACTCCATTATTTTCTCAGCCGCTTCTTTTGGAGATAAATTAGTGTTATCGATTTCCAAACTCTCTGTAAACTTTAATTTAGAATCAAAACCATGTTGCTCTATTTGTTCCTTTAGAACTTTTTTATCGCTCAATTTGTTTGACTTTTTCCTGGAAGGACTTTCAGCACGCCTGTAAAGTTCCTCATCATCGCATTTCAACATCACAAGATGGACCTTGCCTCCATTGTCCTCAAAACAATTAGCTAATTTTTCCATTTGCTTCTCTCCCTTTTCGTAATAAGTGGGAACGGAAGTAGCTATTAGAGATATTTCAGATTTTGCCATCGCCTCAAATACATCAACCTTTACCTTATCCAAAGCGTCCCAAAATATATCGTCGGGACTCTTATCTAAAGCTTCTTTTATAAAATCAAAGAAGAAATGATTGTCTAATAATCTATAGTCAATTATCTTCTGCAGCTCCTTCGCCACTGTTAGTTTCCCAACACCGGGAGGTCCATATATCATAATCAGTTTCATACAAAAGGTAAAACCATAACTACATATAAAAATGTAGTTCTGCAAACTTTTTCTATGCAAGAACTTAGAAAAGAGAAAGAAGGTTCAGTAGAGATATTTGTTCCAGTTACAGATATACCGGAACATGCTTTAGTTTTCTACAACCCAGAACAAAAACTTAACAGAGATATCTCTGTAGGCGTAATAAACGCATACGCAAAAGACAAAAAAGACTTAGTCCTTCTCGATTTAATGTCGGCATCTGGTATAAGAGCTCTTAGATACGAAAAAGAATGTAATAATATAGAAAAAATAATTGCAAATGACATAAACGACGATGCCATAGATTTAATGAAGAAAAATATAGAACTGAATAATTCTAAAAAAATAGAAATTAGCCAAGAAGATGCCAATATCTACTTGACGAAGAATAGATACTCTCATGATTATATTGACATAGATCCATTTGGCCCTCCTGTTTACTTTCTAAACAACGCAGCAAAGGCTTTTCCTAAAAACGGTTTACTTGCGGCCACTGCCACGGACACAGCCCCGCTTTGTGGATCCTATCCCAGTACATGTTTAAGGAAATATGGCGTAAAGTCAGTAAAGACCCATTTCAATAAAGAATTAGGAATTAGGATAATGATTACAAATATAATCAGAAACTTCGCTCAGAACGGCGTTGCTTTCAGACCAGTTTTATCCCACGCTACACGTCATTATATGAGAGTTTATGGTAAAACTAGGAAGGTCAAAACTTCAGCAGACAAAGTTCTAAAAGAATTAGACCATGTTTCATATTGCAATTGCGGTTATCATAAATTCGGGTTAATAGAAAAATGCCCGGACTGCGATGAGGACATGAAATTAATAGAACCTATTTGGTCAGGCACTATAAACGACAAAGAATTTTGTAAACTTGTCAGAGAAGAGATGGGAAATGATGAAAATATAGATGACAAATCTAGAGACTTAGTCGATACTTTAATAGAAGAATCTGATATGTCACCGTTTTATTACGATATACACAAGATGGCACGTAAGCAGGATTGGGGAGAGGTCCCGTCTATGAAAAAAATAAAAAAAGCTCTAAAAGATAAAGGATTTTCGTTTTCTAGAACGCATTTTACTCCAACTGGTATAAAAACCGATGCAGGCTTCGAAACTGTTAAAATTCTGAATACCCTGTAGATATTTCGTATTTTGCTAGAAATGAGTTATTATCTACATATTCAGGCATTTCTCTCGTACTGATTAGATAATCTATAGAAAAACTTCTATAATCGGATGAAATAGAACTTTCTTCCCTAAAAGAATAAGTAGGAGTAAAACCAGGTTTGGACCCCAATCCCGGATTCTCTGAGGGACCATAGCTTTGTAATATTGTTTTATATCGATCTGGTATTTCATCCATAAGTATCACTAAATATAATAGAACAATAAAAAATAAAAAAGGAAAAGGGTTTAAGAAGAAGGTTTACTTCTTCTTTTTACCTTTCTTCTTGGATTTTTTCTTTTTCTTCTTCTTTTTACTTGAATCCAAGTCGATTCCTGCTTCTTTTGCTTTTTCCTCGACCTCTTCTTCAATTCCAAGCTTTTCAATTATTTCCTTGTATCTGTTTCTAATTGTTACTTCAGTTACTGATACAACATCGGCAACTTCTCTTTGTGTCCTTCTTTCGCCTTCTAGTACAGCTGCAATATACAATGCTGCTGCGGCTACTCCAGTTGGTCCACGCCCAGAAGTTACATCTTCTTTCTTAGCTTTTTTCAATATCTTCATTGCTCTTGCCTGTACTTTATCAGACAATCCAAGCATTGAAGCAAACCTTGGAATGTAGTCAGTCGGGTCTGCAGGTAGAATTCTAATACCAAGCTCTCTAGCTACGTATCTGTATGTTCTACCAAGTTCTCTTTTTTCTACACCAGAAGCCTTTGAAATTTCTTCAAGTGTTCTAGGAGATCCTTGTTCTCTACATACAGTATACATAAGAGCAGCTATTACAGATTCCATTGATCTACCACGAACAAGTCCTTTATCTACAGCCTTTTCGTAAAGCTTAGCAACATCTTCGTGAATACTCTTAGGCAGTCCTAGGAATGAAACTAATCTCTGTAGTTCAGAAAGCGCGAAAGATAGGTTTCTATCTTTAGACTCTACTAGCCTTTTGTGCCACTTTCTCATTCTAAAGTACTGAGCTCTTTTGGATGCTGGAACTTTGTAAAGTTCTCCTGCACCTTTACCAATCTCAGTAGTAAGACCTTTGTCGTGTTTTGTATGCGTCAATGGAGCTCCTGTACGAGCTCTTTTAGATCTTTGATCGCTATCGAATGCTCTCCATTCTTGAGTTAAATCAAGCATAGATTCTTGTACTACTGTACCACAGTTTTTACAAACCATTTCAGCTTTTGCTGAATCTTCGTCGAAATCGTTTTTTCCACAATCTGGACATTTGAATTTCTTAATTGCTCTATCACTTCTTCTCATATTAAATCACCACTCTATTACGGTTACACGACCTCAGATAAGCTTAAATCCAGGTCCATTATAACACCGATATAATTGAGTATTAAAGTATTTAAATGTTTCGGTGGTATTTATAAACGTTTCTCTAAAATTAGTTCAAATGAAGGCGAATTCGCTTAAATAACGATCCCCTGAATCTGGAAAGACTGTAACTATTGTGTCGTATTTATCCTTTAAAGATTTAGCAGCAAGCAGATTTGCACCAGAACTTGGCCCTACTAGGATTCCGTGCTCTTTTGCGATGCGATTAGCCTCATTAATTGCATCTTCGCTGCTAATTATGATAACATCTTCAACCATATCTTCGTTATTCTTGTAAATTTTCGGGACAAATCCATCACCTATACCTTCTATATCATGTTCTCCGGGGTCTCCTCCAGATATAACAGGACTTTCCTCTGGTTCAACTGCATAAAGACGGGTATCTAGGGATTTACCGACTCCAATGAGCGTCCCACCGGTCCCTACTCCTGCTACAAAAGCGTCTACCTGGCCCAATTCGTCTTTTATCTCCTTTCCTAGAGTCTTTTCATGGGCTTCTATATTCCAGACATTTTCAAACTGTTTAACAGGATAATAATCAATCTCTTTCTCTAACTTCAATTCTTTCTCAACTGCTCCTTCTATACTTTCGTTTTCAGGGGTCTCTATTACTTTGGCTCCGTATTTTCTCATTATTTCTTTCCTTTCTTTGGTCAATCCTTCAGGCATCACTACGACCATCTGATAACCCTTGGCTGCGCACACCATAGAAAAAGAAATTCCTGAATTTCCGGATGTAGCTTCTACAACTTTGTAACCAGGCTTAAGTTTTCCAGCATCTTCTGCTTTTTCGATTATATATTTAGCAATACGGTCCTTCGTAGAACCAGAAGGATTCATATTCTCCAATTTAACATAGATCCCTTCTATCTTAACCATCGGAGTATTTCCAATAAAATCTAAAACAGTCATAACTATATCTATACTTAACCACCTATAAAATTTATAAAGAAAGAAGTCTTATTTCTCTTATGAAGAAAAAGGTATTGCTATCGTTACTTGCAGTATTTCTACTAACTTCTATATCTGTTTATGCCCAAGAAGAAAGTACTTTAGAAACTACTTTAGAATATGTAGTCGCAGCAGTATTTCTCATAAGCTCCATTATAACATTCCTAATAGCTAGACAATACTCGGAAGGTAGAAGATTTAGTATGATACTGGCAGGTATCTCATTAATATTCTTAGGCGTAATACCAGAAATTATAGAATTATACGGAGGAAACATTATACTACCTTGGGGAGACATATCTAGCGCATTTGGGGCAATTATCCTAATCTGGGCCATGTATAAAATATATGACTCTACACCAAAATTCAGATAATTTAATTGAAATCTTTACAGGAACATTGATCAAATTTATTCAGGTCGCCTCTTTTTATTGCTTTTTTCGTAGCACGGAGACCTCCACATTTAGAACATAGCCATTCCTGTAACAATTCTCTTTGATCTTCGCTAAGCTCTTCGTGCTCAAAACTTTCTTCATTACTTAGTGCTGACTCATCTACCATAAAAATTCACTCCCTAAATTATTCCTAACCATATCAATGCCAAAAGCCCCAACAACGATGCAA
>CAYQNF010000019.1:8988-14263 GCA_964418905.1 uncultured archaeon | reverse complement strand
AACTATTCCCATGTCTCCGGTGCATACATTAACAACGCGATAATGGATATCCAAACTTTCGAAGAATTCTTCGGTAGTTTTTTGAAGTTCTTCGTGTAAGTCCCATGAATCATCTGGATGTGAGAATATGAATTGTTCTACCTTATTGAACTGATGCATTCTGTAAAGTCCTTTAGTATACTTTCCATGAGTTCCTACCTCTTTTCTGAAACATGGACTAATTCCTGCTATCTTTATGGGAAGATTTTTCTCAAGTACGGTCTCATCCATATGGTAAGCAGCAAGAGGATGTTCGCTGGTTGCAATTAGATGAAGATCCTCGTCCTTTATTTTGTAAAGAACGTCCTCGAAGTCTTCCAAGGATGTAACACCTTCGTAAGGCTTTCTTCTCATCATATAAGGAGGGGCTACTATAGTATAACCCCTCTCTTCCAAGAAGTCTAATGCGTATCTCTGAAGAGCTAAATCTAGTTTAGCTAATTGACCCTTTAGGTAATAAAATCCTTGTCCTGAAATCTTCGCTCCTCTTTCTCTATCCATGAGGCCTAGCTTTTCTACTATATCTAAATGCCCAAGAGGCTCAAAATCAAACTCCGGAGGCTCTCCGACCTTTTTAGTTTCTACATTGTCATTGTCGTCTTCGCCTTTAGGAACGCTTTCATGTAAAATATTAGGTATCATTAACATTTTTTCTCTAATTGCCTCTTCTAGACTTTTTTTCTCGTCTTCTAGATTATCAATCTTATCCGGCAATTCTGAAGCCTGTTTTATCAAATCTTCGGCGTCTTCTCCTGCCTTCTTTGCCTTAGTTATCTTTGTAGTAAGATCATTTCTTTCCTTTCTCAAAGAATCTATCTCTTTAGTAAGATCTCTCCACCTTTCATCGTTTTCTTTAACAAAATCAACATATTCTAAAAGCTCAGGATCATTTCTTCTTTTCAAGTCTTTCTTGACTTTGTCCGCATTATCTCTTATCAGGTTTATATCCAACATGTCATCATCTCGTTACCTTAGCTTCCTTCACCGTTTCGTAAAGCTTCTTTGCTTTTCCTTTCTCAAAACGTTTTCTAATGGGTTCTAAAATCTCATCCATAGCATCAGCTGTAGCATTCTTCAAATCCATGGGATGAAGGTTACCACTTTCATAAAATTCTTTTAACTCTTCGAAATTATTAATCTCTAAATTACCACCGAACTTGTCTGGTCTTTCTATAGTTCTAGAACCAAGTTTTCTGAATATTATATATTTCCACATTTCAATTACAGGATTTCCTTCTATTTCTTTCTCGGGACAGTAAGCCTTCTTTAATTTTCTTTCTATCTCTTTCTTATCATCGTGAATAAAAATAGCAGTATCGGGCTTCGATTTACTCATCTTGGATTCTATCCCGGCTGTTTCCTGTCCCATTCTTCCTTCATCTGGACCTTGTAGACCAGCAAGAAGATGATGATGGACTGGAACTTTAACACTTCCATCTATTTTCTGTGCCATTTCTCTTGTAAGCATAGTAGCACTTCTTTGGTCCATTCCAAGCTGGAGAATATCCGCATCTAAATAAAATGGATCATATGCCTGCATTATTGGATACATTAATTGAGCAGTATATTGCATCTCGCCTTCTTCTCTTCCCATTATAGTACCTGCTCTCATTGTTCTATTCACTGTAGACATTTTGGCTACATCTATAACACCCTTCCAGTATTCAGGATCTTTTACAACTTCGCTTGTCCATACTATGTCTACTTTGTCCATATCAACACCACAAGCTTTCCATCCTTCTATCATATATTCTCCTACTTTCTGAATGAGTTCCAAATCTCCGTCCATCTTATTGTTAATATAAGCAAACCAATCTGCTATTAAAATAGTAAAATCTACACCTGCGTCTAACATGTCTTGTAACTTAATCGCTCTTAGAAGACCAGAGCCTAAATGAAGTATTCCTGAAGGTTCAAATCCATCATATGCTCTTACTTTGTCTTTGTTTTCAAGCAGTTCTCTTAGATCTTCCTCTGTTACAGTCTCTTCTGTGGGTTCCCTAGTTATTAACTCAATTCTTTCGTCTATATCCATGCGACCACTTTATATCTCTTTCAATTAAAATTATTTAAACTTCAATCTGGTTGTGATTATATGAACATACAATTTTTAGGAGGAGCAAGAGAAGTGGGAAGAAGCGCGTTCTTCATAGATAGTGAAGACGGGAAGATCCTATTAGATTATGGTGTCAAATTAGACGCTCCTCAACCCGAATATCCAATGAAATGCGAAAAACCTGACGGTATAATAATAAGTCATAGCCATTTGGACCATTGTGGAGCCGTTCCTACATTCTTTAGAAAACCGCCCTATCCAAAAGTTTACTCAACATCTCTTACATTCAATCTGACTCACATTTTACTAAAAGATTCTTTAAAGATAGCAGAGTACGAAGGTCTTAATCCCCCATTTAACAAAGCAGCTGTAGCTAAGATGAAAACTAGGGAAGTTAACGTACCATATAGAAAGAAATTCAAGATAAAAGATGCTACGGTAGAACTCTTCGACGGGGGACATATACCTGGAGCAGCCCTAACAAGAATAGAAACTGAGGGAAAAAGTATATTTTATACAGGCGATTTTAATACAGTTGAAACTGATTTAGTTCCTGGGTGCGATATGGATTTCCCAGAATCTGATGTGCTAATAATAGAAAGTACATATGCCGACACTGATCACCCTGAGAGAGAAAAATTAGAAAAGGAAATGATAGACAGCATATCCGAAACTTTAGACAAGGGCGGAGTAGTACTGATGCCAGCCTTTGCAATAGGAAGGTCTCAGGAAATTTTACTTATGTTAGATGAAAAGGGTATGTTAGATAATAGAGTTTACTTAGACGGTATGAGCACAGATGTTTTAGGAAATTATCTAAATTTCTCTAATTACATAAACCATTCCAAGAGATTGAACAAGATGGCAAACAAGATAACCTCAATTAAAAATCACAGCCAGAGAAAAGAAGCAATAAATGGTCCTAGCATTATAATATCAACTGCCGGAATGATGGAAGGTGGCCCTGTTATGTTTTATATGGAAAAACTGTTCGATAATCCTCACAATAAGATTGTTCTAACCGGTTACCAGGTTGAAGACACAAACGGGGACGTTCTTTTAAGGGAAAAAACCTTCCCGCTAGAGGACGGCGTGAAAAAGGTAAAATCTCCAGTAGAGAGATATGACTTTTCTGCTCACGTAGGTAAAAAGGGAATAATGAAAATGATTGAAAAAGTAAACCCCGATAAAATATTTCTTGTACATGGCGATCCAGAAAAATCTGAAGCTTTTGAGAAAGAATTAAACGAAAAAGGATGGGACGCCACTGCTCCTAATTTAGGAGATAGTATAGCTATTTAGACCGTCTAAATATTCATAAAGTTTAGAGACTTTATTTTCTTAAAAATTACAATTATATACCAGAAAATCTAATTATTATTGTGTCTGAGGTAAACGCTCGTTGGAGTGAACCAGACCCCCTTCACATTGATACAGGATTCTCTTTCTTATCGTATTTGCGCAAGGAGCTTAGAAGGTACAGATTACCCTACAGCCTAAAAGGAATAAGGAAATGGTATAACAAATGCGCTTGTTACCATAATCAATCATCTCCCGGCGGAGACAACAGTTTAATTATATCCATAGTATTAGCGCAATATTTCTCAGAGAACGCTGATTTCAAAACAATAGAACTAGAAGCATATATGGAAGATAAAAAATACAACAACGCTGCCAAGCCTGATATTCTCATTAAGAACGGAAAGACTAAAGGTGTTGAAATATTGGACGCTGTTGAAGTTGAATCAAAAAAGCCTACCAGAAGCAACGTGGTTAGGAAGATGAGACTTCTTAGAAAACATGGCGTAGAGAATGTAATGTTTGGTATACCTTACAGCGAAATTGGAATCAAAAGATCAATAGAGTGGCTGAAGGACATAGATAAGAGGACCGGAGAGCCTTTAGTGGATTCTGTTTATTTGGTTAGATTGGATTATTTTGAAGATTTTATGAAAGGTAAAATAAGATCAGAAGAATTGGTGGAAGAAATAAACCTAGATATAATATCAGAAATTGAAGACAAACAGAAAGAAATTCATGTTCCTCAATCTCGATTGAAGGAAGTTACGACTACGGGCGGTTCCAAAACAAAGATTAAGTAATACATTCAACAGAATGTATTGAATAAGAAAGTTTTATAGACATTTCTCTCTTTCTTATGTTATTATGATAGAAATAGACGGTTCGCTCGGTGAGGGCGGGGGACAAATTATAAGAACTGCTACTGCTCTTTCTGCTGTAACAGGGAAACCTGTAAAGATCAAAAATATTAGAAGCGGTAGATCCCAACCAGGATTAAAACATCAACATGCAAAATCCCTGGAAGCTTTGGCTAAATTATGCAACGCAAAAACTAAAGGAATAGAAATCGGCTCTACTGAGATAGAATTTATACCGGGCGAGCTGAAAGGTGGTAGACAAACCGTAAACATAGGAACCGCAGGTTCAATATCTTTAGCTCTTCAATCTTTGATGGTACCGGCTGTACACTCGAAAGAGCCTTTAGATCTAACGATAAAAGGAGGTACTATTGTAAAATGGTCTCCTACTGTTAACTATATCCGTGATATCCTGTTGAGCTTTCTGCATTCCATGAACTACGGGGCCGAGATGGAAGTACATAAACACGGGTTTTATCCTCGTGGGGGCGGGATTGTAGAGTTTTTCTCAGAAAATTCTAATCTTGATCCAATAAACAAAACGGAAAGAGGAGAACTAATCGAGATAGATGGAATAGTTACGATAGAAGAAAGATTGAAAGACAAAAATGTGGCAGAAAGAATTCAAAAACGCGCTAGAAATAAATTATTTGACATATTCAAAGTTCCCGTAAACATAAAGATAGATTATGTAAAATCTCCCAGCGTCGGGGGAGGTATAGACCTGGTAGCAGTTTTCGGAAATACCTTACTAGGCTCGTCCGCTCTTATAGAAAAAGGTACTAGATCAGAAGTCGTAGCAGACAAAGCTATCGAAGAATTGAAAAAGGAGATAGAATCAGATGCATGTGTAGATAAATATGCAGCAGACCAGCTTCTTCCTTACATGGCTCTAACGGGTTCAGGGAAAATAAAAACATCGGAAATTACAAAACATGCTGAAACGAACGCAAAAATAATAGAAAAATTTCTACCTGTCAAATTCGAAATAAACAAAGAAGAAAAAACTATAGAAGTTTTA
>CAYQNF010000019.1:1628-8888 GCA_964418905.1 uncultured archaeon | reverse complement strand
ATTTCTACCTGTCAAATTCGAAATAAACAAAGAAGAAAAAACTATAGAAGTTTTAAAAGATTAACATTGTACGGTCTTATTTCCGTTGCTCGTGCATGTGATCCTATTATCATCTAGTGTATAGTTTCTGGTTTCATCATTTCCAGGTGTTGGACACCCGCATAATCTTCTGGCACTGTCCTTTTCTAAGGACGTGTAATCTTCTTCTAAGAATTCCAAATCGACTTCCAAATCGTCCTCTCTACTAAGACAGCTATTCAATTTCTTTGTCTCGTCTTTCAAATCTCCAACACATTGATCATGTTTTCCGAATAACTCATCGTATTCCTCGTCTAGTTTGTCGTAATCGCCTTGGAGTGATGTTAGATTACTATCACAGCTTTGATAATCTGATTTCCAATCATCTCTCTCGGTTGTACATGTATCGTAATCAGATTCTAAAGTTGAATGCTCTGTACTTAGAGAATTATAATTAGACTGTAGGGAAGTTAGATTTTCCTCTAGTTGGTTATTAGTAGCGATCATATTACCTGTTGTAACTCCACCAACTGCAAGCGCTGCAACTACAGCAAATGCAATGAAAATAGCTTTCTTAGGTGCCGATGATGCACCAGAATTTGATGATTGTGAAACAGTAGAAGTTTGAGATGCCCTGAAACCGCCGTAATTTTCTTTCTTTCTTTTTGGCTTGTCAGATTTGAAAGCGTTAGCAACTTTATTCGCTCCTTCTAAAACAGAAATCAGTGCTTTCTTGAAAAATCCTTTAGCGGAATTTTTGTTAGGCATAGTGTTTATTCCACTTGAAGATATAAATATCTTTCTTACATCTTTTCAGAAACTTCTTCTTCGACCATTGCCTTGGCTGTCTGTCCTTTACCCCTTGCTTTCAAGGAAGCTTCCATGAATCCATGGAAAAGAGGATTCGGACTGTCATAATTTGACGTGAATTCCGGATGGAACTGCGATGCATAGAAAAATGGATGGTCTTCTAGACCGATTATCTCAACAAGAGTAACTCCTTCCTTTGTTCTATGGAACCCTGGTATACTCATACCGTTCTCTTTGAGGGTTTCAACAATATCTGGATTAACTTCTCTTCTATGTCTATGTCTTTCTATAACATAATAATCATTGTCTTTCAAAACGCCTACTCTGTAAGGCTCGTTTTGTATCATCTTTTCAATTTTCTTCATGTCCTTTTTAGTTGGCTTGTTAAACCTCCTGTACATATCTGCCACTTTTGAATTTTTATCCACAACGCAGACAAAATCCCCAAGTCTCTGGGTACCAAAATATCCGCTATCCTGTCTCTTGTTTTCCTGATCGGATAAAATAGTAACGACGTGTTTATCAGGATCCGCGCAGTATCCCTCTTCATCACTTTCATCACTATGGGCGTTTTCTATACCGCAAACATTTCTAGCATACTCTATAACCGCCATTTGTAGACCTAAACACAAACCTAAGTAAGGAACATTATTCTTCCTTAGATATTCTATAACTTTTATTTTTCCTTCAAATCCCCTTGCTCCATATCCGCCGGGTACTATAACTCCGTCATATTCTTTCAATTTGTTAATATCAATAGTTCCTCTTTCAAACGCAGTAGCCTCAAGTCTATGTATTTCAGGATAGACTCCCAACTCAACGGCAGCCCTTGTTATTGCTTCCTCAACAGATATGTAAGAATCTTTATGTATTCCGCCGCCGTCTTCTACGTATTTTCCTACGTAAGCTATCTTGACTCTTCCGTTAAGTTTAGCTGAATCCAAAGCTTCTACGAAATCTCTATAACTATTCCAATCATGCTCTTCTGCGGGAAGGGTTAACTTATCCAATACCTTTCTTCCCATATCCTGCTCTGCCAACTTGAAAGGTAAATGATAAACGTCATCAACATCAGGATCTGCGATTATATCTTCATTATTAACATTACAAAAAGTAGATAGCTTTCTTCTCCTTTTGGGATCAAGATGTTCTTCAGTTTCAACTCTACACATTAAGAAATCTGCATGTAAGCCTATCTCTCCCAACTGTCTGGCAGTGGTCTGGGCTATTTTAGTTTTAGGTTCTCCTACCTGTTCATTGAAAACCAAAGGAACCAAAAGAACAACTGTTGCGTCTTCTTCGTCCTCATGAATCATAGAATGAATCGCACGTAGATGTATCAGGGCTTCATCGTCTCCTATAGTTCCGCCCAATTCAACTATACAAATATCGCTTCCATCTGCGGCTGATCTAATTTGTCTCTTCACTTCGTCTCTAACGTGAGGTATAAGCTGAATAGTCTTTCCAAGATATTCTCCGCTTTGTCCTTTGTCTAGAACTGAAGCAAAAACTTTTCCTGAAGTAATATTATAACCGGCTTTAGTAGGCTGAGCTGTAATTCTCTCATAATGACCAAAATCCTGGTCTATTTCTCCGCCATCTTCTGTAACAAATACCTCTCCATGCTCTGTAGGGTTTTGATCTCCGGCTCCGAAATTAAAATAAGGATCAACTTTTACTTGAGAAATTGAATAACCAAAATTCTCCACCAGTCGCCCAATTGAAGCAGCAACCAGTCCTTTACCTAGCCCCGAGTATCCCCCACCCAGCACAAAAACGTACCTGGGTCTTGATAGTTTCATACAAAATAATAGAAGTTAAGTTATTAAATTCTTTCTATTAGGATTTTAATTTCAAGTTTAAGCCGGAATATTGGCACTTTACGACGAAATATGAAATACCTATTTAAGCACTATTTATAAACTTGTTTATAAAAATCGTATCTGGTGTCCACGTTGCCTAAATTGAACTTCCAGCTGGCATTTTTATTTGCAATATTAGCTTTCTCTATACCTGTTAATGGGGCGTATTTTGAAAATTATAACATACAAGTCGATGGCGCTACCAGTAAGGTCAATATAAACGCTGATTTGATTTTAGAAGAAGAGGTAAGCGGTTTGGATCTTTCGCTATTCGCAGACTCAAGGAATGCAGAAGTCAAAACCGTACCTGAGTCCAATATAAGGAGAACCCAAGATGGTATATCCATAGACTTTTTAGAACCAACCGCAGGCCAAGTAGATATAGAGATTGCATTTGATTCCGATCTGATCGAAGACGCCTCTGACAGGAAAATATTTTCACTTGCGTTTTCATCTCCTCTAGAGATTAGAAACTTTTCAACTACATTAAAACTACCGGAAGGATCCGGCGCATATACTCAGGGAGATAAGATACTAGCATCCCCAAAACCTGAGATAAAAAGTGATGGAAGCAGGATAATATTCGAATGGGGAGATCAATTGGACCCGAACGAAGAGTATGTAATATTAGCTTCTTTCACAAAACCTCCTCTCAATCTAATCATGTGGCTAGGAATCCCTACAGTATTGATAATACTAACAATAACAGGAGGAGTTGTCTACTATTTCTACAACAAAAAGAAAACTAGAGAAAAGATAATAGAAACTCTAAACGAGGATGAAAAATTATTATTTGGATTTGTTCTAAAAAAGGACGGTGTAAGGCAAGACGAGTTGAGAGAATTTACTAACTTTTCCAAGTCCAAGATAAGTAAAGTTGTAAGAAACTTAGAGAAGAAAAACATAGTCAAAAAGATTCCTTATAGAAAAACAAATAAATTAAAATCGAAAATTTAACGATTTATTTTTGCAGGCAAAACTGATCTAACTACCTTTCCCGTCGGATTCCCCGAACCACTTTCACCTATTTTTTCACTAAGATTCTTTGAGACGGGCCTGTTCTTATCTCCATCGGTTAGGTTATTAGAATCTCCATCTTTATTACCAAAAGGTTCTGGCACTACCCTATTATCAGAACTCTTCGCCCTATCCGAGACTGAACCTATGTTTATCCTGACTTTGTTTTCTATTCGAGATCTGATATCGTTCGTATTGATATCAAGCTCATTACTTAGATTTTCAGCCCTGTCCGATCCTGATTTATTAATTTCTTCTATTTCTTTTCTGTTTTCGGAAACCGCAGCAGCCATGGCTGTCTCTATACCAAATTTTGCATCTTCTGGAACCTTTCCATGAATTTCATTTAGGACAACTATATGTTTATTTCTAGCATCTATTACGGTTTCTTCTACATCAGTTAGGTTATTTTCTTCTGTAATTTTCTCGGCTTCGTCCAATTTCTCTTGGGACTCTGCTACGAGGTCGTTAACTGATTCATTTCTCTCTGCCATTGCGTTGGCCTCTGCTAGTCTATTATTTGAAATATCAATAAGTCTCTGTGCTTTGGCTTCCTTGTCAAAAGTTAATCTAAGGGTCAATTGCTCAAACGCCTTCTTTAGTCCATAAAAAGGACTATCAGGAAGTACTGTAGGTTCATCTAGATCAATTTCCTGTGATGATACCGGCACAAACATCATAAGTGACATCGATATTGCTAATATTTTTTTCATAATATCACCTTAATTCATTCTTTCTGTCAGTATTAACTGTATCAGGAAATATTCGTTCTCTCCCTGAAAGTTCTCATCTTGTGGTCTTATCATATTTTTCACCTATAATTATAAAAGGGGGTTTTATATCCCCGCTCTAACATTTACGTTTGCTCTTACTGAAGCTCTAGCGTTTCCATTTGATTGTCCCGATGCTTCTACTTCCGATTCGGATTCAAATTCGGCATCGCTTTCATTTTCTGCCTCATTTTGGTCGTCAGCTTCTGTTATTGTTTCGGACTCTCCTTCTATTTTAACGCTCATGACAGTTCCTGTTTCTGCGTCTATCAATACTTCAGTTTCTGCAGTAACCGTAACCGGTCCCACTGAAACATTTTTATTGCCTTCTATTTTCCAAAAGGCTCTGCCATCCTCTTCTTCTAGTTCTGCTTCAGTTACAACCACACCATAACTTTCAGCCTTTGCTATGGCCTCTTCTCTTGTTATAGATGCGTTTGTTTCTGCGTCTCCTTCAATCTGAACTTCTGCAGATTGCTCAAAGCTAGTTTCTCCGTCTTCAGTCACTACTAAGTTGACTGTCCAGTTTCCTGGTGATAGAGATACTTCATGTTCAATCTCTACTTGGGTTATACATTGTGCTCCTACAACATCTTCTGAGCTAAGATCCGCATTCACTGTTACTGTATTTGTTTCCGAATCTATCTCCGTGTTGTGGTTTACTAGTGTATATCCGCTGTGGTTAAGACCGAACTTTGCTTCAGTCTTTGCAACTGAATCATCCGCTTCTACTTCGAATTCAGTATCTATTTCGTCTTCGCACTCAGCTTCTAGCTCAAACTTAGTCTCTCCCTCGGACTCAAAATCTATTCCAAGTCCACTACTTAGACCGCTCCTGGAGCTTTCTCTAAATCTCTCTTCGGCCTTTACCTTAAGTTCTGAGTTTCCTTCAGCTTCGGCTTCTGCTTTAAGCTCTTGTAGTTTTGTGGTAAATTCCACATGCTTCTCAATAAGAGACCTGTGCTCTTGTTGGATTTCTTCTCTAAGTTCTCTCTTTTCTTCTACGGACAATTCACTGGATTGCTGTATGTTATTTTTTATCTCAACCCATTCTCTTTGTCTTTCCTGTAGAATCTCGTTTCTTTCATGTATCAATTCTACACGACTTTCGCTGTCCGCTGTCAAACGCATTCTCAAATCAAAAAACGCGTCAGACACGCCTTGGCTGAATTGCTTCATATTCAACCTGAACTCAGATGGGGCATCCATCGAAGTTCCTATACTCGTATTCGTTGACGCATTTGCTGATGTATTTGTAGATGCGTTCTGGGCAAATCCTACGGGTACTAATAATAGTACCATAGCGAACATTGCCAATATTTTCTTCGTACTCATTTCAAGACACCTCCAATGTCTTCTTCTAGTCCACCACTCTGGACCGACTGGTTTTGATTTTAGTAATTATGAGGGGGCCATAACGGCCCCCAGGTTTTCGGCTCGGCTGGAATGCTACACGGCTGGCAAGTTTTATTTTTTGAATCTTTGTAATTCCAATTACATAAGGGGTATAATAATGGAACTCGAGAAACGGTCTAAAAACTGCAAATAAAAAGATCAAATATTATCTAAATTCAACTGAAAAGACCTAAAACTACTTCTTTCCGTTTCTTCTAGAAATAAAATTTAAAATATAACTATAGCCAAAACCGATATTAGAGCCTGTAAAACGTAGAGGAAATAAACTACATCCTTCTCATATACGTTTTTCTTTATTTTCTCCATCGCTTTCACTCCAACATGGGTAAGAGATCTAATTTTTTCAACACTTATTGTCTCATCCTCGTTAGGTTTGGCAAAAGATTCGGACTTGAACTTATATCTAGCTTTCATGCCGAATTCTATGAAATAAAGAAGAAACATCGCCAATGCTAGCCTTTCCATTGAACCTACTATAGCAACTGCTGCTATTAATGCTCCTATCGAATATGTAAGAGAGTCTCCCGGGAATATCCTAGACGGGTATTTATTGAAGACCAAGAAGCCTAAGAGAGCTGCTACTGATATTCCACATAATGTAGCAAGCCATAGCTGTCCTGTTGTTATGGCCACGAACCCAAGGGATCCTACAATAATGGCACCAAGACCAGCTTCCAGCCCGTTCATGCCTGCTAACATGTTAAACGCGTTGGATGCTCCCACAATTCCTATAGGAACTATAAGAAGAGGGTAAAGTAATCCTAAATCCACTGTCCCGAAGAATGGTAGATTTATGGATGAGTTACCTGCGTTTATTACAACAAGAGGTATAGCTATAGCAAGAGTAAGAAGAGGTTTTTGCCATTGTTTTAATCCCACTTTCCAGCCTACTATATCATCTACAAACCCAAGTATACCAGATAGAAGTAAAGTTATGCTCATTGTTAATATTTCAATTAGATGACTTTCCGATCCTAGGAAGAATGTCTTTAAGAAGATATACAAAAGAATGCCAAATATTATAGCCAATACTGGAGATATCCCTCCAGACTCTGCTACATCCTTCTTCTCATATTTGTTCATGTCCTTTCCTGTCAGCCCCATTCTATTTGCTATACGTATCCATCCTCCCGTGAATCCAACAGAGAGGAAAAATGATGTAAGAACTAAAGCTACGAACAGAATAAGCAGAAATCCTTCATAAAAATTAAGCTCTAAAAAATAAACAGTACCGAAAGATAGGGCAATTAATGCTATTGCGACCAATATCGGAAATTCCTTTCTCATAGAATAAATTAAATGACAATGTTTAAATTTATAATAAACCGTTCTCTTCTAGATAATTTATTACCTTATTAGCGCATTCG
>CAYQNF010000019.1:0-1618 GCA_964418905.1 uncultured archaeon | reverse complement strand
CGACCAATATCGGAAATTCTTTTCTCATATAATCACACTATAAAATTAGTAAAAAAGACTTAAAAGCTAATACTTGACTTCGAACACTTTAACCTGACCATTATTGTGAACCATTTCAAAGTGGTCCAAGTTTTTGGCTTCAAAGAACCACATTTGTGCAAACATAGTTTGGGTTAAGTCAACTGGCTGCAATCCTTGGCTCGAACTTCTGAATCCCATATACACTGCCTGATTCTGACTAAACATAGCACATCCCGGGGCACCGTCTTCATCTACTACAAAAGCACCGTCTTGGTTACAAACCTTACTTACATTAACAGGCTGATTACCAGGAACTAAAACAGGATATCCCTGTCCTCCCGTAGATGAAACTAACCAAAGAGGTCCATATCTCCTGACTTGTTTCTCGCACGTACCATTAATTCCTTCTTCCACGCATTGTGTATCTTGATAATCAAATATTTGGAAGGAATCGACATAATCTCCATCTGCGGCTATCTTACTAACAGCTGAGTATTTTCCTATCATAGCCGAATCATGGACTACATATTTCACGTCTATAGATTTTAACCAATCGAGATATTCAGTTTCGTTAGTACTAGTAAAGAATCTAGCAACTTCCGGATCCCTAACTCCTCCAAAACCGTGACCAGGATCTACGTAAGTTGGTCTATCAGCATAATATTGAATTATATATCCATAGTCCCACCAGGATAGAACTACATCCTCTTTAGTGCTGTTATCTTCTATCCAATCTAACGCGCTTTCCCAATTACTCAAATTAGCAGAATTCATCTGGGAGCCAAAAGCGTATCCCGCAAGTCCATTTGTCAATAGAATGATACCTATAATGAAAATTCCTGAAACACGGGATATGTTTCTGAAACTATCATTTTCATGCGAAACCCAAAACATTTTTCCTATTCTATACGTACCGTAGCCTGCCATCAAAGCTACAGGGAAGCCTGCAATAAATAGAAGTCTTACCGCTCCCTTTCCAAGGAATAGCAACAGAACATAAAATATTATCAAAAACAGAGCTGGAATATAATCCACTTTCCTTTTTCTCATTGACCATATTAAGAAACCTAATCCTAGAAGGGAAACATAAAATGCTCCAAAAATAACAACAAGAGATCCTAAACCTTCTGGTAATCCCAATAATCGTGTCGATATAGAATTACCCAATTGATTCTGCATTTCTCCTATAGACGATTGCCTATTTTCGGCAATAGTGGAACCGACTACCTGACCTTCTACTAATGGAGCTGCTGCTGCTTTAGCATAATAAAATACTCTATCTCCCAACGGGGCGTAGATAAAAGATGTTATAAGTAACAAGATTCCTGCCCCAAGAACCATCCAAGTTCCCCTATATTTATTCCAATCCCCTTCAAGGAATTTATACTTCTTGTTTAACATATCTATTCCTATAGCACCTATCACAGCAAGTGGAAGTAGATATTGCGGCGATAAAATACCAGGAATACTAGTTGTAGGAATTAAATAGAAAAGAGCAGTTCCTGTAATATAATAAGATGATATACTAACTAAAAACGTCTTCTTGAAATCTTCATCAAACTTATTGAATAATATCATTAAAGTACCAAATCTTCCC
>CAYQNF010000018.1:0-14332 GCA_964418905.1 uncultured archaeon | reverse complement strand
CATTCAAGAATCTTAGGAACATCTATCCCCAGATCAAGAATTTCAGTTATCGCTTCTCTATTGGGTGCTATATGCGTAGGATAATGTCTTCTATCTGCACTGCATCCAGCTACATGTATGTGTTCTAATCGATCTCCCATTACATCAAGTATCTCTCTAGCAACTTCCATGCCGTGGTCATGCTCATACGCATGTTGAACATCGAAAACAAATCCAAAATCAACTTCTTCCTTATATCTCCTGAAGTGTTCCGGATGGGTACCCTCGGGTTTCCTTAAATCCATATTTTCAATTAAAAATGGAAGACCAGATTCCGTAAGTTTAGTATAGTCATCTACATCGTTAGGGTGAATAACGAACCCATCTATCTCAACTCTGTCGTAAAGACTCTGAAGTCTGTCTATCACTATATCTGTTTCTTTATTGTCCCCGTAAACGATTTTCTTGGCAGGAGCATGTACCGTAACATGATCAAAATTCTGAAGCTTCTCTACTGCAGAATCTATATCTAAATCTCGTAATCTTGGATAAGGTAGAAGATTGAATTCTATTCTATCCATTCCAATAGAAGAATAGAAATCTAGAATATCAAATGTAGTTTTTATCTTATACAAACAACCAGTCGATGGTCCTACATTTGACATAACTAAAATTAGAAAGAAAAAGTTATATGACTAAGGTTCACTTAGCTGCTTCTATTCCTTCTTTTATCATTTCTTTTGCTTTGTCTGCTCCATCCCACCCAGCGACTTCTGCAAACTTTCCTTTCTCTAAGTCTTTGTAGCGTGCGAAGAAATGGCCAATCATGTCCAATTTAAACTGCGGAAGGTCCTCGTGACTCTTAATGTCAGAATATTCAGGATCGTCAACAGCAACTCCAACTAGCTTCGGATCGATTCCTGCTTCGTCCTTCATATTAAGAACTCCGACCGGTCTTGCTCTAACTACAGTCCAAGGATGGAACGCTTCGCTTGATACAACAAGCATATCTAAAGCGTCTCCGTCGTCTGCATGAGTCTGCGGAAGTAATCCATAATTCTCAGGATAATGCATAGCAGCATTAACTATTCTATCAACCTTAATGAATCCTTTCTCTTCATCCATTTCATACTTTATCCTAGACTTTCTAGGTATTTCGATTATACAATTTACAATTTCTGGCGCTTCTTCACCAATTGGTACATCCATTCATCACACCTCTTTATTTACTATATAGATTCTATTTTTTAGATATAAAGATAAAAAAGAAGAGAAAAGAAGTTGTTACTTCTTTCCTACAACTACTCTGTAATACTTTGTTTCTCCAGCTGTTCTGGATTTTCTAGTTACTTCTATAACGTCTCCAGTTGACACGTCAAGGTGCTTAATTGCTTTGTCTTTGGACTTTATTCTAGGAAGCTGGCTTAATTTTATCCCATACTCTTCTAATACTTCCTTTTTCTCTTCGTCGTCCAAGACTCTATGCTGTGGCACAAATTCGTGTTGTGGTATTTTTGGTTTCTTCTTCTCTTCTTTTTCTGCCATTTTTATTCACCTTATTCACTTTGAGCTTTTAGTTCTTTAACTAAAGATTTTAGCTCATCTTTTGCTGTTCCTGGGCTAAGTACTGCTATAGTTGCAGTAGGTACCTCTAGACCAGCTGCTCTTCCTAGTTCGTTCTTACTGGAAACTGAACAATGAGGAATCTTCTTCTCATCGCAAATTATAGGGATATGCATTACAACTTCCTGAGGCTGAACATCGTCAGCTGTTATAACAAGTTGTGCAACTCCTCTTTCAACAGATTTTGTTGCTTCATTCGTCCCTTTTGCTATCTTTCCAGAATTTTTAGCTGATTCAACTACAGCTAATACTTTACTCTCCAATTCACTGGGTACTGCCATTATTGACCCTCCTTTTCATTGTTATTTGATTTATACTGTATGTTAGTTAGATATATAAATTAGTTTTTGCCTGGTTTATAATTCCAGTCCAAATCGGGCTTTGGGTCAAGTATTCTCTCATTTTCTTCTTCCCAATCGTCTTGCAGTTTTTCTCTTTTTTCTTGCCTTTGTTGTCGTAACTTATTGAAATACATTTTTCCTAAAGCCTTTCTCCAGTCCCCCTGGGACTCAAATACATCACCGTCTTTTATCTCTTCATTTTCCGAATCTATTACTATAACTCTCGATTTCTTGAAATCATCATATACCATTATTCTTTCTTTCGGGGTTTCTACTGTACTTATTTTACCGAAAGGTCCATAAGCCTCTACATCAACTGTTTTATCCAAAGCTCTGCCGTCACTTACTATATCGGCATACTTTCCATTAATCATTTCTTCCTGCTCTTCTTTGCTCAAATCCTCTATACGAGGAAATTCCAACTTATCTATCATTTTTGACACCTCAAAAACCACTCTTTATAGATAAAGATATAAAAACCTTATCCATGGTAAGCCAGATGCGTAGAATTAACAGCCTATTCTATTATTAGCCTTCTTACCGTATATTACTTTGGTATTATATGGGACGAGTCTATCTAACTCCTTCGCTTGTAAGCACTCAATCATGGTGCGAATGGCAGATTTATCTAGAAAAAGTGAAAGGTCAAAAACGTAAATTTAGACAAGTAGTAAAGGAAGGTACTAAAGTTCATCAAGCTCTGGAAGAGCAGCATAAAAAAGAAGCAGAAGAGATGACACTAGCACGTTTTCTGGAAGAAGGCGGGATTACAAGAGAATTGTATCTTATCTGTGAAAAACATGGAATATCCGGTAAGATAGACGAAATCATCCTAACAGACGATAAAGTGATCATCATAGACGACAAGAAAACTCCAAAACCTTATGATGGTTACAAACATCAATTATACGCATACGCTCTACTAGTTGACGAAGAATTAGTTCCAAGAAGACCGATATATGTTGCTTTGAGGGACAGTGAAACTCAAGAAGTTACATGGATACAAGAATACAAAGAAGATCATAAAGAAAAACTACTAAACCTGATGGAAAGAATTAGAAATATAATAAAAGAAGAAACGGAGCCAATACCAACAGAGAGTCAAAAGACATGTTCATACTGCTCATTAGATTGCCCAAAAAGACTAGCTCCTTATATAGATTGGTCGGATGAAATGAAAGAAGAATGGAAAGGCAGTCAAGACTAGCTATTTAAGATTTTTTGAGCTAGTTTAGGACATGAAATACACTTCACCGTTAGATAAATTATATGAACCTATAGGAAATTCTCTTGGACATAGATTCCCAGCCAAAAGAGAAATGCGAAAGATCGGGGATTTACAAAATTACAAAGGCACTTTTTCAGATACCATAGAAGGATTATCAAGATCATTCGAAGAGGACAAAAAATTATCCCTCTTTGAAGATTTATTCAATGGAGGAAAAAAACATAAAGCCCCCGAACATGTGGCCCTATCAATATATCCTGCCAGACTGGTTAAAGGGATGTTAGATTATAAAATAAATAATCCTGATAAAGAGCATGAATTTTTAGTCCCGGTTACTACAGACTTTTCATTAAGAATGATGAAAAATTATGGTCAACCAGATGAAGTAAGAGAGATTTTAGAAAATTATAATGAAATTCTGATGGCCAGGGATCCAGAAATTCTAGAAAGACCAATAAAAGAAAGATCTGGTTTTATAACAGTTTGTGCAACAAATCCCAGGTTTTCTCAATCTACGGCCGAGAGAATAGTAAAAGATTCCCATTCAGACGATATATTGTTTATATCCATCGGACATGGAGGTATAAGATCGGGCATGGACACATTTTTAAGATATGTTGATATGACAAAAACTGATTCAGTTTTCTATCCTGTAAGATTTTCAAGAAGAAAAAAACGAGATGAAACCCCTGTTCTTACAGACTCGGAAAAATCATATTTAGATAGGAAAGGCACAGGAAGACAATTGGTCTTATTTGATGAGGACATAGTGACCCCAGAAGGTGGAACTATGTCCCAAGCAAAAGAATATTTTGAAGACCTTTTAGATAAAGAAGTTATAAAGAAGGTAAATATCGGCACGAGGACAACAAATAAAATTTCGAATACTTTAACTACGGGGCCCTATCTATAGACTTGAACTGGCCGGTAAAGAGATTAAAATAAAAAGAAAATAAGAGGGTTGGCTTTGACCCTATCTATTCTTCGAATGCTCCGTCAATAGGAAAATCTTCTTTGCCTAGGGTTATCCTGGAGTTCAGATCAAATTTCTTAATCTTTCCGTTGTCCCATTGGATCAACAATTTACCTGTAAATCCGTTTTCGTGAAGACTCTTCAAAGCATCTTCGTTCAGAAGCTTCCTTACAGCTTCCTGATGGTTCTTACTTACCATGATTAAGATTGTTTAGGTTTATTTAAAGTGTTTTTTATCTAAGGAAATGTATATTGGAGTGTGCAATTGACCATAAGTGACAAATGTTTTTTGTTACTATAAAATAAAACGAAGTGATTGAATGATTAAAGATGAAGATAGATACAAAGAGATATTAGGTAAACATTTCTTTGATTTTAAAAAGTCATTAGAAGAAGATAATCCAATTAGACTAGCGCTTAGAGTAAATGCCATAAAATCTGATAAAGAGAAGGTCAGGAAAGGTTTAGAAAAAAACGGGTTTTCACTAGAGGAAATTCCTTGGTGTAATGAGGGGTTCTTTGTAGAAAATCCTGAACATGGGAGTCCTGCAAAGACTCTGGACTACAAATTGGGTCATTTCTTTGTGCAGAATGCCTCTTCTATGATACCTCCACTGGTTTTAGACCCCAAAGAAGACGATTTAGTCCTAGATTTGACTGCTGCGCCCGGTTCTAAGACCACTCAGATGTCAGCTCTTATGAACAATAAAGGACTGATAATGGCAAACGACAAATCATATGGAAGAATCAAAGCACTAGGAGCAAATATACAAAGAATGAACTGTACAAATGTTATCGTTACTGTAAATGATGGAAGACATTATCCCGTAGCTGCTAAATTTGATAAGATATTATTAGACGCTCCATGTAGTGGTACAGGGGGCTGTGAGATGCACTCAATAA
This sequence comes from uncultured archaeon, assembly GCA_964418905.1. GTDB lineage: Archaea > Aenigmatarchaeota > Aenigmatarchaeia > CAYQNF01 > CAYQNF01 > CAYQNF01. The sequence continues at coordinate 9,285 of CAYQNF010000018.1, read as the reverse complement.
ACAAAGCAGAAGGGAGAATACCAAGCTTACAAAAATTACAATTATCGCTATTTGAAAGAGCTTTGAATCTTCTAAAAGATGACGGAACTTTAGTTTATTCAACATGCTCAATAGAGCCAGAAGAAAATGAAATAATACTTCAGAGAATGATAGAAAAATTTGGAATATCAATCGAGCCGATAAAAATAACAGGACCTTTCTCTGATCCCCTGGAAGAATGGCAGGGAGAAACTTTCGACAAGCAGATACAAAATGCAAAAAGGGTCCTGCCAATAAATGGAAACGAAGGGTTCTTTGTAGCTAAAATCAAAAAGGTGGTATCATGAAACTGAAACCTATGAATACAAAAGAAGTGAGTTGGGTAGATGAAACCATATTGGATAATTATGGTTGCGACTTTGACTTTTCTGATTATACATTACTTGAAAACACAAAAGGTAAGATCTATATAGTAAGCGACGATATCAAAAAAGTAAATTTAGAAAAGCTCGATATAAACTCCGTGGGTATTTACTTCGGTAAGAGAAAGAAAGAAAGAATAAGATTAACCCAAGAAGGTTGCTTCTTAGTAGCTCCATTAACCACTAGAAACATAATCGAGCTAGACGAAGATCAAACTATAGAATTCATGAAGAAATTAGATGTTTTAGATGACTTTAATTGTGAAAACGGGTCATTTGTGATAGTAACTAACAAAGATTCTGTTCTAGGTCCTGGATATTACAAAGACGGTAAATTAAAACCGTTGATGCCTAAACACAGAAGAATTAGATAATTTCAAATATATTATGAATAGTTGCGGCACCTTGAACAGCAGAAAAAAAGTAAAGAGGGAATACTTGTTTATAATAACCAACTAGACTAAAACCTCCCATCAGAGCACCTGTCCTATGGTAAACAACTCCTTCGGGTCCCCACTGTTCCACGGCAGGTTCTATAAGAAAATTAATTTCTTCAAAATCTCCTGTTCTCAATGCATAATATGTCAAACCTGCATCTGCTACCGCAGTTCCTAAAGTAAGAGCAGCTCCTGTTATGTAGCCTTTTTTATTATTTATTTTGTCATTGATAGAGATAGTCTTTTCTTTAACCGGTTCTAGTTTTTCCTTTAAAGAATCTATAATATTACTAAATGCCATGATATCACTCGCAGAGCTTTTTCTCTAAATAAATATCAATATTAGCAGCTTCTTTTAGATCTGAAAGTTCTTCATTTATCATATCTTCTAAATCGTTTGGAACTGAAAATGAAGTATAAACAATTCCGTTCTTTTCCTTTCTTCTGTCTGCTCCGTCTAATTTATACCAAAGCTCTTCTATAGTCTCATTCATTCTAGAAGAAACTACACCATTACCGTCTGGAACAACCAATACATGATACTTAGACTCCGGATAGGAAAACTGGTAAAGCGTTACTTCTCTTTTTTGCGTCGTTTTAGATTGAATATTACCTATTCTAGAAATCGTATGATCCGTTATATCATCTAAAACCATCGTATAAGCATCAAGATCTATCATAGCCTGTTTTACCATTCTCTTGATTTTAACCTCTTTGCCCCTACTGCTAATCATTTTATTCTGTTCATTTTCCAATTCTTCGATTAAAATATCATAAGCTTTTGTTATTTGCTCTATATCAGAACTTATCAGCTCCATCGCCTGACCAACAAGAGGATCTGCGATTTTTATTTTTTCACCTAGATTTTTGTTTGATTGTAGAGCCTCTATAAGATCTCCAATCTCCTCACTTGGCTCATATCTAATATCTGCATCCTCAATAGATTTTCTAATTTCTTGATGCACTTCAGGATCAAAATTATATTTTATTATATCATCTAGAAGGTTTACAGTATTCAGAGATTTCTTGTAATCCTCTCCCATTTCAAATAGATCTATAACAGGAGGAAATTTTCCAGGAGGTATATACTTTTTAGCAACTTTTGGTTTTAATTCAAGGGGCTCAGTAGGAGTTGCTCCTTTTGTTTTTTGTTCGGTTTCTTTCTTAATTTCAATTGGTTTCGATTCCTTGATTTCCCCACTTTCAAAAAGTTCTTTTCTTCTTTTTAGTCTTTCAAGAGAGTCTTTCTCTATTTCTAAAGTAGTGGAACCATCTTTACTTGCTCTTTCATAATGAACACCGCCGGTATTCCTATTAAGCCCATCACCTAGTATATCACCCAGATGACGTTTAATTTCGTTTACAGCATCTGCTCCCCGAGCAGTTCCAAAATAAAAATGATCAAACCTTATATCAAGCTCTCCTTCGGAGTCTATTATTTTCTGAAGTATATTATCTCGTTTCAGTCTATTAAATGCCCTTTCCTGCCTTTTATTCAATTTATCTATCTTTTCAGAATCGCTCATTTGAACACCATGTAACTACTAAAAAATAACAAAAAAGGCTTAAATACCTATTTCTTATCATATTTCTTCTTTCTCTGATATCCTTTCCTATAGGGACCGCCTTTCTCGCCCTTTCTCTTTTCAGACAAATCTTCTTCCGTGTTATCATAAGGTTCATCTAAACGAGCCTCTAGAGAAAGTATAAGCTCTTCTAATACAGACTTCTCTTCGTCGGGTATAGACTCACCCCGCAAAGGTCTTAGTTTCTGCAAAGTATTTTCTATTGCTTCCAACTCATCCTCGCTAAGTTCTCTTACCATATCGTATCACTTCTCAATCAAACTTAAATGCGTAAAAATAATAACATTGTTATATTTTAAACGTTTAGTGGTGTCTATGTCACAGAACCTAGAAATTGAAATCAATAGAGAAGATCTGGATCACAAGGTAGACGACAAATACCTAAAACTAGCAAAAAGGGGTCTGACTGAAGATCTTGTTAGAGAAATCTCTAAAAATAAAAATGAACCTGAATGGATGCTTGAAAAAAGACTTCAAGGGCTCAGAATTTTCAATGAAAAACCTGTACCTAAATGGGGCCCTGACCTGTCTGATTTAAACGTAGATGAAATTGCTTTATTTCTAACTCCTGGAGTTAAAGAATCAAGAAATTGGGACGACGTTCCTGATGACATTAAAGAAACTTTCGACAAGTTAGGAATTCCAGAAGCTGAGAAGAAACACTTGGCAGGGGCAGGTGCTCAGTTTGAATCTGAAATGGCTTATCACAATCTAAAAGACGAGTGGGAAGAAAAGGGAGTTATTTTTGAAAATATGGACACGGCCTTACAAAAATACCCAGAAATAGTAAAAGAATACTTTATGACCAAGTGTGTACCTGTTGGGGATCACAAATACGCTGCTCTTCACGCAGCCGTCTGGTCTGGCGGCACATTCATCTATGTACCAGAAGGAGTTAAAGTCACAGTTCCTCTTCAAGCTTACTTTAGGATGAATGCTCCTGGCGGAGGCCAGTTCGAACATACTCTAATTATAGTAGAGAAAGACGCTGAGATTCATTACATTGAAGGTTGTTCTGCTCCTCTATACACTGAAAATAATTTACACGCGGGTTGTGTTGAGGTATATGCAAAAGAAGGATCGCGTGTTCGATATACTAGCATAGAGAACTGGTCAAAAAATACCTATAACCTAAACACGAAAAGAGCCATAGCTGGGAAAAATAGCATAGTTGAATGGATTGGTGGGAACTTAGGAAGCGGAGTTACCATGCTCTATCCTTGTACAGTCCTAAAAGGAGAAAACGCAAAAGCCGATCACATAAGCATAGCATATGCAGGTAATGAACAAGAACAAGATACGGGAGCTAAGGTAATACATTTAGCATCCAACACATCTTCAACAATTAGATCAAAATCGGTTTCAAAGGATGGCGGTCTCTGCACATACAGAGGATTGGTTAAAGTATCGCCCATCGCTAAAAATACAAAATGTAGCGTAGAATGTGATGCTCTTATGCTTGATGCAGAATCACAAGCCAAAACCATACCAGTCATGGAAATCAATAACGACGATGTTGACATAGGCCATGAAGCATCAGTCGGAAGAATAAGTGACGAGTCTTTATTTTATCTAATGTCCCGCGGATTAAGCGAAGAGGAGGCATTGCAGATGATAGTAGCCGGTTTCATTGAACCAATAACTAAAGAGCTTCCAATGGAATACGCGGTTGAGCTAAACAGATTAATACAGTTAGAAATGGAAGGGTCGGTGGGCTAAATGAAAAAGATAAATGTTCCAGTTAATTCAAAAGAGGTTATCGTAATCAATCACAACGATCAAGACATTGAAATAGAAGCTGAGGAAGGAGCTACCGCAAACGTACTACTAATTCAAAATGACTCAGACGACAAAGAGATAAAAAACAAAGTATTGTGTAACCCTGGAAAGGACGCAACGATAAATTTCAACTTCTTCGTATTCGGCGGAAAAAATCATAAAATACATGTAGAAAATTACCTAAAAGAAGAAGGCGGCTGCGCTACAAATAACGGTATATTTTTAGGAAGCGGCGATCAGAACTTTGATATTAAAACCTCATCTTTTCACAGAGCTCCTCATACAGAATGCAATATGGTGGTGAAAGGAGCCTTGAAGGATTCATCTAGAACTGATTATGAAGGATTGGTTGACATATCAAAAGAAGGAGAAAACTGTAGAGGTTTCCAGAAAGAAGAAACATTATTATTAAGCGATAAGGCAAAAGCTCATGCACTCCCTTTACTTGATGTAAACAATAACAACGTAGAAGTAAAACACGGCGCTACTATAGGAAGAATAGATAAAGAAAGGTTATTTTTCATACAATCACGCGGACTTTCCGAACTAGAATCAAAAATAAAAATGGTTGAAGGATTTTTTAATCCCTTAATAAATAATTTAGACGAAAACAAAAAAGACGAAATAATGAATACTATAAGAAATAAAATGGTGAATTAAATGAAATTAGAAAACATAGATGACATTAGAAAAGATTTTCCTGTATTATCAAGAAAGGTAAATGGCAAAGATTTAGTTTATTTAGATAATGCTGCAACTACCCAAAAACCTACGATAGTTATAGATTCTATTAGTAATTATTACAAAAATTACAACGCCAACGTCCACAGAGGCATTCATAAGTTATCAGAAGAGGCATCTGAATCTTATGAGGTCGCACATAGAAAAGTAGCAGAATTCATAGGAGCAAGATCCTGGAAGGAAATAATATTCACAAAGAACACTACAGAGGCAATTAACCTGATAGCTTACTCTTACGCTCTAGATAATCTAACAGAAGAAGATAATATAGTAATATCCATAATCGAGCATCACAGCAATATAGTTCCTTGGCAATTCGTTTCAGAAAAAACTGGTTGCGATCTGAGATTTATAGATATAGACGAAAGCGGAAATCTAAAAGACTGGGGCAAGATAATAGATTCAAATACAAAAATTGTTTCAATAACGCATTCATCTAATGTTCTAGGTACAATAACTCCAGTGAAAGAAATAACTGAGGCTGCCCATCAAATGGGAGCGGTAGTTATAATAGACGGTGCGCAAAGCGCTCCTCATATGAAAATTGATGTTAATGAATTAGACTGCGACTTCTTTGTTTTTTCTGGTCACAAGCTATGTGGACCTACAGGCATCGGAGCCCTTTATGGTAAAAAAGAATTACTGAAACAAATGAGACCTTTCATGTACGGCGGGGACATGATAACTAGAGTTTCAAAAGAGAAATCAGAATGGAACAGTCTTCCGTGGAAGTTCGAAGCTGGAACTCCTCCGATAGCAGAGGCTATAGGATTAGCCGAAGCGATAAATTATATTCAAGATATAAAACTAGATAATATCCAAGATTGGGAAAATGAATTAACTGAGTATACAATAGAAAGATTAGAAGAAATTCAAGGAGTTGTCATATACGGACCAACTAATTCAGAAAGAGGTCCCGTAATTTCGTTCAACGTAGGAAATATACATCCCCACGATTTATCATCTATATTAGACAGAGAAGGAATAGCGATAAGAGCAGGACAACATTGCACAAACCCGTTAATGGATCGTTTAGGAATAAAGGCATGTGCAAGAGCCTCTATCTATTTTTACAACACAAAAGACGATATAGATAAATTATGCAAAGGAATAGAGAAAGCTAAGGAAATATTCGGTGAATAAAATGGACATAAAAACAAGCGATCCTATTTACAGGGAACATCTAATGGATCATTATAAAAACCCAAGAAACTTTGGGAAGATAGAGGATTCAATACATTCAAGAGGAGAGAACCCGTCCTGTGGAGACGAAATGGACATTTATCTAGAAATTGAAGGTAATAAAATCAAAGATTTTAAATTTACATCTAAAGGATGTGCAATAAGTACAGCATCGGCATCAGTACTATCGGAAAAATTAAAAGAAAAAAGAGTCGATGAAGTACTAAATATGACAAGAGACGATATGAAAGACTTACTAGGGATTGATGTATCAGTATCTCGCGTCAAATGTATGATGTTAGGTTTAAAAACATTACAAACCGCTATTAAAGGTGAATTGAATGAGCAATGAATTAAAGATCAAAAATCTCCATGTAAGCGTTGATGGAGAAAAAATACTAAAAGGCGTGGACTTGGAAATAGAAAAGGGATTAGTTAACGCTATAATGGGACCAAATGGCTCAGGCAAATCTACGCTAGCATATGCCTTGATGGGTCATCCTAAATATGAGATAACAGAAGGAGAGGTCATTTTCAAAGGTAAAAACGTTTTAGACATGGAACCCGACGAAAGAGCTAAACTTGGATTATTCTTGGCATTTCAATATCCACATGAGGTATCAGGAGTATCAGTTTCAAACTTCTTGAGAACTGCACTAAACGCAAAAACAGGAAAAAAAATATCAGTATTAGACTTTAGAGACTTACTAAAAGAAAAAATGGAACTCCTAGAAATGGACGATTCTTTTGCCAACAGATACCTCAATGAAGGTTTCTCTGGAGGAGAAAAGAAGAAGACTGAGATACTTCAAATGATTACACTAAATCCTGAGATAGCTATATTGGATGAAACCGATTCCGGTCTAGACGTAGATGCGTTAAAGATAGTTTCAAAGGGAATAAACTCAATAAAAGATAAATCCGGCGTTCTGTTAATAACTCACTACAAGAGAATACTTGATTATGTAAATCCGGACAAGGTTCATATTCTAATTGATGGAAAGGTAGCAAAAAGCGGCGGTCCTGAATTAGCTGAAAAAGTAGAAGAAGAAGGCTACGAATGGATCAAATAAATCCAATAGATTTTCCATCTTTATCCACGACCCTTTCTATCGAAAATTCATCGGCAAATCCAGGATTTTCATCATCTAACGGTTTCATCAAATAAGTATTTTTATCTCCATCAGAAAACATTCCACTTCCAGTAAAATTACCCTTGTATTCAAGACCAAGATCTTCTAATTCTTTTCTCGTATAACTTTCTTTTGAATATATGTCAATTACCATAGTACTATTTAGTAACTAAAAGATTTAAGACAAAATGTAAACATTTGTTCAATTATTTTTTGCAACATTTTTCATAAAATTACATTATAAGCAAAAAAGAAAAAATATTATTATGCATGCCTTTGAGCACATAGCATCTTTGGAAAAACAGCTAGATGTGAAAAATACCTCTTCTAGAAGACCAGAATATATGAGAGAAGAACATGAAGAATATCTGACCATGAAAGAATCATTCAAAAGGTTTTACAAAAGCAAATTAGATATTTCTAGCACTGTAACGTTAGCTGGTACAGGGCTCTTGGACGTCACAATGACAAAGAAGGAATTCCTCGCAGAAAGGCTAGACAAAGAATGTAATGGCATAGCATCAGACTTATTACAAACTCTCGGTCCAGACAGTTTATACCCACTAGCTCTAATAAGCGCAGCTCTTTTAACAATCCCAGCTGCCACAGGAAGAGACAAGTATTCAAGAGGGATATTATATGTAGCGGCCGCCACAGAAGTTTTGGTCGCGACCTACATGACCTTCAAACATTACACAGAATTTCCAGGGCTGGATTTATGCTAATTTTCGTTCAACTATATTCTCCAGTATAGAAAACCCTTTTAATAACCCCGATAAATTTTTGTTAAAAACACAACATGTTGTGTTAGTTTTCGTATATAGGCACAATATGTTGTATTCACTCAATCGTGAACAATAAGTGTTGTTCAACTGAGTGACAATAGAAATGGCTCAAAGGTGCTGGAAAAATATGCAATGTCTTTACTGTTCCCATGAAAATACAAAGGTTATTGATTCTAGAGAATCTGGGGCAGAGATAAGACGAAGAAGAGAATGTAATTCTTGCGAAGAGAGATTCACAACCTATGAGCGAGCAGAAATGCAATTATCTGTCATAAAAAAGGATGGTTCAACTGAACCATTTGACAGAGAAAAATTAAGACTTGGTTTACAAAACGCTTGCAATAAAAGACCTGTTACTGAAGAACAAGTTAACAAAATAGTACAGACAATTGAAACAAAGTTCGCAAACAAAGGTAAAGTAAAATCGGAAGATATTGGGGACATGGTTTTGAATAAACTGAAAGGCGTAGACAAAGTATGTTATCTTAGATTTGCAAGTGTTTGTAGAGGTTTTGATTCTGTTAAAGAATTTGAAAAGGAATTAAAATCATTGGCAAAATAAAGGGAGTGGTTATGAAATGTCAAAAAATTTAATGGTTGTAAAAAGATCGGGGGAAGTAGTTGACTTCGAAGAAGAAAGAATTAAAGGAGCTATATTGAACGCAGTAAAATCAATTGATGCAAATATTACTGAAGATCAATTAGATGACTTAGTGGCTGGAATCACACAAGAAATCGAAGATAGATTTGTTGAAATGTATCCTAATGTTGAAAATGTTCAAGATATAGTTGAAAAGCATCTTGTTAAAAATGATTATTATGAAATTTCCAAGGAATACATGCTTTACAGAGCACAAAGACAGCAAGAAAGAGAACAAAAGAAAAAGGAAACGATAGAAAAAGCAAAACTTGGAAAACTTACAGTAAACAAAAGAGACGGTACGAATGTAATATTCGATATAAACAAAATGAAGAGTACAATCAAAAGAGCAGCTCGAGGAGTAGAAGATGATGTATCGATAGGTCTAATAACAAAAGAAGCTGTTAAAAACATATATGACGGAATTTCTACAGAAGAAATAGAAAAGGCTTTGATTCTAGCAGCAACTTCTTTCATTGAAAGAGACCCTGCTTATGATACCGTAGCATCTAGGATATACCTACAAAGAATATACAAGGAGATAATCGGCAAGAGTACTAAAAATGACGCTCTTGGAATCTCCTACAGAAACACCTTCACT
>CAYQNF010000017.1:4914-14563 GCA_964418905.1 uncultured archaeon | reverse complement strand
AAGCGATAACTGAAATTCTTGATCTGGGGATAGATGTTCCTAAGATTCTTGAATGTATGATAGAATCTGATGACGAGATAGATTATCTTCTAGGAGAACTTGAATTTGTTAGAAGTTTCGAAAAATAAAAAACAAATCCCCAAGAATCTTTACTTAATTCTTAGAGCATATTTTCCAGGAACTGTGATTTCTAAAGTTCTTGCTACTTCAGAATCAGTGTCTAGTACTTGTACTACACCTTTCCAGTTTCTAGTAAATTCATTTCTCTTGCAAATTTCACAAACATTTCCTTTTACTACTCTTTTACAAGATTTGCATACTTTTTGACTTGCCATAATATCACTCTTCGTTTTCTCCTTCGTCGGAAGCATCTGGAGCCGGTGCCCTCTTCTTTTCGGCTTCTATCCATCCCATAGCTCCTAGACCAGGTTGACGCATTGTCAATCCGATTTTGGATTCCTTTTCATATGATATTGAGATTATTCTTGCCCTTACGTGATCTCCTTCTTGAAGTACTCTGCTTGATTTCCTTCCTTCAAATTGAGAGTTCTTTTCATCGTAAGTCACATAATCGTCCATTATTTGGGATATGTGTACAAGACCATCTAATGGTCCCATTCTTACGAAAGCTCCGAATTCCGCAATATCTATTACTTCGCCCTCTACTATTTCATGTAGTTCAGGTTTGTATGTTAGTAAATTGAATGTAACTGGGAAATGTATACTTGCATCAGTTGGGTATATTACACCTTCATCTATGTTTTCAACATCATTAACGCAAAGCATTACACCCATATTAGCAGTAATTTTTCCTTCGTATGTCTCTTTCAATGATTTTAGAACAGCTTCTTCCAGATCATATTCTAACTTATCTGGACTTACTCTTACCATGTCTTTTACTTTCAAAAGTTTGTACATTATTAATCCTCCTACATCAACCTTTGCTGTGTTTGTACAGAATAACACAGAAAAGATCTCACTAACTAAGCTTACGTGGAAGTGTATTTAAATCTAATCTTTGCTAATTTCCGAATTTAAACTTGTTATATAGACGTCCGGAGTGTCCTATAGCCTTTATGGCTCTGGCTTCGTCTCCCCAGTCTATACTTACTTTATCAAAATCAAGCTTTTTGTACTTCTTTACGAATTTTTCTATTTTATTTCTATAGGATTTTAACATATCATCTGCTTTTTCTAACTTCTCGAATTTTTCATCATGTAAAGCAGTGCAGACAAGTATATTCTCACTATGTTTACCTGAATTTGCCTTGATTAATGCTATAGGCCTTCCTCTTACAATTGACTTAGGTGTCGATGATTCGGATGATAATACTATTGCCTTCAATGGTCTTTGGTTATTATCTAAAGCTCTTGGTATTGTGCCAAAATCGTAGGGAATTTCAAATTTCAATGTTTTAGAAACGATTACATGACCCTTTGTTGTAAAGTCATAAAGATTTTTTCCATCCTTTGGGCCCTCTATTACTACATTGACTATAGAAGGAGGGTTCAATCCCATTGACAACCTATCGTGGTATGAACTTACATGTTCCATACTAATATTGAGTTTTTATTGGTTAATAAAATTTTTAGAAAAGAGAAATATAAGTTATTCTGACAAAATATAGCCATGGCTTCGGTAGTGGAAAAAATAAATGGATTAGAGTTTGAACTCGACGATTGTTGTCCGAATTGCGATAGTTTTGACATAAGAGAAGACGAGAAAAGAGCAGAGACTTTTTGTTTCGATTGTGGCGCCGTTTTAGAAGAAATGAAAATAGCTGAAGGTAGGGGCATTTTCATAGGAGAAGATGAAGACGGTAATAGTAAAATTCATGATTATCCTACAGATTCAAGTAGATTTGATAAGGGTCTGGGCAGCGAGATTGGAAACAAATATGAAATAAGATATAGCAAATGGGGACCTTATAGAGGAAAAATATTAGCTAAAAAACATAGAAGCGCTAAGCTGCCTAAAGTTAAAATAGTTAATCAGATAAAAGGAGCCAATATGATAAATGAATTGTTTGCTGAAAATAGGCTATCCGGTAAAATACAGAGAAGGGCTGTTCAGATATTCAAGAACGCTTCAGAAGAAGGCCTGATAAAAGGAAGAGCTCTGAATGCTGTTATTGCGGCTTCTGTATATGCTTCTCATAGAGAGGTCGGAGAGGTTACTGACTTTGATTTATTAGAAGATAAATTTGGTGTAGAGGAAAGGGAGATTAATATGTCATATAAAATATTGATTAGAGAAACCAATCTAGTTCCAGGAGATGCTAGAGATCTTTACGAGTCTTCTATTAACAATATGATAGAAGAATTTGATATTCCTTCTGATGGAGAGAAATATGCGTTTGATGTATACAGTAAAATAAAGCCTCATATTAGCGGAAGAAAACCGGGTACTATAGCAGCTGCTATAACCTATATGACTCTTATGGAAGTAGGAATGGCTAGGACACAAAAGCAGGTATCCGAGGCTGCCGGAGTTACTGATGTTTCTCTGAGAAATAATAGAGATTTCATTCTTGATAAGATATACAATTCATAACTCTAACTTATCTAAAATAAGTTTAGCTGTTTCTACTTTACTGTGTTTGTTCGTGTCGATTTTTAAATGGAAATGCTTGTCATCTCTATAATCATAGTCATCTTCGAAAGTTAATTTCCCCATATTTAATACGTCCAGGTCTCTTTGATGAATTCTCTTCTTCGTTTCTTCAAAACCAAAATCTTTGTAGTCTTCTCTTTTCATTACCCTTCTTGCTCTAATAGGAAGAGGGCAATGTAGAAATGCTCTCAATGTAGTTTCTGGGAATAAATCTTCTCTTACAAATCTAGTATCTGCCACTTTAACTTCTCCGTATCTGACCTTATCACCTAAATCATAATTTATTTCTCTAGAGTATTCAGGATTTGGAAGTACTTCTTCTCTATACCATTCATCGAAAGCTTGATCAGTCTCTGTTTTTTGGTGCCTTTCTCTTAACATGTCTCCCATCGAGAAAAATGACCAATCTTTTCCTAGATGTTTTAATTGGACATTCAAATTCCTAAGTAGTGTACTTTTTCCAGCACATGATACTCCTGATAATGCTAAAGATGTATATTTCATAATAAAAACGGGTTAAGAAATCTTAAATATTGCTACTCGAACTTCTTTAGGGTGTGATTATCTCCAATTTCCTCTATAACACAGTCGAAATAATTACCATTTTTGTTTTTGACCATGTTCTGTATCATTAAGTAATCGCTGGGTATTATGTTATTTTCATGATTCTCAATTGAATCTAGGTCAAACCATTTTAATTTCCCTTCTTCTTGCTCTTCAAAATCAATACTTTTTGGCTCTAATTCGCAGAGGTGGAGCATAAAATGCATATCGATTTTATTTTCTTTGATAAGATGTTCAGAAACTAGTCCTAGATGTCCTTTGAATTCGCTTTCTATTTTAGATTCTTCTATTATCTCCCTGATAGCAGCTTGAGAAAGGTGCTCATCTTTTTCAACTTTTCCTCCAGGTAGAGCCCAGTAGCCTATGTAGTCTCCTTTAACTCTCTTAATAAGTAAAATTTTATTCTCGTGGACTAATGCCGCCACTGCTACAGATAATGGTAAATCCATAATTATAGTAACGTATTAATTCTTAAATAATTATTTTGTCTTGCTTACGAAGTCGTTATCTTTTATATAAAATCTGTAAGGTAAGTTGGCATGATCTTCTGCGTAATCTATTCCTATTCTTTTCGCTTTTACTATATTTTTACTTTTTACTTTTTCACCCTTCTCGATCCATATATTATTTCCACTAAGATTGGCTTTATTATGATCCCTGGTTATACCAAGCGCTTGACATAATTTACCTGGACCGTTTGTTAGTATTATCTTGTCATCAAACCCTCTTCTCTTTTTCATAGTATCTATCCCTTCTATAGGTTCTAAACCTCTTACTAAAACTGCTTGAGGGTCTTCTTTCTTTGATACAACCGCATTAAATTGATGATGTAATCCGTATACTAAGTATATATAAGAAAATCCAGGAGGACCGTACATGGTTTCAGTTCTTTTGGTTCTTTTTCCGTCATATGCATGAGATGCTTTGTCATCTTCTCCGCAATATGCTTCAGTCTCTACTATTTTTCCTCCGGCTAGTTTCCCATTTATTTCTGTAAATAAGTACGATCCTAATAATTTCTTTGCCACTTTCAAAGCGTCTTTAGAATAAAATCTTTTTGAAAATTTTTTGGACATGGAATCACTTTACATTTTCCGATCCTATATGTCTTTTATTTTTCAAGAAAAAGAATGGTTTGCTTTCATCTCTTAGTTTGTTTATGACTTCTTTATCTGTGGTACAAATTACATAGTCGTCTGAGAGTTCCAATAAATTAACATCTACTTCGCCTGACATTGTAACAACTTCAATGTTTTCTGCTATTCTCAATGCCAGTTTGGCAGCTTTCTTGTCTCTTCCTTTTTTGTTTTCGTAAATGTGCTTTAATTCTCTTATAACTGAGGTTAATGTATAGAAGTTAGCTTCGGGGTAATTACTCTCAATTTCTGACATTACGTCTATTCCGAAATTTCCTGGTATCATTAATGCACTTGTATCTAACAGCACTTTCATAAAAATAGTAAAATTAACTATCTATTAAATCTATCCAATAAGGGTTGTTAGATAAAACAGAATTGCGCCTATGAGAAACGCAGATATTACTTTCCAATTGGTTTTTTCATGCGATTCTGGTAAAAGATGCGAAGCTCCGAAATAAAGGAATGCTCCTGCTGTGAATGCCAATATGTTAGTCATTTCAAATATCCCTGTAGTAGCTACAAATAGGGCAGTCAGAGGGAATAATGATACTACTCCGAGAAGAATCCATAATATTTTTTTATTGCTAGTTCCGCTTCCCTTTAGTATAGATACTGTTGCAAGGGAGTGGGGTATTTCATGCGCTATAACCGCAAGTGTCACGGGTATTCCAACCGCGGGACTCACCAACCAGGCTGCTGTCATTGAAGCCCCGTCTACTATATTGTCCGCAGCAAGCGCTATCACACCCATTAGACCAGTATGGTGCACGTGTGGCTCGCTTGAGTGATTTTCATGATATTCTTTTTTGTGTCCCCAGACCGTTACAATTTGTTCTATTAAATAGAATATGAAGAATCCTAGCGCTATCAGTAAAATGTTTAGGGAAGCTGTTTCTTCTTTATGATCTTCTTCAGTATGTTCTGTTTCGTTTGAATGGCTTTCATTGTGTCCAGGATCGGATACTTCATCTAAGTGATCATCTTCTTCCAATCCGTGGCCATGTCCAACGCCTAAAGAGGCGGGTATCATTTCGAAAAAGGCCGTTGCGATTAAAACTCCTGCCGCAAATGCTAACCAAGTGCTTAATTCAATATTTTTTAATTTGGTATAAATGGGAATTAAGCCCGAAGCATATGATAATGAAGCTGCTATTAATGCTGCTATTAGATACTCAAACATAACAATTTTATAGATATTATTAATATTTAAACGTAATCTTATTAACATTTATATCTCGATTTATATAACATTTAATAAGTGATGTTATGGCTAAAATAATTTCAATGTCTTTGGACGAGGAAACATTAGATCTTCTAGATGGTATACAAGAAGAATCCGATTTCTCCGGTAGGTCCGAAGCTATACGAACAGCTCTTAGATTGTTTATACAGGAAAGCGAGAGCATGGAATCAGTTGTTGGTAGAAAGAATTCTATAATAATAACAATGCATCAAAGAAGAGATGAGCATAAATTAGATAAAACTAAACACAGTTACGAGAATATAATCAAGACTCAAATTCATAACAATTTAGAAAATGATAAATGTATGGAATTATTCATTCTTGATGGAGAATCTGAGGACATTAAATCTATGTATAAGGAATTACAGGAAAAAGATCTAGAGATGGTTAAATTAATTTTTCTTTAAATTTTAGATTAGTATAGGTTTTATGGCTACATATTTGCGCTAATTTTTAATAAATAAGATAGATATTTATTTCTTAATAGCGGTTTTTATTGTGATAAACATGGCAAGAGAAAATCGGATTCTAGACGAAGGAAATCCCAACTGTGAACATGAGTTTATTGATTATGTAGACAATAAATTTGATGGTCAAGCTTTTTGGTGCGATATGTCAGACTGTAATAGACATGAAAGAATAGGTTATTCGCCTGGCCATGTAATGGAATTTCCTTCGGGATCTTATATCAGGAACCCTAATCCAAAATTCGGTATTAGAGGCGTTTATTCTCATAAAGCAGATGAGAATGGGATAGCAAGTCTTCTTGATGAAGTAAATAGATTAATTAAGGTAGAAACTGAAGACGGCGGAGTAGAGTTCTCTCACTACGAGATTCTATAATATATCATTTACAGTTTTTATCGTATATTCAATGTCTTCTTCAGTTGTTTCTCTTCCGAGAGTAAATCTAATAGAGCCTTTAATTTCTTTTTCGTTTCTTCCTATAGCTCTTAGTACATGAGAAGACTCTTTCTTCTGTGATGCGCATGCGCTTCCCGTTCCTACGTATATTCCCTTTTCGTCAAGTTTCAGAACCAATGATTCTGCTTCCTGACCGACGAATGATATATTTACATTGTTTGGAAGCGAGTGTGTCGGATGATTGTTAAGTATAGTATTATCGTTTTCAAGAAGTCCTTCTTCCAATTTCTTCTTTAGTTTGGAAAGTCTTTCTGATTCATCTTCTCTTTCCTTTTGTGCTAATCCTAGAGCCTTTGCGAAACCTACTATATCGGGAACATTCTCTGTTCCACTTCTTTTATTGTTTTGTTGCCCTCCGCCGTAAATTATAGGATCTATTTTTATTCCGTCTCTTACGTAAAGAAGGCCTATACCTTTCGGGCCATAACATTTGCTCGCGTTTAGTGTCATCATATCTACTCCAAGTTCTTCTACGTCAAGGGTCAGATAAGGAGATGCTTGACATGCATCTATATGTAGAACGATATCGTTTTCTTTACAGATTGATGAAATGTCTTTAATGTTCTGAATTGTGCCTATTTCATTATTTGCATATATTACTGAAACTAAAGTTGTTTTTTCTGTTATCGACTTTTCAATATTTTCTGGGTCTATCATTCCCCTAGAATCCGATTTCATGTATGTGACGTCAAACATTTGATTTTCTAAAAACTTACAAGGTTCCAAAATAGAAGGATGTTCTATTTTAGTTGTAACTATATGGCTCCCTCTTTCTTTTACATTAGGAAAAGCGTATCCGATAGTTGCTTGATTGTTCGCTTCAGATCCTCCAGAAGTGAAAATAATCTCATCTGGTTTACAATTTAAAATTTTAGATATAGTATATTTCGCATTTTCTATAACATCTCTGGCATTTCTTCCTTTTTTATGTAGAGAAGAAGGGTTTCCATAATTATCGCTAAACAGAGGTTCCATTACTTCTTTTACTTCTTTTCTAACCTTCGTTGTTGCTGCATTGTCTAAATAAACTTCCCTCATAAATAAACAGTCACAGTAATGAATAAAAGAGTTTTTTGTCTTTAGTTTAGTATGAAGTTTGAAGAAATACCTGCTATTTTGGTGCAGTTAAAGGAGGATCAGGCTGATCATGATGCTAAAAATCATGATGATATTTACAATTCTAATTTTGAAAGGCGTTTGGGTCATGTAGCTCATCATAATGCTAAATATACGGGACGCTTCGTGGACGGGCATTGGAGTTCTGATAATAACAAAGATTTATTGACCAAGACCTATTCAGATGCAATGTTAATGAATCTGTCTGCGGCAAATGCCTTGAAAATACCTTTGCATAATTATGATTCTTCAAGATTTTATAGAGCTTTAGAGACTATACCGGAACCTGAGCCTAGAACTGTTGCGCAGGACGAATGGGATTACCTAAGAGATTGGTCTTTGAGGAGATTTGCATCCGTAAGCGGTAAAACAGGAAAGGCTATGGATTCTCTTCAACATGTTGAGCCTGGAATAGATGCAAGAAAAATATTTGAAGAGGGCACAAAAGAGCTATTTGATACTGTCATAGTTGGATTTGAAGAGTTGGGGACGTCTAACAAAGAATTTATTAGGCACGTAGAAGATACTAGACATGAAATAAAAATTAAAAAGAAGTTCTAGCAAAATTCTTCAAGTTCTACTAGTTGGTCTATTGGGTTTTTGTAATTATCTTTTGATGTGAAATTTACTTCTCTGGCTCCCATATTCAATAAGTTTGATATTATACTATTTCTTATTTCATAATCATTCGGTATTTCATCTAATTTTGGGAATAAATAAGGTTCTTTTTCTTCTATTCCTTTGAAGTAACCTGGAACTTCTGTTGTTCCATTACCTGGGTAACAGTAGATTGATCTTCCGTCAATCAATCTAACATTAGAAAATATTACACGTTCTTGTCTTTTTTTCGTTATAATGGTCATAACTATAACTAGAAATAAAGCCTTAAATAGTAACTATTCTTCTGTCGTGGATACTATTTCGTGAACTACTTTTTGTTCATTCATTTTTTCTCTAGGATCTACTCTTTCTTCTTGTTTAGATCTCTGTTCTTGAATCTCTTTAACTGATTGGGTTTCCGTGAAATCTTCTTCCCCTGTCAATATTCTTCTTCCTAAATCATAGAAGTTTTCAGTTTGTTGAATCATGGTTTCAAATATTTTAGTCATTGTATCTTCTGTTACTTGTAACCTTTTGTCTACTCTGTCCATTTTGTCTCCCATCTGTTTTACTCTTTTGTGGAGAGCATGAGTTTGAGCAATAATTCTGTCCTTGGTGGCCTGTTCTAGATCTTCTATATCTCTTTTAGTAGGCATCGAATCTAAATCTTCTCTCATTAAATCAATGGAATCCTGTAAGTCCACATCTTTCCTTTTTAGGTCTTTAGTTTCTTGCTTTAGGTGCTGTATATCTCTTAATTCTTTAGAAAGAACTTCAAATGACTTTTGAGGATCCTCGATAGATTTGTTTAAATTTTCTAAATCTTTAGAAATATCGTTAATCTTGTTCTTTTTAGTCATAGCCACCAATTAATATTGTCTTTGAGTTGTATATAAGAATTATGATAATTCTAATTATGTCCTTATAAAAGCGTTTAAACCCGATTTGACCTAAAATTTATAAACCGGGATATCTTAGGGTAAATAAGGTGGGTGGTCCTATGAAGACTATAAGCGCAACAGATTTAAAAGGTAAATTAAACTCTGGAGATATTGAATTAGTAGACGTTTTAAGTGAAGAGAGCTATAACAAGATACATATCCCAGGATCTAAGAATATACCATTGGATCAGATAGAAAAGAAAGCAGAAGAAGAGCTTCCAGACAAGAACGCGAAGATTGTAGTTTACTGTGCGAGCGATAGCTGTATGGCATCGCCAAAGGCAGCAAAGAAACTAGAATCTATGGGGTATCAGAATATTATAGACTTTGAAGATGGTCTAGAAGGCTGGAAAAATGCAGGATTCGAGTTTGAATCCGGTTCTCAGAAGTCGCAAGAGGCTTAAATAAAGGCCACACGGCCACTTTTTTTCTTTTTAGAATAGATATTAAACTTTTTAGATTGAAGTTAGTGTATGAAATATAATAAGCTAGTCAGGGATAAGATACC
>CAYQNF010000017.1:0-4904 GCA_964418905.1 uncultured archaeon | reverse complement strand
GAAACACCAATAATACGGACGGTGGATGATGACGAGTATTGGGATTTCTTGAACAGGAAATTAGTTGAAGAGGTAAACGAATTCTTAGATGATAAAAGCCTTGAAGAATTTGCAGATGTTTTAGAAGTTCTGCACAATATAGCCGAATTCAAAGATTTTAGCCATGAGAAAATAAACAATATCAGAAAAGACAAAAACGAAAAGAAAGGCTCTTTCAAGAATAGAATAGTTCTTGAAGAAGTAAAATGAGCTAATCTCTTCCCATCATTCTTACCACTATTTGTAATATATGTATGAATACGCCCATGAATGCGCTATATAATCCAAGAGCATTTAGCAATATATTTTTAGGATGAGTTTTGAGTCTCCATATTTCATAAACCAAGTACATGAAGAATGACGCTAGCGCCAAGAAGAATATGAATATAACAAGAGGAGCTGCGAATGTTCCTATTATTGATAACGCGAGTACCCCCATAAATCCATATGACGAGTAACGTCCCCATTTCTTGAAGTTTTTACCGGTACCGTAGACTATTCCTCCAGCAATTGCTGCGATCAATGTTGTAACAAATGCGGTTATTAGTAAAGCTAAGTTCCATTGAGCCTGAGGTAAAAATACCAGAACCATTGAGCCGAACGCTCCATAGCCTAATTGTAATAAAGAAGCCCCAAATACAGCCAATCCCGGTTTATCTTCTCTTATTCCCATGTTAGCTAACCATGTTCCTAGGGTAAGTATACCACCAAAAACAAGAACTCCGACTATAAGATAATTGAAAAGTAAAGCTGATAGTTGGGGGATAGATGTCAATGAGAATAACCAGATTAATATTATGTTTAGCAAAACGAAACCTGATCCTAATGCTATAGTTTTTGTTTGATTAGAATTCATAGTAAAGATGTACACTTTAATGTTTATAAATCTAGTATAGTATTACATTCTTGCTAATGGCGAGTTGGCAGAGTGGTTTTATGCGGGGGCCTGCAGAGCCTCATACGGGGGTTCGATTCCCTCACTCGCCTCCATTACTCATCTTTTATTTTTGTTTTTCCTGTTTTCGCATTGAATATTTTAGCTGACGTGTTTAGCTCCTGTACTATGTCGTATATTATATAGAAAAAGAGAGAAACTCCTGAAAATGTTATACCTGTTATTGCCATGTCAATAAATCCAGGAATAGATAATATAGTAGATTCGGCCACTTTCTGTATGAAATAGAGAATCATGGTTAGAACCATCAGATAACTTGCTATGAAAAGTTTATGTAAAATCGTTTCTGTAGTTCCGCCTTTTATTTCTTTTATTATATTGTGGAGGGCGATGATTGACGATAATGAAATTACTGCTCCGACTGCTGCTAGTATTATCACAAAGAGTGGTACACTTTTCGGGAATAAAACAAACGCTAGTAGAAGTGATGATATGAAAGATACTATAGAAACTATGATATACCTCTTGTACCATTTCATAAAAATAATTAAATCTTGTCTAGATAAAAGGTTCTGTTGGATCAATAAATATCTTAAAAATAATAGTTATTATGGCCTTGGGAACAATACTGTTGGTCTTGATACCTATTTTAGTTGTTATCCTCTTAGCTGTTATTGCGTCGCTGCCAATTTATTTTGCTTTGAGATTATTAGGCGAGCCTAGGTCAATATTAAGAGCGATACTAGCTAACTTTGCAGCGGCAGTTGTTTATATTATTACATTACCTATATCATTTCTTGGTACTATCGGAGCAATACTAAGCTTCATAGCTCTTTTATTTTCATATAAGCTGGTCCTTAGACTTGGATGGGTACAATCATTTTTAGTTTGGTTACTGTCTATTGTTTTAGTCGCGTTATTCTGGTTTATAGTAGCTTTAATTCCAGGGTTAAGCTTAGCGATGTTAGGATTATAAACGTCTAAAAATTCTCTATGTACAATTGTTCGATAAAGTTAAGGGGAGGTAATCTTAGTTATTTCCATTGCGTCATTTCCTATTTCTAAAGTTTTGCTATCATATTTCTTTTTAACATGGTCTAAGTAATCTTCAACTTCTTCAGAGAATATTTTCACATTATCTGCTACTAAGGTTGTGTTGTTTCTTAGCTTCGGTTTCAATAAATTTAGATATTTTAGATAGTTTTCTTTGTTTGCGTCTAGAAAAACAAAATCAAAATCATCTTTCATGTCTGGTATAATATCTAAAGCGTCTCCTGTTAGAACTTTAACCCTATCCGATAACCCTGCTCGTTGTATATTTTCTTTCGCTATATCTGCGCTTCTTGGGTCTATTTCTATTGTAATTAGTTTGGAGCCCTCTGGTAAAAATGACGCAATTTTTATAGCAGAATAACCCCTTAAAGCTCCTATCTCTAAGACCTTTTTTGGTTTCTTTTTATCTAAAATGTTTTTTAGAGTGTTTGCCTTAGCTGGTCCTATTATCGGGAATGAATTTTCTCTTGCTTCTTTTTCCAGTTCTTTGAGAAAATCTTCTATATTCATTCTTCCGGCCTTCCTATTAGCTTATCTAATTCCGTTTTAATGACTTTAGATTTTGTTATAGTTTTTTCATCGAAATTGGGAGGCTTATAATTTCTTATTGTTTTCAGTCTTTGTTTGTATATTATCTGAACCCTGTCCCCGACTTCATACCTATTAAACCATTCTTTATTGTCCTCTTCGAATGTTAGCCTGTTATCAGAGAATGGGTTTATTACCTCAAATTCTATTATATGTTGCTCTGGTGCGTAATCGTCCATAGATGTCCCAAGAATGGGATCAACTGCATAAAACGATTGATCTCCGTCCTCTTCTTTTTTATATTCTTTTCTTATAACCTCGGCCTTTTTTGATATTGGTCTTGACCAAGAGAATTTTTCTTCTCTTGATGACCCAAGGTAATATGCAAGCTTACTCAAAAATTTCAAATTATAACTAAGTAAAATTGTTATGAAACTTTATAAGTAATGATTCCAAATTTTAAATCAATGCTACACGGCACATATAGTAAGACGTCTTGGGGAGACGGCCTGAAGGATGAGCTCGATGAGCTCCAGAGGGATCTCCAACGAATTGCCGTTGAGCGACCTTTTAATTCTTGTTTCTTTTTATATCCTAGCGCTGCTTCTTCTCCGCGAGCTACCATTTCTCTTTCTCACGAAAAACTTCCCGATACTAGAGATAAACTACAAGTTGAAATCGAGTCTCAGCTTAGTAGATATGATTTAAATCCTATTTTTGATATATTAGGTTCTTATAATTTTGACAATGCTAAAGAGATAAGAAATGACAGTAAAAATAATGATTATAATAGTCATGGCGATATAAAATCTACTCAGACGATGCCAAAAATAGAGATGTTCTAGTTTTATATTTCTTAAGAGGGAAGTTAACTTTGTGATATTATGGTATTAGATATAGGAAGTTCCGTTGAACCTGTAGAAGCATATGATCAAAACGGCGATTTGAAAAGAGTAGATTTCGACGGATTAAACATTCTCTATTTCTATCCTAAAGACAATACGCCGGGATGTACTAAGGAAGCTTGTGGATTTAGAGATAATATGGACATGTTCAAAGAATTCAATACTAACGTTTATGGAGTGTCCGCTGATACAGTATCGAGCCACAAAAAATTCGCAGAGAAGTATGATCTTAATTTTACATTACTAGCGGACAAGGACAAAAATATATGCAAACAGTTTGATGTGCCTGCTTTAAAGTATCCAAGCAGGATAACGTATATAATAAAAGACAGAGAAGTTGTTTACGTTGATGATTCAGTCAGTCCTAAGGAGCATAGCGAGGAACTTTTGAATAAACTAGAGGAATTAAAATGACAATTGAGATTTATAACACACTTTCTAGAGAAAAAGAAGAATTCAAGCCGGGAAACCCTCCAAAGGTTAATATGTATGTTTGTGGTCCCACAGTTTACGATATTAGCCATATAGGACATGGAAGAACATATATTGCGTTTGATGTCATCCGTAGATATCTTGAATTCAAGGGGTTTGACGTTGAATATGCTATCAACATTACAGACGTAGATGATAAGATAATCAAAAGATCCGCCAAAAAGAAAACAGAGCCTCAACAGTGGGCAGATGAAATGACAAAACTTTTTATTGAAGATCTAAAATCTCTTCGTATTAAATTGCCGGATCATATGCCTAAGGTCTCTGAAACTATTGACGGAATTATTGAAATGATTAAAACTTTGGTAGATAATGGATTTGCTTATGAATCCGGTGGGGATGTTTATTTTGATGTTTTACAGTTCGCAGAATATGGAAAACTCTCCGGTAATAAACAGGAAGCTTTAGAGGAAGGAGCGAGAGTTGCTCCAAACGAAAAGAAGAAGAATCAAGCAGATTTTGCTTTATGGAAATCCTCTAAGGAAGGAGAGCCTTTCTGGGATAGTCCTTGGGGACAAGGTAGGCCGGGTTGGCACATTGAATGTTCTGCTATGAACAGAAGGATATTTGGAGATACTATAGATATTCACGGAGGGGGTTCTGATTTAATATTCCCGCACCACGAAAACGAAATTACTCAGTCTGAGGCTGCGAATGATGAACAATTTTCTAAATATTGGATGCATTCGGGTATGGTTAACATAAAGGGAGATAAAATGGCCAAAAGCGAAGGAAATTTCATTACAGTTAGAGAAGCTTTAGAGGAATGGTCTCCTGAAAGCATTCGTTTATTTTTACTTCAAACTCGTTATAGAAGCCCTGTTGATTTTTCTGATAAATCTCTAAATGATGCAGAGGATGCCAGGAAGAAAATACAGGATTGTTATGAAAGGGCTATTGATTTAATGAATCCAGATAAAGCGGGCCATGCTCAAAATTTTGTCATTGAGACAATAGAAGACCATAAACAAGAGTTTGAAAAGCATATGGAC